>CAJWBJ010000058.1 GCA_913020495.1 uncultured Oleiphilus sp.
CTATTTGCTGTAGGGCGGGATATGGCATCAGGCCAACTCAATTTACATGCAATGAGCTTGGTTTATACAACGATCTTATCGATAGTCCCCATGCTGGCTTTGTGTTTTTCAATACTCAAAGCCTTCAATGTACAAGATCAATTTACGCCTATGTTATACGGCTTTCTTGAGCCCATGGGCGAAAAAGGAATTGAAATTCATAATAATGTACTGGCATTTGTCGATAACATGAAAGTAGGCATGTTAGGGGCGGTCGGGCTGGTGATGCTTCTTTATACTGTGATTTCACTTATTCAGAAAATTGAACGTGCATTCAATACCATTTGGTTTGCGCCACAACTTCGTTCAATAGGTGAACGTTTTAGTCATTATTTGAGTGTCATCTTAATTGGGCCGGTGCTTATTGTGACTGCCATTAGTTTAACCGCCTCAACCATGAATTCAGACTTTGTTCAGTCGGTCGTAGCGATTGAACCCTTTGGTAGTGCGGTCGTTTTTTTAACCAAGTTAATGCCGTTTTTAATGATCATTTTTGCCTTCACATTTTTCTATGTGATGATGCCTAATGCGCGGGTTACTTTTCGCAGTGCCTTATTTGGTGGCGTAATATCAGGGGGTAGCTGGCAGGCAAGTAGTTTGCTGTTTACCTCATTTGTTGTGAACTCGACAAAATATGATGCTATTTATTCAGGCTTTGCCGTTGGGATTTTATTGTTAATCTGGCTCTATATGAACTGGCTAATTCTATTATTAGGTTCCAGTATTGCTTTTTATCATCAACATGGAAATCACATAACACGAAACTATAAGTTGGAAGCATGCCCTGAACTACTTGAAAAAACGGGGCTGGATATCATGCGTTACATTGCTCTACGTTATGACTCTAACTCGGAGCCGGTAAAACAAACTGAAATAGAAGGGAGGAATGGTATTCCCGCCATTTTGAGCCGCTCGATTATCGATAAACTACTTGCGAATAATCTGTTGTTAATTGCTGGTGAAAAATCAGATCAGCTAGTGCCTGCTCACTCAACAGATCAAATCTCAGTCGCGACAATTTTTAAAGCACTACGTCAGGACAAATCCAAACTACTACTTTCAGTGCAGGCTTCACCTCCCGTCGATGTTTTGATTGAAAAGGCTCATTCAGATCTTTATCGAAGCGTCGAACATGTTTCGTTACGTGATTTAATCAATCAATAACAAAATTGAATCATTTTCTAATCATTTCAAAGTGGTGATTACGCTACCTTGAACTATTCTTTAGCCACATAGAGTAAACCTATTCACACAAAGTCCATATAAAAAAATTTAAGGAAGCACTATGAAGCAGAATAAAGCACTTAGTCGGCTTGCGTTTATCAGCGCAGGGCTTATCGGGCTAGGTGGCTCAGCAAGTTGTATGGCTGGCTATCAAATACATGCACCAGGGCAGACAATGACTCTGGGGAAAACAAGTAACCCATCGACAATACTTTCCTTAACAGGAAATCCGGCAAGTGGTGAGTCATTACTCAGCAAGGGTGAAAACCTTCGGATGGGGTATTTCAGTTCAATTGGTATAGATATTGAGACGGGCGACGTTGATAACTTTATTGATGAAGTTGATGAATTAAAAGATGCTTTGGATAAAGATGATTTAACACTATCTGAGGCCATTGAAATTAAAGATAAGTTTGATGACATACTTCCGGTAATGGGTGAGGATGCACGGTTAACCGTAGGATTAGGTTTGCACGTGCCCTTAATGCCTTTTGCTATTAGAAGTGACTTACTCGGTGGTGTTTTATCTTTTGATCTGCAAGCTCAAGGTATTTTTGATACACGATTTCTTGATGATTCGTTAGATATTCAATTAACCGGGACTGATATAAGTCTCACAACATCGAGTGCTCTTTATGTTAAAGGTGGTTCTATTTTAACGGGTTCCGTAGGGTATAGCCGTGAAGTTTGGAACCCTGCAATATTCGGCCTTTCTACAAATTTGTATGCTGGTATTCAAACGAATGTGTATAAGGCCTCTCTAAATAAGCAAGTAATTGCCTTAGAAAATATACTTGAAGATGATGATGTTGGTGATGCCATTCGAGATGAGTTCGATGAAAATACTGTTGATACGACACAAGTAGGTGTTGACCTTGGTTTGATGTGGGCGCTTCCTAATGGTCAATTTGGAGTAACAATTAAGAATATCAATGAGCCTGAGTTTGATTATGGTGATATTGGCAAAAATTGTGCTTCAATCAGTGATCCAACTCGCCAATCTAATTGCTTTGTTGCTCTGCAAGTTTTTTCGGATGAAATTGCTTTAAGTGAAACGGCCGTTATGAGTTCTCAAACAACGGTGGAAGGTGCACTCTATACTAAAGATAAAATGTGGTTGCTTTCAGGAGCCGCTGATATGAATTCTACTTTTGACCTTGTCGGGCGTGAATCACAGTATGTGAATGCATCAGCGAGTTATTTTTCAAACAGTTATATTATTCCATCTGTCCGGTTTGGAATGAGTAAGAATTTAGTGGGTAGTGAGTTGACAACAGTTAGTTTTGGAACCACATTTTTTGGCATGCTCAATATAGACTTATCTGCAAGTTTAGATCAAATCGAGGTTGATGGTACTGATGTGCCTAGATATGTAGGTTTCAACATCGGCATCGAAGAGAAATTTTAAGGAGAACGATAATGAGATTTTTTAAAAAAGCAGCTCAGCAAAAAGTATTGAGAGCCTTTACAGTGACCGGGTTAGCGACAGCAGTAGCATTAGTGGCAGGTTGTAGTAGTGATAACCCAGATGAGGGAAGTGATTTACCTTCTTCTTCTCTTTCTGGCATCGCTGTAGATGGTTACTTGGCCGGAGCAAAAGTTTATTTAGATTATAACAATAATGGTAGGCTCAATGCTGGCGAGCCTTCTGCTATTACCGATAAGGATGGTTATTTTTCCAAAGCAAAAGATGGGACAGACTATTGTGCAAATGCAGCAAGTACTGCACAAAAGCGATATTGTTTGTCTTCCATTGGTTCAGGAAATGATGTTGTTCTTCGTTCTCAGGGTGGTTTTGATATTTTCACAGGAGAACCCTTTGATGGTTCTTTGTCAGCAAGAATCTCACCGGATGACTTCGAAGTTGATGGTACATTGTTGGATCAAAAGATTTCACCTTTGTCCTCAATGCTGACGAACGTCTCTGACGCGGTAAAGACACAAATATTAACTGCCTATGGTCTGAATGAAAGCCATCTAGATCAGGATTTCTTAAGCGAGGCTGGTTATAACGCCGACATAACTCGAGCAGCTATTTCTTTTCATAAAGTGGTGACCATCTTTTCTGAATTACTGGATGACCAGTATGATGAGTTTGGTGAAGATTTTGGGTTTCCTCAAAGCACTAATGGTCTGGTTTATAAGGCGCTAGCTGATCAGATAAATAATTTGGGCGACTTAAAGGATTTATCTTCTGGGCAGTTATCAACTGCGCTTACGGCAGCTTTTGCCGTTGTACAAGTCGATATTCAAGCTCTTTACGATGCTGATGAGGATCTAAATTATAGTCCAGTAGATGGTACAGCCGCGATAGCGAATGCAGTGAAAGTGATCGGTTTGGTTGCCAATGCAATTCCTTCCGGTACTCTTTTTGCGGAAGCAAAATCTAGAGTGATCGGTGTTGAAATGGTGGTACGGAAGATGATTGAAGAGCGTCAGGAAAACGTACCTGATGTTGCACAAATAGACGCGGCGATTACTGAAGCAGAAGATACTAATTCTGGTTTATATACGGCTTTAGAAGGTACAAGTGATGTAGATTTTACTGCTTTGGTCGGTGTAGATTTTACTGCACCAAATTATGCCGATATTGATATATCAGGCGCTATTCCACTAACTGACTTAGCTGAGAAACAATTGTTTGTTGCCTATGACGAAGATGAGGATCTAAGTGACAATAAATCGGGGAGTGCACATTTCTTTTTTAATGCAGATGAAAGTGGTATTGCAGGTACTTTAAATGCTTGTTTGAAGTATAGTGATGGCAACCCTAAAAATGAACCAGATTATACCGGCCAAGATAAAGAAGATACGAATGTTGAAGAAACAGAGGGAACCTTAATTGATGGAACTTGGTTCGCGATAGATGATAATCGTCTTGTTTTAACACTTGAGGGTTCGTTTGATATTACCTTGATCAGTAAGGGAGCTAAGGGTAGTAAAACCAAATATAGTTTGAGTTATGGCGGTGAAACCGTTTCATGGTTAAGTGATGACGGTTTGATTGATGATTTGAGCGTAAATTCTGTGACGTTACCTACAGATAATGCGGGTTGTGTTTCTTTATTGGCACCTCCTCAAGTTTAATGAATCTTTATTTAGTTTTGTAGGAAGCGATGCTTCTTACAAAACTGTTTATAAGTAATTACAAAGCAATATTAATTTAAGCGTAAATGTCTCTTCTAGTAAGTTCTAGTTTAACTCTCCTTATATAAAGCTTCAATCATGGAGCTCGTGACTGGTGGTAGTTTATGGAGAAGAGCTGTTTGTTTACGATAAAAATATGACGATAATAACTTAAATATGCAACATCAATAAGATTAGGTGGGGCAGCTCGCCTAGATAATATCGAGGCTATATTTACTAAGCCCACCTTACAAAATCCCTAAAAAGACTCAAACAATTCATTCATTCGGTCATTAATTTTTACCTGATCAATATCGTTCGTGTTTATTCTACGTAAATCTCTTGAAGTCGCTGCTTTCCAAATAACTTTTCCGGTTTTACTATCAATGATATTAACGAGCATTTTTGCTTCAAATACTGCTTCCATGGAGGTTTGCGTATAAATGGTACCGTGAACAGGAATTTGTTTTTGTTTCAATTGCTCGCTTTCTTCAATCTGTAATGAATAGATAACCACCAAGTCAGATTCTTCAGCTAATTGATAGCCTTTTTCATTTAAGTTATTTTCAATTCCCTTATTAATAAAGTTAGTGAATTTATTATCCCTATCTGTCACTGCTTGGATTGAAAATGTTTGGTAACGACTTAAATCTACATCACTGTTCATTGAGTGGTAAACATCAAGAGGAGGCGTTTGACATGCTGTAAGAGTTAGTGCCAAAAGTAGCAATGAGAATGTATTTTTACAGAGAGTTGTGTAGTACTGATAGTTTGTAAGTTGTTTCAGCATTATTGGCTCCATTATATCGAGGTTATGTTGCAAATTATCTTTAGCTTTAGTGTCCCTTCTATTTCTATGTACTACATATTAGAAATTCTGAAAAATAGTATCCTTTTGCACATGGGAATTCTAGCGAACGAACAATAAAAATTACTTGGTTAGACATAAACTAATCATCAGTTATCTTTAAAATTAGCTTCAAAGTATTTTCATAAGCATTACTTTAGCTATTGCAGTAAGCCGTTCTCATTTAGCAAATTGATCAGAATACTAGTTAGTTTTCTGTTCAAAAATAAAATCTACAGATAACTTTAAATGGATCTTACCGTTCGATAAACAATCATACTGGCGATTTTGGTGCTTTTACTGGGAAAGGCGTTGACTAAAAAGGTCAGTTTCGCGCTATTTGCTAGTTAAGTCATCTTTCGGTTAATGGGAGTACGTAAGATTGCGTCTGTCATGTCGGGGCTTACTTAGGGGGCAACACCGACAGCTATCGAAAATATGACCGCGGTGACTGATAAATTTAGAACCTCTACAAAAGCTACTATTGTTGTACCGCTGGTAGGGGCATTTTTATAGGTATTACGAATGTACTAGTTATTCAAACGTTAACAGCGTGGGTAGACTAAACTAAAAATTATCAAATTCATTTTAGTGTTTAAGGTAATAAAAGGGTGGAATTAAGATGTGTAAGATTATCTTTCAAAAACTCGTGGTTTTAATGTTATGTTTTTTTGTTTGTATTGGTGTACTTGCAGAACCTAAAAAAAACCTCATCAACTTTGCTACCTTAACCATCGAGAATGACATCATAGCGGGTGTTGATGGTGGTTATACCAACGGTTTGGCTTTTTCTTGGGCACATGCTGGCTTTAATGAATTTGATGAGTCTACTATTCCTTCCTGGATGCACTTCCTTTCAAAAGACTTATATATTTCTGATATGGAAGGTAAGCGTCGTGCAGTGAGCTACATGGTAGCTCAAGGAATGCAGACAGCTTCGAATATTGAACTTAAAGAGTTAGTTATAGGTGAGCCATCCTATGCAGGTTTACTTGCATGGAAAGGAACCTTGTATGCGTTCGATGACTATGTTTCAGACAGACTCTCATTGGTATTGGGTATGGTTGGCCCAGCATCTGGAGCTGAGCAGGCCCAGAAAGTTGTTCATAGCATGACAGGGTCTGATGAGCCTAAGGGATGGGATCACCAGTTAGACAATGAACCCGTATTCCGGCTTGGTGCAGAGCGTTTTTGGAGCCTATGGCGATCTTCCTCTAGCACAGGTATTGCGCTTGAAATTGTCGGCAATACTGTAGTCGGAGTAGGGAACTTAAAAAGCGATGTGGGTGCGGGTCTTGGTTTTCGCTGGGGCAATAACCTTGCGACAAGTTTTGCGACCGCTTCCACAATTCCCGGGCGAGAAATCAACCCATTGGCGGGTCTAAGTGGTGTTAATTGGACCATATTTGTTCATGCGACGGGGCTTTATGTGGCGAATAATATCCTCATAGATGGTAATACTTTTGAAACAAGCCATTCTGTACCATTAAAGCATGGGCAAGCTATTGGATCTTTAGGTTTTGCTCTCAACCGTGGAAGTTGGGGGTTCGTTGTGTCAGCGGCTAGAAGTTCAGATCAATATGAAGGTCAGGAAGAAGGTAGTAAGTTTGGATCTTTCAGTTTTACATATAGGTATTAGTGTTTGTATGAATTTAACCTAGAATAAAAACAGCTCGAATAATAAATCAAATGAAGCCACAAAATAAGAAGGATCTAATATGATGAATTTCAATCGGGATATTCATAAACGAATAGTTGTATCTTTTTCTTTGCTTATTTCTCTGGTTATACAAGGGTGCAGTAAAGAACCAGAAGTAAAAGCGGAGGTGATTCGACCCGTTAAATCTATCTTGGTGGTGGAGTCTTCCGGGAATCAAAGTCGAACACTACCTGGCAAGGTTCAGGCCGCTGAAAAAGTCGATTTATCCTTTCAGGTTTCCGGCCCCCTGGTTGACCTTCCTGTCAGTAAGGGGCAGAACGTCAAGAAAGGTCAGTTGTTAGCCAAGATCGATCCTCGTGATTTTCAGAGCAAGTTAAAAGCTGCCGAAGCGCAATTTAAGAAAGCTAAAGCAGACTTGGACCGTGTGCGACCTTTGGTTAAAAAGAATCTGGTCAGTAGAGCCGATGTAGATAAATACGAAGCTCAATTTGATGTGACTGAAGCTGATTATGAACGAGCAAAGAAAGCACTCAGTGATACCAATATTAAAGCGCCCTTTACTGGTGCGGTGGCTGATATTTTCGTTGAAAACTTTCAGGATGTTCAGGCAAAACAATCGGTGTTGAGTTTGCAGGATAACAATAACCTAGAAGTTGTCGTTCAGGTGCCTGAGAGAGAGATTGTAGGTAGTGGTAAGAAAGATATCGACCTAAAAGTCTTCTTTGAAACGGTGCCAGGCAGAGAGTTTCCCGCTACGGTGAAGGAGTTTGCTACCGAGGCTGATGCAAATACGCAAACCTATGAGGTTGTTTTAGGGATTGATGCGCCTAAGGACTTAAATTTACTGCCTGGTATGAGCGCTTCTGTCGTGGCGCTTAAAAAGGTGAAGGGTGAGCAAACGAAAAATATCTATGTACCTGTCACGGCAGTATTCAAGGACCCTACGGGCAAGAAAAAACAGTATGTATGGTTGGTTAGTCAAGATAAAACAGTTAACCGACAGGAAGTTGTTGTCGGAGCGTTATCAACTTCTCAGGTTGAAATTACAACGGGGCTCACCATTGGGCAGAGAGTTGTTATTGCTGGGGTTCACTACTTAGTTGAAGGTCAAAAAGTAAAGATTGCATCGCAATCGCTATAACAGAGCGTGTAAAACATAAGTGAATTCTTCTATTTTAAGGAACCTGATTTCATGAGTATTGCTGAGTACGCCATACAGAAAAAAACAGTCACATGGGTGATGACCTTTGTGTTATTAATTGGGGGAGTATTTGCCTTTTCTGGTTTATCTCGCTTAGAAGACCCTGCCTTTAGCATCAAAGATGCTGTGGTCGTTACCGCTTATCCGGGCGCTTCAGCGGAAGAAGTAGAGCGGCAAGTGACAGATATTATTGAAACTGAGATTCAACGCTTAGGTCAGCTAAAGCGCATAAAATCAATTAGTAAGCCCGGCCTTTCAACCATTACCGTCAGTATTCAAGATAAGTACGACAGTACAACTCTGCCAGCTGTTTGGGAGCAGTTACGGCGTAAAATAAATGATGTCCAGTCAAAACTTCCTGCAGGCGTTAGCAAACCGAAAGTGATTGATGACTTTGGGGATGTATTTGGAATCTTGTTTGCGATTACAGGTGATGGATATACCTATAAGGAAATTTACGAGTTCACTAAGTTGCTAAGACGTGAGTTGTTATTGGTAGTTGGCGTCGCAAAAATTGACCTGTGGGGCGTACAAAAAGAAGCGATTTATGTTGAGTTTTCAAATAGTAAGTTATCGCAGCTTGGTATTAGCCCGAATGAGATACAACGGGCGCTGTCAGAAAAAAATAAAGTTGTTTCAGCCGGGCATGTTTTAGTCGGTGAAGAATATCTACGCATAGATACAACAGGTTCTGTGGATGCCATCGAAGATATTGAAAACCTAATTCTCAGAAAAGGTGATGCCAAAGATGGCAGTAAACTTCTTTACTTGAAAGATGTCGCATCCGTACGAAGGGAGTATGTAGCCCCTGCAGGTAAAATTTTACACTTAAATGGCCAATCAGCTATTTCATTAGGGGCATCGGTCGTTGAAGGTGGAAACGTCGTTGATATGGGGTTTGCGCTACAAGCTCGGCTCGATGAAATTATGGCTGAAACACCGGTCGGTATCGAAATTCATCCCATCAGTATGCAGCATGAATCTGTAGTTCAATCTATTGAAAATTTTATTGTTAGTCTTGAACAAGCAGTAGGCATCGTTATCGTAGTGTTGTTGATGTTTATGGGGCTTAGGTCTGGTCTTATCATTGGTGCTGTATTGCTGGTTACTGTGGTGGGTACGTTTATATTGATGGATTTGCAAGACGTTGCGCTGCAAAGGATTTCGCTTGGGGCACTCGTTATTGCACTGGGTATGCTGGTCGATAATGCCATTGTGGTGACTGAAGGCATGCTAGTCAGAATTCAAGCTGGAGAAGACCGGATAAAATCAGCAAGAGACGTCGTTGCCCAAACTATGTGGCCCTTACTGGGTGCAACGGTCATCGCGATTTTAGCCTTTGCAGCGATTGGTGTATCCCAAGATAGTACGGGTGAGTTTTGTCGGTCACTTTACCAAGTGATGTTATTTTCGTTAGGCTTGAGTTGGGTAACGGCCATTACGATTACCCCGCTTTTTTGTGTTGCATTTTTACCAGGCCCAAAACCAGGTGACCCACCGGTTGACGGCAGTGAAGCCTATTCCGGTGCTGTATTTGTTGCTTATCGTAAATTCTTATCGGCTTGTTTAAATTTTCGCTGGGTAACACTGACCCTTATGGTCGCGCTATTGGCGTCTTCTATCTGGGGCTTTTTGCAACTGAAAGGATCTTTTTTCCCTGCATCAACCATGACCAAGTACATGCTACATTACTGGTTACCTCAAGGGACGGATGTTCGTACTACCGAAGCGGATATTAAAATTATTGAGCAATCCTTATTAAAGGATGAACGAATAGAGTCCGTTGCTAGTTTTATTGGGCAGGGAGCTTCTAGGTTTATTCTTACTTATACCCCAGAGAAGGACTATTCGAGCTATGCAATGGTTTTAGTGACCGTTAAGGACTACGCCGATATACCTGACCTAATGAAAGCAAATGAACAATACGTGGCAGAAAACTTCCCTAATGCGATGCCTAAATTACAAAAGTTTGCTTTGGGTCCAAGCCCTACAAACTCAGTAGAAGCAAGGTTCAGCGGTCCAGATCCTGTTGTTTTACGTGGTTTATCGCAGCAAGCTAAAGCTGTTTTCAGAGCAGCTGAAGGTAAGGTCATTAAGGATGATTGGCGAGAAGAAGTAAAAAAAGTTCGCCCGGTATTTTCCGAGTCAAGAGCAAATTATGCTGGTGTGACGCGTGGTGATTTAAATACAGCTTTAGCTGCGTTTAATGATGGTGTTAATTTGGGCACTTACCGTGAAGGGGATGAGCTACTTCCAATTTATTGGCGTGCGATTCCTGCTGAGCGAAGTGACGTCAGCCAGATCCAAAATATCCAGCTTTATAGTTCTGGTACCGGAAGAGCGGTGCCTATTGGTCAGGTGGTATCAAGTTTTGATACGGTTTGGGAAAACTCACTGATCCATCGACGTGACCGAAAAAGAACCATAACCGTTGGCGCAGAACCCGCAGATGAATTTTTACCGAGTGAATTGTTTAAGGAAATACGAGCCGAGATCGAAGCAATACATGTTCCTGATGGTTACACCATGGAGTGGGGGGGGGAATATGAAAGTTCCAGCGATGCCCAAACAGCTTTAGCAGGTGGCATTCCAGTTTCTATTGCCATGATGGTATTGATATCGATCTTCTTATTTAATAACTTAAGAATGCCTTTAATTATTTGGTTGACAGTACCTTTGGCCATTATTGGTGTTGCTTGGGGACTATTGGGTACGGGGCAATCTTTTGGCTTTATGCCTTTGCTAGGGTTTCTGAGTCTTGTGGGAATGCTGATAAAAAATGCCATTGTATTATTAGATGAAATTAGTATTAATTTGAGCCAGGGAAAAGAGCCATGGTTTGCCATTTTAGATTCGTCGGTCTCAAGAGCAAGGCCAGTTATGATGGCTGCTGGTACAACGGTATTAGGGATGATTCCTTTATTAGCGGATGATTTTTTTATCGGAATGGCGGTAACCATCATGGCAGGGTTAACGTTTGCAAGTATCTTAACCTTGATAGTTGTGCCCGTGCTTTATGCTGTCTTTTACCGAGTGAAAGCCGTTTAGTGCTATTAACGGGCTCATTAGTATTAACCCTATTCAACAAGAGTATAAACCTTGTCAGAGCGATTGAGTCAGGAACAAAAAAACTTAAGTCAGTGGCTTGCCTGCAGTGATTGTGATCTTTTATTAAAGAGAAAGACGCTTGTAGAAGGTGAGCGAGCGTCGTGTCCAAGGTGTAAGTCAACGCTTGAGGTACGTAAAAGAGACAGTGCTAGCCGAACGCTTGCCGTAGCGGTTGCTGGTTTAATTTCTTTCATACCAGCCATGACTTTACCTCTACTGGGGCTTGAAGCTGTGGGCTTAAAGAATGAATCTTCTTTACTTGAGTGCATAGCATCCATCTATAACAGCGAGCTATATTTAGTGGCTGTGCTTGTTAGCTTGTTTTGTATCATCGTGCCCCTTGCTCGGTTATTGATAATTTGCTATTTGATGGTATTGGTCAGAAAGAATCGGTCATCACTCATTGGTATCAGGTTGTATCGTTATTTTCATGAATGGGAAGAGTGGGGAATGTTAGAAGTATTTATGCTTGGAATGGTCGTTGCACTCTATAAAATTCTTGGCTTGGCTAGTGCGATTTATGGCGTTGGTCTTATTTCATTCGCCTCTTTGCTTATTAGTGCGACCTTAGTGACTCAGTTTTTGGATGAGCAATACGTGTGGGAGAAATTAAGTGGCCAACGCTAAGTTAAAGTCGGCCAGGTCAGAAGGGCTTGCTCGATGTCACACCTGCAGCATGCTTAATAAACTAGAAGGTGGGGCGCATCATGGTTTATGTACGCGTTGCTGTGCACCCGTTCATTTTCGTAGTCATAACAGCCTTGAACGCTCCTGGGCCTTAGTGATTGCTTCTTTGGTGGTATTCATTCCTGCAAATACCCTTCCCATTATGACGGTTAACTATTTTGGAACGGGCACCTCCGATACTATTTTGTCCGGAATCATTACATTGATTAATTTAGGGATGGCACCGGTTGCAGTCATCGTATTTATTGCTAGTTTTTTGGTGCCTTTAAGTAAAATACTTGGCCTGGTTATTTTATTAATCACCGTTAACCGTCATTCAGGTGTAAAACCTGTTCAACGAACAAAGATGTATCGTGTTGTTGAGTTTCTGGGTAAATGGTCAATGCTTGATGTCTTTGTTGTTGCGATTATGGGGGCGGTGGTTAATCTTGGGTATATCACATCCATTGAACCCGGTAGAGGGGCAGCAGCTTTTGCCATTATGGTGATATTAACTATGTTTGCGGCGCATTCGTTTGATCAACGCCTTATTTGGGATTTAAAAGATAATGAGTGATAACAATACTGACTACCAACAAATACAAGTCGATAGCAAAAAGAGACTATCTGCCATTTGGATCATCCCATTAGTAGCGCTGGTATTTGGTGCTTACCTTGGCTTTAAAG
This sequence comes from uncultured Oleiphilus sp., assembly GCA_913020495.1. Classification (GTDB taxonomy): domain Bacteria; phylum Pseudomonadota; class Gammaproteobacteria; order Pseudomonadales; family Oleiphilaceae; genus PZPK01. The sequence goes on from CAJWBJ010000058.1 coordinate 12,559, forward strand.
CTTATATGGAGCGTGGGGTAAATATCATCGTTCATTTTGAATCAGCAGAGGGGATTACCCCCGGTAAAACCAAAGTTCACTACAAAGGCTTAACGGCTGGCGTGGTGAATAAAGTGGAACTGGATGAAGACCTAGCATCCATCAGTGCATTCATCGAAATGGATAAACAAGCAAAACACATGCTTAGAGATGGCGCTACCTTTTGGATGGTAAAACCAGAGGTTTCATTATCAGGCGTATCGGGTCTGGAAACGCTAACTTCTGGAAATTATATTGCTTTTCGACCAGAGCTGGATAAAACAAAACAGAAGGTTAGTGAGTATATTGCCCTAGAGTCTGCTCCACCACTGCCTGATAACGTACCAGGTTTGCATTTTACACTCACGTCCAAGAAAAGAGGTTCCATTCAAGCGGGTAGTAAAATCTACTATCGACAAATTGCGGTGGGTCAAGTAACGTCAGTTAGCCTGAACAGGCTGTCTGAAGGTGTTCAATTTAAGGCGCATATTGAAGAAGAGTATGCCGACTTGGTTTCTGATAAAAGCCGATTTTGGAATGCCAGTGGCTTTAAGGTATCGGGTGGCTTATCGGGCTTTAAATTGCAAACTGAATCGATCGAAGCCTTAATGACTGGCGGTATCGCATTCGACAATATGGAAGACTTGATTGAGCAAAAAGTACACAAAGATAAAAAGGCTTTCCAGCTTTATGAGGACTTTGAAACTGCACAAGTCGGTCTGCCTATACAGCTTATTTTACCTTTTGGATCGGGTATAGACGCGGGTACAAAAATTTCGTTCGAAGGGCTGAATCTTGGACAAATAAATAGTTTTAAAATGGACATGGATAAAAAACAGATCCTCGCATTGGCGAGTGTCGATCCGAGGGTAGAGCCATTCTTAACGGCAGAGACCTTGTTTTATTTAGTTTCACCAAAAGCCTCGTTATCGGGTATTTCAAATTTGGATACGCTTGTTAAAGGTCGTTATATTAGTTTAAGGCCTTCTGAAACAGGGGCGCCAGTTACAACGTTTTCAGTCCTTCCTCAAGCGCCAGCTTTGGACTATAGCGAAGCTGGCTTGCATATAACGTTAAAAACGGACAATGCTGGCGGGCTTAAACCTGGTGACCCAATCCTATTTCGTCATAGTCAGGTGGGAACAATCCAGCAGGTTCAATTAAAAGAAAGTGGATCATCGTTTGTGATTTCAGGGCATATTGAGCCCCAATTTGAACACCTGGTTAGCAGTGCAACACGATTTTGGTCAGCAGGAGGCATAAAGCTGAAGGGGAGTCTCCAAAGGTTTGAGCTGGAAACAGGCTCCCTTCTAAGTATGCTGAGTGGTGGTGTGACTTTCGATACTATTGAGTCCCATGGACATAAACCTTCAAAGGTTAAGAATGGGCACAAATATACTTTGTATCGAGACATGGACGACGCACAGTATAGTCATTCAGTATATATAGACTTTCCTTCCGCAGAAGGGATTGAGGCCGGTATTACGCCAGTATTATTTAATGGCGTGACGGTGGGTGAAGTCAAAGCATTAGACATAGATAAAAACCTTAAAAACTTTACCGCAGAAGTCGGAATAGACCCTAAGTTTAATTGGGCTTTAAAAGACAAAACACAATTTTGGTTAGTCACCCCCTCTGTGACTGAAGGAAACTTTGATGCGGTGTTAAAGGGCGGTTACATCACCCTTATTCCGGGGAAAGGTAAAGTCAGAACCAACTTTAAAGCACAAGTTAATTCACCTGTATTTGATGCCTCAGCAGCAGGGCTTCAGTTCGTGATAGAGGCTGAAGTTGCAGGTTCAATAAAGCGGGGAACAGGCATTTTTTATCAGAATATAAAAATAGGCGAAGTTCAGGGCGTTAGTTTAAATAAGAGGCGTGGTGGGGTAGATATATTTGCTCATGTTCCTGAGAAAAATCAGGATTTAGTGAAGTCCAATAGTCGGTTTTACCAAGTAAGTGGTGTTACTTTCAAGGGGGGGCTTTCTGGTTTTAAAGTAAGGACCGAATCCTTGTCCTCAATGCTTAGAGGAGGCTTAGCGTTCTATACACCAAAAGATAGCCAGATATCTAAAAAAGCAAAAGATAAAGCTAGATTCTCTCTTTTTGAAGACTTGGATGAAGCTGAACAGGCAGGCGTCAATATTCGTATTAGTTTTGATCAAGCCGTAGGCCTACGCAAAAATATGCCGATCAAATATCAAGACCAAAAAGTGGGAGAGGTGATAGGCATACGCTTTCAAGAAGACCTCAGCTCAGTCATTGTTGATGCCGTGTTAAGAGGGCGCGCAATGCAACATGCCCGGCAAGACTCCAGAATATGGCTGGTAAAACCTGAAGTAGGCTTAACCAAAGTAAAAAATGTAGAAACATTGATAACAGGCACCTATCTTGAAATTTCACCTGGTAAAGGAGAACCGACCTTTGACTTTACCGGTATTGACCGGCCGCCTGTAAAGAAAACAAAAATTAAAGGGCTCAATATTGTTTTCGAAAGCGAGCTATTAGGTTCCGTAAAAGTAAGCGATGCCATTAGTTACAGGCAAATACCCATAGGCGAGGTAGTAGGGGTTGATTTGATGCAGAATTCAAATGGGGTAAGAATCTATGCAAATATTTACCCTGAATATCAAAAACTGGTTAAGAGTGACTCGGTGTTCTGGAATAACAGTGGTTTACGCATTGATGCGGGCTTATTCTCGGGTGTAAAAGTCGCAACCGAATCGATTGAATCTCTTTTATCCGGTGGTATTTCAATGGCAACACCTGAATCTGGTTCTCAGCAAACTTCAGCTCAGGAAGGCGCCATATTCCCGCTAAATGAGAAAGTGGAAGAAAAATGGTTAAGCTGGAAACCAAGTATAGACTTAGCTAATTAACAAAAAAACCTATTAATTTCTGGAAATATATAATGACTTTTAATGTATACAAAATCACACAAGCCTTTATTTTAATAAGTTTAGTGAACCTTGGGCTAGTTTCATGTGTGACCACTAACGGTGATACCGTAAACCGAGATGCGGGTAAATTTTCTGCAGCATCCATTGCAAACCCAAGTTTTAAACCACAAGTTGGCGATACCTTTGCGTGGTATTCGAATGTGTTTGTAGAGGATTCACTTTCAGGTACTAAAGTGACTGAGGATTCAAGAAGAACCATCACCAAACTTATTTCAAATTACATTTCTGATACTGATTATAAAATAGTATCAAATGCCCAGGAGGCGACCTATTTAATCTCTGCCATGGTGGTGGTGGGAGATCGAAAAATTCAAGATGTTGCACCTTATTTTAAAGCTTATCCACAAATAGCAAAATCGGTAAATAATTACCAGGATGGAACCTTGTTAGTCGCTATAGGTAAACACAATAAAGGTCCTGCCAGCCTGATGTGGGAAGGTGCAATACAGGCTTATGTGGTCGGTGAAGACCTAAGTAAAGAACAGCGAGCAAAACGTTTAGAACTTATGATTAAACGTCTAATGAATGGGTTACCAAAACCAAATTAAAACCTTGCTAATATGCTGGGAATTTCTGAGCGGGGTATAGTTTTAATTAACACTATCCATTAGTGTGACCCTATTTTTAATAATAGAATTATTCAATTCTGGAGAAACAGAATGTTAGATTACTTTGCATTGGGTTTGTTGTTTTTTGTTGGTCTAACGATTTTTTATGGGATTATTGTCATTCATGACATACCCTATGAAATTTCAAAACATCGTAATCACCCCCATCAAGATGCAATTCATGTTGCTGGTTGGGTGAGTTTGTTTACGCTGCATGTGCTTTGGCCATTTTTATGGATATGGGCAACACTTTACCGTGAAGACAGAGGCTGGGGCTTTTCTAATGAGGGTACCGTTTCATCAGAGGTTGCTGACTTAGAAAGTAAAATTGAAGCGTTGAGTGTACGTATTAACACCTTAGAGAGTGTTGGGGAGCAACAATAATGGATTTATTATTACTTCTTACTTACGCCGCAATCTGTATCGTTATATTTAAAGTTTTCAAGATTCCTCTAAATAAATGGAGCGTGCCAACGGCTGGCCTAGGTGGCGTCGTTCTTATCGGCACGCTCGTGTTTCTGATGAATTACAATCACCCTTATTCTGAAATGAGTCGTGATTACTTTGTTACTACGCCGATTGTACCCATCGTAAAAGGCAGGGTTATTGAAGTACCCGTTCTTGGGAATAGTCAGTTGAGCAAAGGGGATGTCTTGTTTAAAGTTGACCCTTTACCTTTTCAAAATAAAGTGGCTGAACTTGAAGCTCAATTACACGCTGCAGAAAAAGACTTGATTAGGGCTAAAACCTTAACCAAGAAAGGTGTGGCTAAAAAACGTGACTTAGATACAGCTACGACTCAGTTTAATAAAGTAAAAGCACAACTATCTACGGCTAAATATGAACTTGACAATACCGTCGTACGGGCACCAACGGATGGGTATGTTACTCAAGTTGCTTTACGGCCGGGTATGTTAGCGGTGAATATTCCACTGCGTCCTGCAATGGTTTTTGTGCATAAGGAAAAAAATTATCATGTAGGCTGGTTTCGTCAAAATAGCCTATTGAGACTGGAAGTAGGTAACGATGCCGAAGTCGCTTTTGATGGTATTCCAGGCATGGTTTTTTCTGGAAAAGTATCGTCTGTATTTCCCGCGATTGCAGAAGGGCAGATTCAAGCGTCTGGTGGCTTGGTTAATATGCAAAGCGCAATCAGGCCTGGCCGAATACCTGTTGTTATAGAGATTACAGACCCACGTTTTGAAGAGTACGAAAGCAAGGTTCCGGGTGGAGCATTCGGGCAGTCAGCCATATACAGTGATCATATGCATCATGTGGCCATCATGAGAAAGGTTATTTTGAGAATGAATGCCTGGATGAACTATTTATTTCCTTTTCATTAAATCGCGTCGTCATTCCGGTGTGCTCTTCAGCCGGAATCCATGACTTTAATACCATGTTAACTATAAAAAAACATGGCTTCCGGCTAAAAGAACTACCGGAATGGCAGAGAGTTTGAATCGCACAAACTTCTTAAATGATTAGTGTGAAAATTACTATACCAAAATATCTAATTGTGATTGGGTATCACTACCTTCATTAACGATATTACTAATACGTTCCTGAAGCTGATCTTGAAGACTTTCTTGGTCTCGCTCTAAAGGAACATCTGACAAGCTATTAGCTAGTTGACTCGTTTGCTGTGCTTGAAGGACATCACTGGCACCCGGCAAACTATTGTTATCAATCTCCTGATCAGTGGAGGCCTCAATATATCGCTCAATGTTATTTTGTTGTAGTTGAGCTTCTATCAAGCTAACCGCAGTCTGTCGCGTTAGGTCTTGTGTGGCTTGTTGAGTATCTTGAACTTCATCCAGTCTATTTATTGTATTGTCGACAGCTTCATTTGATTCTTCAAAGCTAAGGTCAGCTTCTGGGCGAACCGGGCTGTTGGTCGTTCCGGGTGCGACCGTATATAAATTACCTACACTACCGATTTCCATCACTATCTCCCAAATATTGAGAATATAATATCGGTTAAATTATAACCTGTTTTTGCGGGAGCGCTAACAAAGAATTTGTAACAGGAAATGGTTTAAATATACAGGCATTTGATATGTAGGCTTGAATATTAGGTACATTATGTAGGTATGGAATTATTAGATAAAATAAGTGGCATCAGTTAGATTAAGTGTACTAGGTAGTTTTCAGTACTTACTTTCAAACTTTTCCGGGTTTACATCAGAGCCCTTACAACTTTCATGTATCAGTATCAATAAGGATTCTACGCATGGCTGGTAAACACTCTCTTCATACCTTCATACCTTCGTACATCGCACACTTGTTTATCGTCTTATCATGGGAAATGGGACGCATGTATTTATCAATTTTTAGGTAGTTATTAGATCTTAAATGTGTGGAAGCGTTATTCTTAATAAGGTCTATAATCTAAAACTAATATAAGCTTTTTACGTTGTTTCAACTGGGTTCAAGGAGTGATTGATATCATGTTAACTGGGAAGGAAAGCCTATCTGAAGTGGCAGCGGAACCTGGCGAAGCAACTACCATAAGCGATACAGATAATGGAAAAGTAAACTGTGCTCTAGAGATAGATCTAAGTTTGGAGACTATTTTCGAGCTTGTACCTGATTCAATGTTAGTCATTGGGCGGGAGGGGCGAATCTTATTTGCTAATACTCAATCTAGTGAGCTTTTTGGCTTTGATGTTGAAGAGTTGATTGGTCAAACTATTGAAAACCTGGTTCCTGAACGTTACCGTCTAGCTCATTCCCAGCATCGAAGTAACTACTTTGAAAACCCAACGCTTAAGCACACGGGGGGAATAGGTAGGATCCTGCAGTTGTGTAGAAATGATGGTGTTGAAATTCCATGTGACATCAATTTGAGCCCCCTTAATATCGGTGACGATGTGTTGGTTATTTGCAGTATTCGCGATATGAGTGAATTCGTGGCGGCTCAGGTTAAATTACAAGAGAGCGAAAAGTCCCAGCGACGGTTGTTAGAGACTACCCATGCAATTCCATGGGAGGCTGACGCTCGTACATGGGAGGTTACTTATATCGGTCCTCAGGTCTTGGGCCTAATGGGGTATACAGCAGAACAATGGAAAGAAAAGGGTTTTTGGGTGTCACATATACATCCAGAAGACCGTGAAAGAGCAGCTGATTTCTGCGAACAATCATCTCGTACACTAGATAATTATGAGATTGACTATCGTATGATTGCAGCAGATGGACGAACAGTTTGGATACAGGACATAATTAGTGTTATCCGCGTAAATGGCCAAGCGGAACAACTTCGGGGGTTTATCATTGATATCACTGAAGCCAAAAAGTTGAGCCTCGAACTTGAAGTATCTCTCTTCGAAGTGGAAGCTTTAAAAAATCGGATCGACAATCTCTGCGATAACTCTCCAATTGGCTTGTGCTACTTGGATACAGATCTACGATTTGTTCATATCAATGAATTCTTAGCCCAGATCAATGGACTTCCCGTTTCGGATCATATCGGTCGCAAAGTAACTGAAATACTGCCCGATGTTGTTGGTATTGAGCGAACGCTTCGTAGGGTTCTTGAAGATGGATTGTCTATCATTGATGAGCGAGTAGAAGGAACGACACCAGATAGTACAAAGATATGCAGGATTGTGAGCTACTACCCCGATAAAGCCGACGATGGGCAGATTGTGGGGGTCCGTTGTATCGTAAAGGATATCAGTGATCTAAATCAACTTGCGTTGGAAAACGCCCAACTTCGAGAGGAAGTTAAACTTAATCATCCTCACATAGATATTTTGGGCCAATGTACTGCCACGAAAAAACTACTGAAATTAGTTGAGCAGGTCGCGCCGACTGAAGCGAGCGTTTTGCTTGAGGGCGAAACGGGTTCGGGCAAGGAGTTAATCGCGCGGGAGATTCATAATCTTAGCCCTCGTCGTAACAAGCCTATGGTGACTGTCAATTGTGCCGCGTTACCCGCAACACTGATCGAATCAGAACTATTTGGAAGAGAGAAGGGGGCTTTTACAGGGGCGCTTGCTAAACAGCCTGGTCGTTTCGAAATCGCCAATCAATCAACCATCTTTTTGGATGAAATAGGTGAATTACCTTTAGAATTACAACCTAAACTACTTCGAGTGCTGCAAGAAGGAGAGTTCGAGCGTTTGGGTGGGGTGGAAACCGTTAAAGTTAATGTTCGAGTTATCTCAGCGACCAACCAGAACCTGCAGCAACTCGTCTCCGAAGGCGTATTTCGAAGCGATCTATACTATAGGCTCAGTTCATTTCCTGTCATGATTCCGCCATTGCGAGAGCGCGCGGTTGATATTCCGGAATTAGTGTGGTCATTTATCAATAAATATAACAATGATATGGGCAAGCGCATTGAGAAGGTTCCTGAACCAGTGATGCAACGACTGATACAATATTCGTGGCCTGGTAATGTCCGTGAACTGCGTAATGTGGTTGAGCGGTCCATGATTCTGTCTTTTGACAACATACTTGACGTTCAATTACCCGCTCTACATCAAGAACCCGATGAGTCATCTAAACAGCTAATGGATGTTGAGAAAGCCCATATATTACGAATCTTAGAAGAAACCCAGTGGCGTGTAAGAGGTGAGCAAGGCGCCGCCGCAATACTGGGGCTGAAACCTTCTACTCTTGAGTCTAAAATGTCTAAATTAGGTCTCGTGCGTCCTTAGAAACCCCGAAATATCCAATGCTTCCCCGAAATATCGTAGTCTTCCTTTACAAAATGTCCTGGATTTATTCTACGTATTCTAATAATCCTTATTTAAAACAATGAGATAAAAATTTTTTGGTGAATGGTTGTTTGCTGGTTCAAATGTTGCTCAGAAGTATATCTATGAAACAGATTCACTCTGTATAACCAACTAACGATAGAGAGCTTGGCTAATGATCAATGCGAGCATTAAGTTTACAGCGGCTCAGGAAAAAGTAAGCAAATTACGTGATGTATTGACTATGGTTTTGGGGCCGACGCAAGCGATGTCCGGGTGTATTAGTTGTCGTTTATATCAGGAAGAGAGTGACCCAAATAGTTGGTTGTTGTTGGAAGAATGGGACTCAGAAGAGGCAATGGAGCGTCATGTTAAGTCTAGTTCTTACCGTAACATATTAGAGGCAATGGAGCTTGCGAGTGAGGTGCCGGAAGTTAAATTTACCACAGGTTCGAAAACAGAAGGGTTTGAACTGATCGAGAGCATTCGCGGTGAAAGTAAATAATAGGCCAAAAAAAACATGAAAGAGGAAAAAATATGTGTTTTACACATACAAAGATGACTGTAATCAGCATCATATTGTTTATTCCAAGCATGGCATTAGCTGATGGCCACGAGCAATGGAAGTTTGGGGCTGGTACTGGAATATATGCGCTAAATATTGAAGGTGACCAGGGACTAAATGTGGGAGTCTTTGGCCCAGTTGAAGTTGAAATCGATTTGGATTTTGATGATGTGATGGACTATAACGAGTCCGGGTTTGGTCTTGCTTTCTCTGCGTCAAAGGGTCTTTGGACGTACAAATTCTCCTTTGCGCATTTGGGATTAGAAGGCGAGGTGAACGGCGTTGATAGAACCGGTACACCGGTATCAGCTTCCCTTCTATTTGAAGCAGACGCCGTAGAGTTAGCTGCGAATTATAACTTTCATCAATATGGCCAAGGGGTTGTCGGGGTCATTGGTGGCTTACGCTACTACAAGCATAGTTTCGATGGTTCGGTGACGCGCGGAGTGACTACTCTGCAAAGAGATAAAAATTTCTCATGGGTGGATGGTTTTGTAGGTTTGACTCACGCGTACGGTTTGAACCAGGAATGGTCCTGGTCTAGCCAACTAGATATTGGTGGCGGAGGTTCTGATTTCGCCTATCTCGCCAATACAGGCATTAATTGGCAGTTTTCTCAAAACTGGCTGACACGTTTCTATGGTCAGATTTTGTCTCTTGATTATGAAGAAGACTCAAAAGGGGACCCCGACTGGTATCTATACGATGCGGAAGAATTTGGCATTGGTCTGGGAATAAATTACAGCTGGTAAACGGCGTGTATTCAAATATTGAGTTCTAATCAGCCTATTCTGATAGAGCTCTTTTACAGGAACGAATTAGAATGGAAAAAATTAGAATGGAGAAAATACTATTAATCTGTTTTTTGTCTTTGATATTGAATGCATGCGCCACATTGGAAGACATGCAAAAGGCTGAAAATAGTATCCCACCAATTGAAAGTTCAGGCTGGGCAGTCGACCCTGAACAATATGGTATGAGTGCAAAGGAGTATATTCAGAGCGAGTCGCGTGCATTTTTCGCCGATTTTATTGGTAGAAGCGGTATCAATAATTTTTTCCATTTCCCCGGTTTATCGAGTGCGGAAGACAAATGGGTTGTCTCACCCAACAATGATACGATTTACTCACTTGCAATAGTGAATACCACAAGCGGATTTACCGTATCGTTACCTGATACAGGAGATCGCTTTGTTGCCATCCAAATAACGGATGAAAACCATATGACACCGTTCTATCTATACGGTGGCAAGTCCTACGAGTTTAAGGCAGAACAGTTCGCGACGGATTACGTTGTGGTGGGTATTAGAACGGGCACGGATGCGAGTTCTGAAGACGTCAAATACATCGTCGAGCAGTTACACCCCAACTATAAGATTGTTGGTGCAAATACGACAGATGAAATGGTTCGCCCTGATTTAGAAAAAATGATCAAGGTACGTGAAGCGCTTATTCCTGCGTATGACAAGCTACCAGACACCTTTGGCACCATGCAAAGCAGAACACAAGATGTAGATGACTGGGAAAAGTTCACCTATGTCACCGCCGGTGCCTGGGGTTTATCTAAAGAAGAAAATGCAATGTACAAACCCTATGCTAAAAAAGATGTAAAAGGCGGGATGTGTTACAAGGCGACGTACCAGAAAGTTCCGGCTAAAGCATTCTTTTCCATCACTGCCTATGGGCCTGATAAGTACTTGATGTCGAATGAATTCAATATCGTCAGTACAAATCAGGGACTCAAATCAAATGAGGACGGCACTTTCACCGTGGCATTCGGTGATAATAATTGTAAGAAACTCGCCCCAAACTTTTTATATACCCCAAAAGACAATTGGGCTTTTTTGATGCGGGCTTATCGACCAGATGTAGAAATATTTGAGCAGTACGAATTACCAGAGATAGAATTAGTCGTTCCGGTGACACCCGAAAACTATGTGCGGGCAGAAACCGATTGGAATTTCATGCGCCAACAGTCCGAAGCAGACATCAACACCTGGACGCATAATGACCGTGTCACCAAAGATAACCAGACCATTATCCGATCCAACGCGGATGTAGTGTATTCCCTGGCATTGGTTGACGTTTCCAAGGGTGCGACCCTTTCCATTCCAAAGCGCGAGAATGGCGCTCTTCAACTTATCCACTATATGGATGAGAATCATCTGACTCATGGTGTCATTTATGCTGGTGAGTCCGTGACGATTACCCCTGAGGACCTTACGGGTGGCGAATATGTATATATCCTTGCACGCACCAAAGTCAGTGACGACCTCGAAGAAACCAAGACTGCGCAAGCATCGTTGAATATCCAGGCCAATGCTTTGAGGCCATACCAAGGTAAAGGCTTTGATGCAGCTGAAGTAGAGGCGTTCAGGAATAAACTCATTAACGAAGTGTACAGCAAGGGTCTACCTATTGATGGGTCCAAGGCCTTTGGTGCGACACTAGATGATGTCAGCCCCGTCGACTACTACTACGCTTCTGCTTTGGGTTGGGGTGGATTGCCGCCTCAACATGCTCAATACACGCCGGCCGTGAAAGGACAAGGTTCCGCAGCTGAATGCCAGACTATTACTATTCCCAAGCCTAGCCTGGATTATTCCAATGGCGGTTTCTTCTCCCTGACAACCTACAATTCAGAGTCATGGGTCGGGTACGACAATTACCATATTGGCCATGACCGGATGAAGGACAACGGGGATGGAACTCTGACCATCGATTTTAACTGTGATACGCCATACTCGGTGACGGTAGGTAAGGGCTGGAACGGCACATTCCGTCTCTATAAACCAATCGATGTGCAGGAGATCAAGGGCTGGGTAAAAGAAGCAATGAATACCGGGATTGTCAATAAATAGAATGAAAGTTAGCAATCTAATGTAAGAGTTTATGCGTAGTGAAATAGTTTATACCGTAGCATGAAAATCGACCTTGCTTAGTTAGTTGTTCTGCAAGACAAAACTAAAATCTTGATAGTTATGGGCAAGTCGCGAAGTACATTGGCTCACAGGGCTGCCATAGTCGTCGAGTACAAATTAGTGATAGTGATCATGTGCGTGCTAATGCTTTTGGAGATCGTCATCTCCTCAGTTTAATAAATGGTCAGCAGTACCATCCGGACGGACAAATCTTATCTCTTGATTACGAGGCTGAAACCGAAGGTGATGCTGACTGGTATCTCTACGATGCAAACGAATTTGGTTTTGGTCTAGGTATTAATTATGGCTGGTAAGAAAATGTTGATTGAGATAAAGACTAAAAAAGGAGATTAAGGTGAATACACGCACAACACTTATAAGCGCATGTTTATTGTTCATAGTAGCAAGTAGCGGGTATGCGAAAGATAATTACCCCAACACAACGGCAAAAACTGAGTCTCCCATCGGTACCTTGGAGTATCAGGGGGGCTTTCCTACTCAATCTACGATTGATAAAGCCTTTGACCAACTGGACAGACAGAGGGCAACTCAGGCGTATCTCGAGTTCATGCCAATGACGTCCGTAAACGCAATATTTGAGGCTCATATCCGAGATTATGGCTGGAGATCCCCAAGTGATATTCAGATCTATGTTGAGCCTGGAGCTGGAAAAGTGGGTGCCATTGGGCTCACCTATAATACCGAAAGTGTTTATGCTTCGGCTCATACGGATCTTAAGAAGGACGGTCCGACAGTCGTTGAGGTTCCACCAAATGTACTCGGGGTTGTCGATGACAGCTGGCAACGCTGGTTGACAGACCTCGGAAATGCGGGTCGTGATAGGGGAAAGGGTGGCAAGTATCTGTTGCTTCCTCCCGGCTACGAGGGAACTGTGCCAGAAGGGTACTTTGTGGTGAAGTGTCCGACTTACCGTAACTGGGTAATGGTACGAGGTTTCGTGCAGGATACTGGTACCGGCGACAAGGCGTTGGACTATTATAGTAAGCGATTTCGTATTTATCCGTTGGCGACAGGGCCTCGTGAAGATGCACAATACACCAGTATG
>CAJWBJ010000059.1 GCA_913020495.1 uncultured Oleiphilus sp.
AGTGGCGGCGTAGAACTTGAAAAAAGTATTAAAGATCATGAGAAAATTTCTCAATTCATAAAAGAGGTGTCGCGTGGGTGCGAAGACAAATAAGCGTATAACAGAAGAATTATTAAACCAGTTACCTGATGATAAGGGCCATTTTGGGCCTTATGGTGGGCGTTTTGTTTCTGAAACGTTGATGCCTTCATTACTTGAACTTGAAGAAAAGTACTTATCCTTAAAGGATGATCCTACGTTTCGCAAAGAGTTTGATAAAGATATGGCAGATTATGTAGGGCGTCCATCACCGCTCTATTTTGCCGAGCGCTTAACAAGTGAAGTTGGCGGCGCCAAAATTTATTTAAAACGGGAAGATTTAAACCATACCGGTGCGCACAAAGTAAATAATACGATTGGTCAGGCTTTGTTAGCTAAATACCTCGGCAAACCTCGTGTTATCGCTGAAACAGGAGCTGGGCAACATGGTGTTGCAACAGCAACTGTTGCAGCCCGACTTAACTTGAAGTGTAAAATATTCATGGGTATCGAAGATATTCGACGTCAGACTTTGAATGTTTATCGAATGAAATTGTTAGGTGCAGAGGTTGAAGCGGTGACTAGCGGTACTCAAACGTTAAAAGATGCGATGAATGAAGCGCTTCGTGATTGGGTAACTAACGTCGATGATACTTTTTATATTATTGGTACCGTTGCAGGGCCTCATCCATATCCACAGTTGGTCAGAGACTTTCAATCTATTATTGGTCGAGAAGCTCGGGCACAATGTCTTGAAAAAGAAGGGCGACTACCCGATGCTTTGGTTGCATGTGTAGGCGGTGGCTCTAATGCGATTGGTTTGTTTTATCCATTTATTCTTGATGAAGAAGTAGAAATGTACGGTGTTGAAGCTGGTGGTCACGGTGTTGAAACAGGTAAGCATGCCGCACCTCTTTGCGCGGGTAAACCTGGGGTTTTACATGGTAATCGTACTTATTTGATGTCTGATGAATCTGGGCAGATTCAAGGTACGCATTCTATCTCTGCAGGTTTAGATTACCCGGGCGTAGGCCCAGAACATTCATGGCTTAAAGATATGGAGCGTGCAGAGTATGTTTCGGTAACAGATGATGAGGCACTGGCTGCCTTTCGTCGATTAACATTAGTTGAAGGCATAATGCCGGCACTGGAATCTAGTCATGCGATTGCTTATGGTATTAAAAAAGCAGCTACCATGAGAAAAGATCAAATAATGATTATTAATTTGTCAGGGCGTGGTGATAAAGATATCCATACAGTTGCTGATATCGATGGTATTAAGGTCTAATTATGAGTCGTTTAAAGAATGTTTTAGAAACCCTTAATGCACAAGGGAAAAAAGCACTGATACCTTACGTTACTGGTGGTGACCCAAAGCCAGAATGGACGGTTGAAATTATGCATACATTAGTTGAAGCTGGTGCGGATATCGTTGAGCTAGGCGTGCCATTTTCAGATCCTATGGCGGATGGCCCTGTGATTCAATTAGCATGTGAGCGTGCTTTAAAGCATAACACTTCGATTGATGATATTTTTGAAATGGTGAAAAGCTTTCGTGAAACAGATAAGCAAACTCCAGTCGTTCTTATGGGTTATCTAAACCCACTAGAGATTAAAGGGTATGAGAACTTTGCTATTGAAGCGGCCGAGGCTGGTGTTGATGGAGCTTTGATAGTAGATCTTCCGCCTGAAGAAGCGAGCTCTTTAGTACCATTTTTGAATGAAAATAACTTGGATTCTATTTTCTTAATTGCCCCAACAACGACAGATGACCGCATCAAATATATTTGTGATCAAAGTAGTGGGTATGTGTATTACGTTTCGGTCAAAGGTGTAACTGGGTCTGCAACCTTAAATGTTGATGACGTTGCTAAGAAAGTAGCTCAAATAAAAGCACATAATCAAATTCCGGTAGGTGTTGGTTTTGGTATTAGTAATGCTGAGTCCGCAGCAAGTGTTTCAAACGTTGCAGATGGTGTAATTGTTGGCAGTGTGATTGTGAATATAATTGCTAAGCACCAAGAAAATAAAGCGACGATAAATAGTGAAATAAAAACCTTGGTATCCTCGATGCGTCATGCGATGGATGCTTAACTTTATTTTGGGTTCGTATTTTTTGATGCATTTAGTTAATACAGCAGGAAAACTTCATGAGTAGTTGGC
The DNA here is from genome assembly GCA_913020495.1 of uncultured Oleiphilus sp. Lineage (GTDB taxonomy): Bacteria > Pseudomonadota > Gammaproteobacteria > Pseudomonadales > Oleiphilaceae > PZPK01. The sequence goes on from CAJWBJ010000059.1 coordinate 2,182, forward strand.
TAGATAGAATAAAACCCAGCTCAATTCGTTCAGATGCTAAAACGAAGGGGAATATTCCTGAAGGTATTTGGAAAAAGTGCCCTAAATGTGGCGCTGCTTTATATGGCCCTGAGTTAGAAAAGAATCTTGAAGTTTGTCCTAAATGTCAGCATCACATGCGTGTGTCTGCAAGGCAGCGTATTGATATTTTTTTAGACGCAGATCAGCGTGTCGAGCTTAATGCCAGTATGGAGCCAGAAGATCGTCTTCGTTTCAAAGATACTAAGAAATATAAAGATCGCCTGGTGGCGAACCAGAAAGCAACAAATGAAAAAGATGCATTAATCACTTTTAAAGGTGAAGTTGAAGGTGTTCCTGTTGTAGTTGCTGCTTTTGAATTTTCTTTTCTTGGTGGTTCTATGGGGGCGGTTGTTGGGGAAAAGTTTGTTCGAGCCATTAAACTTTGCCTTGATGAAAGAAAGCCATTGATTTGTTTTAGTGCCAGTGGTGGTGCAAGGATGCAAGAGGCGTTAATTTCACTTATGCAAATGGCTAAAACGGCTGCAGCTCTTGAAAAATTGAAACATGAAGGTTTGCCTTATATTTCTGTTATGACGGATCCTGTCTTTGGTGGTGTTTCAGCAAGTCTCGCTATGTTAGGAGATATTAATGTTGCAGAACCAAATGCATTAATTGGTTTTGCGGGCCCTAGGGTTATTGAGCAAACGGTAAGAGAGAAACTGCCGGAGGGCTTCCAGCGTAGTGAATTTTTATTAGAGCATGGCGCTATAGATATGATATTAGCGCGTAGTCAAATGCGTGAGCGCTTATCATCACTGCTTAACAAAATGTTATATGCAACAACTGTCGCAAAAGAAATTAACTTGGATTCAAAACCAGGTGATAAAGACGTAATTGAAAGTGATGAGGTTCTTGATAATTTAAGTCAGGATCAAAATAACACTTGAGCCATTTACACAAAAGTACATTAAATGAATGGCTTGACTATATTTCTGGAACGCATCCAGAGAATATAGAAATGGGTTTAGATCGTATTCGTTGCGTTTTCGAATTGATGAATATTGACTTGAATTCGGCGCCATTACGGCAACAACAAGTAGTTGTGGTTTCTGGAACCAATGGTAAAGGATCAACGATTGCATTAATCGAAGCGGGCTTACTATCGATGGGTTTAGAGGTTGGTACGTACACTTCTCCTCATATTCACAGCTATAATGAGCGCGTTAAGATAAATTCAAAGCCTGTATCTGATGAAAAATTAGTGACTGCTTTTTCTCATGTAGAGGAAGCAAGAGCAGATATTCCGCTTACGTATTTTGAGTTTGGCACTTTAGCTGCATTTGATATTTTATTTACCGCTGATTTGGATGTTTTAATTCTTGAAATTGGATTAGGTGGGCGATTGGATGCAGTGAACATTGTTGATTCAGACCTTGCGATTATTACTTCAGTAGCATTAGATCATACAGATTGGTTAGGGGCTTCAATAGAGGGTATCGGTTTCGAGAAGGCAGGGGTCTTACGTGCGAACACTCCTGCATTATTTGGTGAGAATTTGCCTGAAAGTGTTTACCTGTATGCAGAAGAAATTTCTTGCCCGGCATTGTCAATCGATCAAGATTTTGCACGTACTGATCAAGGGGTTCTTCTGTTAGAGCGTGAAGGAAAAATCAATTACCAAGGCTTTCCAGACTTACGTTTGCCTGAAAATAATATTTTGCTGGCGTTGCAGGCTATAAAACATATCTCCCAGTCTTTGAAAGTGACTAAGTCAAAATTCTGCTATCCCTCTCTTATTAAGTGTTTTTCAGACATAGTCATTGCTGGTCGGCTAGAAGAAATTGATACAGACAAATTGAGCTCAAATCAACAAGTATTTCTTGATGTTGGTCATAATCCCCATGCCGCTCAATATTTATTAGGCTTCCTGAAAAGCTTAAAATGTAACGGGAAAAAAGTTAATGCAGTTTATTCATCATTGTCGGATAAAGACGTCATAGGGGTGTCTAAAATATTATCACCCGTTTTTGATACTTGGTTTATTGCTCCGTTAGAAGAGGATCGAGCCTTAGATATTCAAGCGCTCGAAACAGCAGTAGGGAAGCATGCTAAAAATATGTTATCGTTTGAAACCTTAGATGAAGCATTGGGTGCAGCGTTAATTGGTCGCCAGAAGAGTGATCAAGCTGAAATGCCCTCAGTAACGCTTGTTTTTGGTTCATTTTACGTAATTGAAGCTGCAAAGGCATATTTTAAGAATTTATGAGCGAAACTATTGATAGTTTGAAACAGCGCCTTGTAGGAGCCTTTGTTATACTTTCTTTGGCAATTATTTTTTTGCCCATGATTTTTGATAAGCCTCATTCTGTAAAGAAAGTAACGGTTGAGGCTGTTCCTCCAAAACCTCAATTTCAGAATGTTGTACTTGAAAAACCGAAACGCCCACAATTTAAGGTGGTTGATGTTGACCACAAAGATAATAAAATAAAAAAAATTGATCAAATTACGTCTAAGTCGAATGTTGAAGATAAAAAAGCATTAAGCTCTAAAGCCATTAAACCTACGAAAGTAGTTTCAACCAATAAAGCTGCTAAATCACCTAAAAAAGTAGTCAAGACGAAAATAAAGCCAAAATTAAGTGAAACAAAACCAACGGTTTCACACCTCCCAATTTTTAAGAATATCTGGATGGTTCAGTTGGGGACATTTAGTAATTCGAAGAATGCTTACGCATTAAGAGACCGATTACGAAAAGCTGGCTTCGATGGGCATGCCAAAGATATTAAGATTAAAGGAAAAAATGTTGTTAGGGTATTTTCCGGACCTTTTGTTAATCGAAGAGAAGCAGAGAAAATTAAGAAAAAGTTAGATAAGAAATATAAGGTAGATAGTCTTATTATTTTTTTTGATGCGTGATTGAAATAGTCTTATATGCTTTTCTTCTAATTAATAGTACCGAAAGCTGGTCGAACTTTGGTATGATGCGCGCCTGTTTAAAACACCCTTATTAGTAAACTTCTTGAAAGGTATTGCAACGCTAAATGGCAAGCTTGAATTGGGCCGATTGGACACTCATTGTTATTATCACGCTGTCCAGCTTGATGAGTTTAAAGCGTGGCTTCATAAAAGAGGCCTTGTCTTTAGCAACTTGGGTTGTTGCTTTTGTTGTTGCCAGAACCTTTCATAGTCATTTCCAAACTCTTCTTGTTGACTCTATAGATGAGCCAACGTTACGTGTCATTGCCGCTTTTAGCATTTTGTTTGTTGGTACTTTGTTGGTCGGTGCCGGCGTTAATTTCATGGTGGGCGCGCTAATTCGATTAACCGGATTAACGCCAGTAGATCGTATGCTCGGCGTTGTATTTGGTTTGGCGAGAGGTTTAATCTTATCAATTGTTGTCGTTGCAGTTTTACGATTAACGCCATTATCAACAAGTGAATGGTGGATAAATTCGGTAATGATTGAAAACTTGGCTATATTAGAGCAATGGTCAAGATCTGTTTTTGAAAGTAATTCAAATTCTAAAGTCTAAATTACATTTTAAGAGGTAGTGTTATGTGTGGCATCGTTGGCGTTGTTGGTAAACGCAATGCAAATCAATCTTTATATGATGCATTAACCGTATTGCAACACCGCGGTCAGGACGCTGCAGGAATCGTCACCTGTCAGGATGACAGATTTTTTCTAAGAAAAGATAACGGGCTTGTACGGGATGTATTTAGAACACGGCATATGCAGCGTTTGGCTGGTAATGTCGGTATCGGGCATGTTCGTTACCCAACAGCGGGGTCATCGACATCAGCTGAAGCTCAGCCTTTTTATGTAAACTCTCCTTACGGGATAACGCTGGCGCATAATGGAAACTTAACGAATACTGCAGAATTAGCCGATGGCTTGTTAAAGTCTGACCTTCGACACATTAATACTAATTCTGATTCGGAAGTTTTGTTAAATGTTTTTGCTCATGAACTTCAGGTACAGGGTAAGTTTGTACCAACTCATAATGAGATTTTCAAAGCTGTAAAAGAAGTGCATAAACGATGTCGTGGTGGTTATGCAGTCATTGCTATGATAACCGGGTATGGCATTTTGGCTTTTCGAGACCCTCATGGGATTCGCCCTGTCTGCTACGGTAAGCGTGAAACTGATTTAGGTACAGAGTACATGATTTCCTCAGAGAGTGTTGCTTTGGGAGCTCTTGGCTTTGAATTAGTGCGAGATATTGCACCGGGTGAAGCAGTTTATATTGAGAATGATGGACAGCTTTATACTGAACAATGTGCTGAAAACCCTCAGTTAAACCCTTGTATATTTGAACATGTATATTTTGCACGACCTGATTCAATTATCGATAATATTTCAGTGTATAAAGCGCGACTTAGAATGGGCGAAAAACTGGCTCAAAAAGTTAAACGCTTGAGGCCTGATCATAACATTGATGTCGTGATGCCTATCCCTGATACGAGCCGTACTTCAGCCATGGAAATGGCCTTTGAGTTGGGCGTAAAATTCAGAGAAGGGTTTATAAAAAATCGGTATATTGGCCGGACCTTTATTATGCCTGGGCAAAGTGAGCGTAAGAAGTCGGTCAGGCAGAAACTTAATCCGATAGATCTTGAGTTTAAAGATAAGAATGTCATGCTGGTGGATGATTCTATCGTTCGAGGCACAACCTGTCGTGAGATTGTTCAAATGGCGCGTGATGCCGGCGCAAAAAATGTTTATTTTGCTTCAGCCGCACCAGAAGTTCGTTACCCTAATGTATATGGCATTGATATGCCTGCTAAAAGTGAGTTAATTGCTCATGATAGAAGTGTTGAAGAAATTCAAACATTGATTGGTGCCGACTGGCTTGTTTATCAAGATTTAGAAGACCTTATTCAATGCGCTAAAGAAGGCAATGAAAGTGTCGTGGACTTCGACTGTTCAGTTTTTAATGGACAATATGTTACTGGAGACATTTCTGAAACGTATCTGAATCGTTTAGAGCAGGCTAGAAGTGATACAACAAAGAATAAGCAGAATGTAGAAGAGGTCGATGATACTGTCATTGACCTTCATAATGATGCTTAAGTGAGGCAGGTGGTTTCAGCTTTTCGTGATGAATAGGAAATAATATGGCAAAGAGTACTAAGCCCGAAGGAATGATACCTGTTCCAAACTTAGATGGGGTTTCTATTGAAACTTTATCTGTTCGGTCAGGGCAAATACGTAGCCCTGAGTTAGAGCATAGTGAGGCTATTTTTCCTACTTCCAGCTTTGTGTTTAATTCAGCGGAAGAAGCTGCTGCGCGTTTTGCGGGTGATCAGCCTGGTAATATCTATGCGCGCTTTACAAACCCTACTGTTTCCATGTTCGAGCAAAGAATTGCGAGTATGGAAGGTGGAGAGCGTGCCGTGGCTGCTGCTTCAGGTATGGCAGCTATAATGTCTACCTGTTTTGCTTTGTTAGAGCAGGGCGATCATATTATTTGTTCTAGAAGTGTTTTTGGTACAACAAACGTATTGCTTGAAAAATACGTTAAAAAGTTTGGCGTGTCAGTAAGTTTCGTTGACTTAACAGATTATGAGCAGTGGTCTGATTGCATGACAGATAAGACTCGATTTCTATTTCTGGAAACGCCCTCAAATCCTTTGTGTGAAGTGGTCGATCTGGAGCGTGTTGCAAAGATAGCGCATCAAGGTCAGCATGAAAAAGGAACATTGCTGATTGTCGATAACTGCTTTTGTACACCGATTCTACAGCGGCCATTTGAATTCGGTGCAGATATAGTGATTCATTCTGCGACTAAATACATTGATGGTCAGGGGCGCTGCCTTGGTGGTGTAGTGATTGGTTCGAATGATTTGATGGATGAGGTTCATGGCTTTCTTCGTTCTGGTGGACCAACACTTAGCCCATTTAATGCCTGGGTGTTTTTAAAAGGTTTAGAAACCTTGAGTATCCGCATGAAAGCGCATTCAGAGAGTGCACTAACTATCGCTACATGGTTAGAAAGTCAGGAGCATGTTGAAAAAGTATTTTATTCTGGCCTCTCTAGTCACCCTCAATATGAATTAGCAATGAAGCAGCAGAGTGCCGGAAGCGGTGTTTTATCGTTCAGAATAAAAGGTGATAAAGCAGCAGCCTGGCGTTTTATCGATGGCGTGGAATTTATTTCTATTACTGCAAATCTGGGTGATACTAAAAGCACAATCACTCACCCGGCAAGTACAACTCATGGACGACTAACGGATGAAGACCGTTTACATGTTGGAATTACAGATAACCTGATTCGTATTTCAGTCGGTCTTGAAAATGTTGAAGATATTATTAAAGATCTTGAAAAAGGGTTGAGTGCAGCGAGCTGTTCTTCCTAAAGCTTCCTTATATTTCAAATAATTAAGGACATTTCCTAAAACTTTTCTATAATATATCTACGGTATAAAAATTATGTTGTAGATATATATGATATTTTCATATTCACTTTAGCTTTTGTTTGTTGATTTTACTAAAGTTGATGTAGCCCTTAAGAGTTTTAATGTCCCAAACTATGAGCAAAACTAGCTCCCCAAATTCTGATCACCATCACTTTCAAGCTTACCTTTCGCAAGGTGTGCGTGAAGGTGGGCTGATTTTCACAGTTGCCATCTGTATATTTCTTGTTATGGCGCTGGTCTCTCATAACCCTCAAGACCCCGGTTGGGCTAGTACCGGCTCGAATGCTATAGCAACCAATTATGGTGGGCGTGCAGGAGCATGGTTTTCAGATGTACTTCTGTATTTTTTTGGGTATGTAGCTTATCTTTTTCCATTGCTAATAGGATATCGGGCCTCCGTCATTTTTAAAAATAGACGTCAGCGTAAAGACTTTCATTGGCCAATGTTTAGTATTCGTGTCATGGGCTTTATTATGACTTTATTTGGTGCCACAGGCCTTTTGGCGCTTTATTCAATATCAGGCTTGGATGATGTGTCGGGTGGCGTTGTGGGTTTGGTTATAACAACCAAAATGCTCAATATATTAAACTTATCGGGAAGCACGCTCTCTCTTGTATCTATTTTATTAATTGGCTTAACTGTTTTTACGGGAATTTCATGGTTAGGACTAATGGACCGAACCGGAGCAATCACCATCTCTCTTTATGGGAAACTAAACACTTTTTTGTTAAATGCTTGGGATTCGTATCAAGACAAGCGGCAGCTTAGGCTTGATACGAAAATTGACTCTAAACCAGAGCAAGTACAAAAAGTTATTATTAACACTAAGCCAGATGATGCGAAGAAAGCTAGTAGCTTTAGTCCGCTCAAGTCAATAGCAAGCAAAGTCTCAAATGTTAAGCATAAACTTACTTCTCCTTCTATCGAAGATGAAGGTGTGAAAGATAGAAATAAATCTCAAATTGATAAACCTGTCAAAGTGAAAGCTGAAAAGAAGTCATCTGCTTCAGATGAGGGCGGCCAGTCTGATATAAAAATATCCCCATTTGTTAAAAAGAATAAAGTCAGCAAGCGGCTAGCGGATGAGAAGCAGGGTAACTTGTTTATTGCATCAGAAGGCCCTTTACCCTCAATTTCCTTGCTGGACCCAGCTGAAACGAATAAAGAATTAGGTTTTTCAAAAGAAATTCTAGAACATATGTCTAATTTACTAGAGGAAAAACTAGACGATTTTGGTGTTATTGTAAAAGTTGTTGAGGTTAACCCTGGGCCGGTTATTACTCGTTTTGAAATACAGCCTGCGCCTGGAGTTAAGGTAAGTAAAATTAGTGGCTTAGCTAAAGATTTAGCGAGATCGTTGGCTGTGATGAGTGTTCGGGTTGTTGAAGTTATTCCAGGTAAATCTGTGGTTGGGATTGAAATACCCAATGAGCATCGTGAGATTGTACGTTTTAGTGAAGTGCTTCAATCCAAAGATTATGATGATAGTGAATCGCCGGTAACGTTGGGCTTGGGTAATGATATTGCAGGCAACCCAGTGGTTGTTAATCTTGCAAAAATGCCACACTTATTAGTTGCGGGAACTACGGGCTCAGGTAAGTCGGTCGGGGTAAACAGTATGATTCTCAGTATGCTGTTTAAAGCTACGCCTGAAGAAGTCCGTTTTATCATGGTTGACCCAAAAATGCTTGAACTGTCAATATATGACGGCATACCTCACTTGTTAACGCCAGTTGTGACAGACATGAAAGAGGCTGCGAATGCGCTTCGCTGGTGTGTTGGTGAGATGGAACGTCGTTATAAGCTAATGGCAGCCATGGGAGTCCGAAATGTAGCGGGCTATAACCGGAAGGTGAAAGATGGTTTTGAAAAAGAGGAGCCCTTACTTGATCCTTTATGGACACCGGACTTGCATGTTTTAGATGAGGAGCAGCACAGACCTGAGCTAGAAACGTTGCCTTTTATTGTCGTTATTATTGACGAATTTGCCGACATGATGATGATCGTTGGTAAAAAAGTAGAAGAGCTTATTGCACGTATTGCTCAAAAGGCCCGAGCAGCAGGTATTCACTTGATACTAGCGACACAAAGACCATCGGTTGATGTTATTACTGGTTTGATAAAGGCTAACGTACCGACAAGAATTTCGTTTCAGGTATCGTCAAAAATTGATTCTCGAACTGTATTAGATCAAGGTGGAGCAGAACAATTACTGGGTCATGGTGATATGTTATACATGCCGCCGGGTACTAGTGTACCAATTCGGGTTCATGGCGCTTTTGTTGATGATCATGAGGTGCATGCTGTTGTGGATGCTTGGAAAGAGCGCGGACAGCCGAACTATCTTGAAGAGGTATTGGTGGGAGGGGATAGCACAGACCCTGTGGCCGCTGCATTTTCAGATGATAGTGATAATGAGCAAGATGCGCTTTATGATGAAGCGGTTGCATTTGTCACTGAAACTCGTCGAGTTTCAATTTCTTCCGTTCAACGCAAACTTAAAGTAGGTTACAACCGCTCCGCAAATTTGGTTGAAGCTATGGAGCAAGCAGGCGTCGTCAGCTCAGCCGGACATAATGGTTCACGTGAAGTGCTTGCACCGCCACCGCCTCCAAGAGATTAGCTTAATTTTTAGATTTTATTTTGCTTTAAACGTCTAATGATGAAGCGAGCAGGCTCAATTGTTGTTTTTTGCGCTGCACTAAAAGGGCATACGCTGTCAGTAATTAGTGCGCTAATATATTCTGCGCCAATAGGGGTTGTGACAAGACCCTTCGAGCCATAACCAATATTTACAAAAAGGTTTGGATAATAGATACCCTTTAAGTTTTTACAGCTTGTGGCATCTTTACGGAGTGCTGCAAATCGTTCTAGCATTGCATCATAATCTGGCGCCCTGCCAATGATTGGCATGTAGTCTGGTGTAGTGCAGCGTAAGCCAGCGCTGGCAGTTAATTTATTGGTATGAGTTAACTCATCTGCATCGATTGATTCCGGTAGCCAATTAGGCAGCCAACTATTTAAGCTGCTAATATTTTTTTGATTATCTCTTTCATGTGTTTGTTCGTCAGCATTGCTTAAATCAAATGTAGCCCCAAAATGATGCCAGTTATCAATTGGTGGGCATAAGTAACCTTCCCCGCATACGACGCACTTACTTGCAGGTAAGGTAGGGGATAATAGGGATGTGACTTGCCCTCTTAGTGGTTTCGTAGGGGTATGCTTGAGCTGTTTAAATCGTTTTGCATCGTTAGAGTTGGCAATAATCATGTTTTTTGAGCGAAAGGGGCTTTCTGAAGCTAAAGATTTGTTTTCAGGTATAGCTTCCCAAATATGACTATTTTCACACCATTTTATTTCTTTAATTTGGGTTTCAGAAACAAACGTTATGAGGTCGTGGTCGAGGAGGGTGCGAGCAAAATTAATGGGGTTTAACCAGCCTGAGTTCTGAAACCAAAGGCCGCTGCATTCTATAGGTAAGCCGCTTAACTTACGTGCTTCATCTGCGTCTACTTTTTTAATGAATTCTGCTGGGTAATGGCAGTTTTCTATAAATTTCTCATGATGTTTAAGTGCTTTAGGGTTCCAGGCCAGTTGTATGAGTCCTGTTTTATTCCAAAAGGAATAATTTGGATGCTTGATCTGTTTTAGATTTAAGTATCGTTGGCTGAATAGTGTGCAGTGAGAAATGAAATCTGAAACTTTATTTATCTCAGTTGGAAGTTTTACGTAAAGCGCTAATTGTGACTGACCGCTGGCACCTGTAACAGGGTAAGCCTTTTTGTCAATTATTGCGACATTCAAGCCTTTTTCGGCAAGTGCCGATGCTGTCGTTATTCCAGCAAGGCCGGCACCGATAACAATTGCATCATAAATAGTCGTATCATTACTTGGTGGTTGTGGGGGCTCGGGTTTCAAGTCCAAGCTGGGGATGGACCATTGAGGCGTTTCCGTTGGATGTGTCTTTAGTTTTATTTTGTTCTTAAGAAAGCCTGAAATCATATCTCGCTTACCGCCAAACCCTTGATTTTTTATCACCTCAAAACCAGCATTAGCCAAACCTTTTCTAACAACACTAGCGGCAGAAAAGCTCGAAAAAGTTGCTTGCTCATTAGAGCGCATAGCCATTAATTGAAAGAGTGTTTCGGTCCACATGGATGGGTTTTTACTGGGTGAAAATCCATCTAGAAACCAGCAGTCTGCAGTAAATGGGTGTTTTTCAAAATCAATATTGATGTCGCCAAAAATAAGTAAGAGCTTAACTTTTCCCTGTGCAAAACTGAGGAGGTGAGAGCCCTTCATTAAGTAAGGGTACTGGTCAATGAGTTCTTGGCTAAACTTGCTAAGCTCTGGCCAGTTTTCCAAGCTTTTTATGAGGTCTGTTTTAGATAAGGGGTATTTTTCAATCGAAACAAAGCTGAATGCTCGTTTTGTTTCTGGTAGTTGCTGCCATGATTGCCAGGCTGTTAGAAAATTTAGACCCGTTCCAAAGCCAGTTTCTACGATTTTAAAGGGGCAGTTTTTTGAGCAGCCATCGCCGGAAGGGTTAAGCCAACGTTCAGGAAGCTGGTTTTGAGCTAAATAAACATAACGGGTTTCTTCGAGTCCATTTTTGAGAGAAAAATAGTAATCCTCATGTTGTTTTGAAAGTGGCACTTTATCTTGCCACTTGAGTTTTACAGCTTCTAATGCTGGGTTGAAAGTTGTTGTGTTCATTTCTTAGCTTGGGGTTCAGGCTTTTGAATAACCGGTTTCTTTGTCAGTTTTTCGGGGGCGTAGTTGATGGTGACAGATTGAATCATAATGGGTGTCATTGGGACGTCTCTCATTCGATTCTGGACGCCTGTTTTAACGTTAGATATTTGGTCAGCCACAATCATGCCTTCAACTACTTTCCCAAAGACGGTATAGCCAGGTTTTGTACGGGTTTTATTCAAGCTATTGTTATCGATGACGTTAATGAAAAACTGTGACGTTGCTGAATCAGGGGCGGATGTTCTTGCCATTGCGATTGTACCGCGTCTGTTTGGTACAAAGGGATTTGCTTCATTTATAACAGGGTCTTTTGTCGATTTTTTAATGAAATTCATATCAAAACCGCCACCCTGAACCATGAAACTTGGGATGACCCTATGAAAAATAGTTCCTCCATAATAGCCGCTTTCAGCATATTGAATAAAGTTATCAACTGTTGCAGGGGCCTTGTCCTTAAAAAGCTCCAGTTTAATTGAGCCCATAGAGGTTGTTATGGTGGCAAACGTCTTTGAATTTGGTTCGGCGTGAGTGTTGAAACTTATGGCTAAAAAAGAGAATGTTAAATAGCTCACAAATAAAGAAAGAAGTTTATTTCTAGAAGGTTTCATGATCTAGTTTTCCGAGGTTGATGTGTCAATTGTTGCAATATGTAATGTGTGATCATATCAATTTAAATTATAAAAATTAATCACTTAACAGAAATTTATACAATTAAACATGGTTTGAATTGAATTGTGTTCACAAGCGCAGACATACCTTAACACCTTGTTACTCAACGAAATTAATATTCCACATACATATGTCCTAAATGTGTCCATTATTTGACCTATGACGATTTATTTGACTCGTCATCTTTTGGGGGAATACATAGTGAATCGCAACGAACAATTAGCTAAATCCAGGTTAGGGCGTCTTTTAGTAAACCGTGGATACATTACAGAAAATCAGCTTTCTGAGGCGCTTACGCTTCAAGCGGCAGAAGGTTGTCTCTTAGGTGAAGTATTAATCGATAAGGGTTATATTTCAGAAAAAGACCTAAATAGAACGTTAAAGCATCAGAAACGATATCGTTATACAGCTGCTTTCGTCGCATTGGCTGCAGCGCCGTTTCAGCCTATGGTGGCAATGGCTGCTAGTCCAATAGGTTTACCTATTTCAAATACTAAAATAGAGCTGTCTAATGTTGATATGGGGCAGTTTGGTGGTATGCAGATGATGGATGATAGTGAACTATCTGACGTTAATGCTCAGGGGTTTGGTGGACAAATTCCTGGTATGGGTATTGGTATCAATTTTGGTCAAAATAGCGATGGTGTTGCAGCAGGGTTTCACAATAAATATCAAGAAGATGAAGAGTATAAAGAGCAGGACGAAGAACAAATTGCATCTGAACTTTCTGATACTGTCTTAACTGTTGCAGGTTTAGGTCCTATTTCTAATATGATTGATGCAAAAATCAGTATTGAAGGACTTAAGTATCAAGAAGGGCGACCTCAGATAGAGTTACTTGAGGGTGGTAGAATGAAGTTTTATATGCCTACCGAAATTGCAAAAATTAGTATGGAAGATATTCGGGTCAAAGGTAATACGAGTGGGCCAACGATGGGGAGTATTTATATGTCAGATATTAAGTTCGACCCAAGGTCGAGCTATACTGTGGGCCCTAAAAGAAGTCTGACTTTTTAATTTAAAGCCCTAATATTATTCAGGTATACCCCTAAAGCACTTTGACGTCAGTCAAGGTGCTTTTTTTATGGATGTTATTGGTCATGGTAGATAAATTGAAAAAACACCGCCGCCAAAACGTCCCCCGTTAGACAGTTTGATATGGCCGTGATGCTCGCCTTGAGTGTGAAGCTTGGTAACCATAGCTGCAAAATAAATTCCTAGACTGGTGCTGCCAGTATTAAAATTAATGTCATTTAGTATTTCACCGGGAGGGGCGGCTAAAAGGTCTTCTGGGTAACCCTTACCGTCATCATGTATTTCAATTAGTAAAAAGTCGTTCTCAATTTTTGCATTGATTTCAATTTCACTTTTTGTGTATCTGGATGCATTGTTCAGAGCATTGTTCAAAACACCAAGAATAATCTCTCTGTCAAAGAACCAGGATAGGTTTTTATCTACCGAAATGTTAAGAGATACATTTTTACCATGTAACATTTGTGTGTAATGAGCGGCTTGTTCGTCTAATAAATCATCAAGATAATATTCATCAATGTGCAGTGTAAGTAATTTGTTTTGTAGGCGATATAGGCCAAGTAGTTGAACTAAATAGCTGTTTACGCGTTCTGCTTCATATTGAACTGTAGCGACGTTCGGTTTTTGTTTCCATTCTTCAGGAAGCTCATCGCACATGGAGTCGACAGAGTGGAGTAGCATGCCGAGAGAGTTTTTCATGTCATGAACAGCGGAAGCAATTATGAGCGAGAAATCAGGCTGTTGATTGTCTTTCATGGTGGCATGTTACCTCTGTTTTTCGGTTAGTTTATCAATGACATCTATTAAGTGTTGAAGACGTTTAAATTGATTGTGTTGCTTGGGGATATGTTTTATTCGTTCTAAGGAAGATTTGGCTTCGATAAGAAGTTGCTTATCCGAGTTTTGTTTATACTGCTTCGTGAGGACTTGTACTATATTAAGGTTTAGTGCTGCGTGTTTGGGAGTAAAAGACCTAGCTGAATAAAAGGATTTAATTGCCTCTTCCAACTCTCCTTTCTCAAATAGAGAGATTCCTGATTTATTGAGTTCTTTTGCCTGTTTACGTGCTTTAAGGCCTTGGGGCTCATCTAGTAATGATTCAATTTTTGAAATGATTTTTTTATTGTCTGCGAAGCGTTCTGATAGTGTGATTAGTAGTTTTTCAGCGCGTTCGGATTGGTCCATTGAGTAAAGTGTTTTAGCTAGTTCCAATCCTACGTCTGATGAAATAGACTCCTCTTCGATCATGCATTCTGCTTGATGGAATTTGTCTTCAGCGGCTTGTTGGTTTCCTTGTCCTGAAAGTACTCGTGCAGCAATTAAAGTCGCATTTAAACTAGCATTTTCATTGTTCGAGAATTTATCGCTTGCGGTGTCTAATACTTTTACTGCCTCTTTAGCAAAGTCTTTTCCTTTTTCGTTTGTATCTCCTTCCGATAGGTCAGATAAGCATCTGCCTAGATCTAAATAATGATCAGCCTTTTCGTGAACCGAATTTTCTGCATACTGGACAGCATGCCGGTAGGCATTAGTTGCGGCCTCAATATCTTGATTGTTTATGCAGATAATACCGAGCTTTTCCTGTCTTGGGACGATGCGAGGTGAAAGATTAGCTGCCTCTTGGAGTGCATGTTGAGCTTGTACTTTTTTGCCTAGTTTTAAATACGATTCAGAAAGATTGTCGTAAGCTTCGATCATATTCGGATTGGATTTTATGACTTGAATGAAGCAGTCTTTAGCTTCACTGTATTGCTGTTCCTGGTTAAGAATTTGTCCCATCCCGAGCCGGGCCCAAGGTAATTCTCTAGTTGTTAATACTTCACGGTAAATTTTTGTTGCATTACTAGTGTCGCCTAATAATCCATATAATTTTGCTAATGTCTGATAACACCAGGATTTATATCTTGTGCCGTTTTCTAGCTCTTGCTGGCAGAGGGTAATTGCCTTTGCATAATTCTCGAGATCAATTTCTCTGTTAACAGGTTTGAGTATTTGTTGTTGTGTTAGTAGTTGGCCTAGGCGTTGTTCGAGAACGGTTCGGGTTATTGGTTTGGCTACATAGCCATCAGGCTGATACTCTCGAGCTCCTAACACGACATCTTTCGAAGTTTCAGCCGTAATCATAATAAAAATATGAGTATGTTTTAGCCTTTTTTTTATGCGAAGTTCTTCTAATATTTGCTGACCATTTTGCCCGTGTCCAAGGTTGAAATCACATAAAATTACATCGTAAGAATCGTATGTGCATTTAGTGATTGCGTCTTCTGCTGTGCTCGATGTATCAATCTTTTGAGCACCAAAAGAAGAGAGCATGAGTCGAAGAGATGATCTGAAATTTTCAAAGTCATCAATGATTAGAAAATTAAGTTTTGGATAGAGCTTATTTAGCTTCACTTCTTTCAGAGTGGGTAGCCTCTAGTTATCTTTATTATTTTCAAGGAAATCGATTATGTCATCAATAAGTTCATTGATGATGCCTATTCTTTTTTGTGTACTAACATAATCGTGTTCTATTTTTTGCGTGGTAAACCAAGTAAATGTTGAGCCAAATAAAGCTAAAGCCAGAAACAGTGTAATGAAAATTTGAGGGATGGATATGTTTTGGCTTTTTAGTCGCCAATTCTCTTGCTCTGCCTTTGATTGACTGAGTTCGAGTTTCAAACTGCGGTTTTCTTCGTGTAACTCCTCATAAGCAGTTTCAAGAGTTGAAATTCTTGCTAGTATTTTACTGTTTGAAAAGTCGTTGATCGTTGCTTCCAGGTTTTTTTGGACCTCTTGATAAACAGTTGGAACGTCTTGATCAATTTTCTCATTCGCATTGTTGGTATTGTTTAGGCAAAGTCGATTTATCATCAAGTAGAGTTTATCTCTATCTACTTGTTTTGAAATGACGCCAGCAGCACCTAGGCTATGGGCCTCCTCGTAATATTTGTGGGCATGCTGGGACGTATACATAATAACTGGAATGCTTCTTGTGTCTGGCTTTTCTTTAATGACTTTTAGAGTTTCAAAGCCATCCATGCCCGGCATGACGTGATCCAAGAAGATAAAGTCAGGGTGATACCATGAAAGTTGTGAAATGGCATCTTCGCCGGAAGACGCTTGTTCGCAATGGATATCCATTTTTCTTAGGATTTTTGTCAGTAACATCCTTGAAGTGGATGAGTCATCTACAACGAGTGCATTTATTTCAGGCACGGGCTATCTCTTGTTAAGTGCACGTATTTCAGGTGCAGGGTTTTAGTTGTTTTAATGTAATTGATGAATATGTCCCTACCAGTTTAGCAAGTCTATGTAATAACGGAAGAAATTAGCCTATATTTTGTCAATTCTGGTTAATTGCGCATTGTCTATTGAAAAGATTGTGTTTTTAGTGGGGTCGCACGTTGCGTCTAGTACGTTATATCTGGATAATGTCGGCTCAGATTTTTAAGCTTAAATGATGACGTTTAAACGGATATAGAGGTGTGAAGCGTGAGCAATGAAGTAATCGAGAACTGTTTTTCGGATTGGAACGGGCGTGAGACTGCTGCGGAATCTATGATTCCTCTAATTGGACGATTGTATCGGCGTAACAATGTTGTGACCTCTGTTTATGGTCGCGCTATTATTAATCAGTCTGTAATTGGTTTATTGAAATCTCACCGGTTTGTTCGTCAGGTAGAAGAGAAAGAGCTATCTGTTCATGATACTTTCGCTGTGTTGAAGGTTTTGGATCGTTTGGATCTAGGGCGTGCACGCATTGATATTGGTAAGCTTGCTGTAAGGTTTGCAGATACTGACGGTGTCTCATTGGAAGAATTCATTAAAGCTGAGCTTGGTGATATTGTTGGTCAGTATGATGAAAGTGCTGCGAATGATAAAGATACTAAAGATGTTGTGTTATATGGTTTTGGTAGAATTGGGCGTTTACTGGCTAGAATTCTGATTGAAAAGGCCGGTGGTGGTGATAATCTGCGTTTACGTGCGATTGTTGTACGTGATGGCGGCGCAGAAAACGATCTGGAGAAACGTGCCAGTTTGTTGAGGCGGGATTCAGTTCATGGCTCATTTGAAGGAACCATTACTGTAGATAATGAAAATAATATATTAACAGCAAATGGGACTAGTATTCAGGTGATTTACTCCAAAGGCCCTGATCAAGTTGATTACACGCAATACGGAATTGATAATGCGCTGGTGATCGACAATACTGGTATTTGGAGGGATGAAGCTGGCCTTGGTTTGCACTTAAAGTCTAAAGGTGTTTCAAAAGTATTGCTTACAGCTCCTGGTAAAGGTGATATCAAGAATATTGTATACGGTATTAATAATAGTCAGATATTAGATGCGGATACGATTTTATCTGCTGCGTCTTGTACTACTAATGCGATTACGCCAGTGCTGAAAGCAATTGATGATAAGTTTGATGTCATTGATGGGCATGTTGAAACTGTTCACTCGTATACCAATGACCAAAACTTAATTGATAACTATCATAAGGGGAGTCGTCGTGGTCGAAGTGCGCCGTTAAATATGGTTATTACTGAGACTGGCGCTGCAAAAGCCGTTTCAAAAGCCTTGCCTAAAATGGAAGGTCGCTTAACTGGTAATGCGATTCGTGTTCCGACGCCAAATGTTTCTATGGCTATTTTGAATCTTAATCTTTCTGTGGCGAGTTCTGTTGAAGAAGTGAATGCACATTTACGTGATATTTCTCTTCACTCAGACCTTCAAAAGCAAATTGATTATGTGAACTCGGAAGAGGTTGTTTCAACTGATTTTGTTGGCTCTCGTCGTGCAGGCATAGTTGATGCTAAGGCGACTATTGTGAGCGGTAACCGATTAGTGCTTTATGTTTGGTATGATAATGAGTTTGGTTATAGTGCCCAGGTAGTCAGAGTAGCAAACCAAATGGTTGGAATTAATTACCCTTGTTTTCCAAAAGCAGCTAAGTAATCTAAATGGAAGTGTAGGTCTTTAGATTTGCACTTCTGTATCTATCTTGTTTTCCGCTCTTCTTTTTGTTCCTCCATTGGTTTATTTTTAGGTTTTGTTTGTTTTTTAAGCTATTTCTGTCACTTTGCTGGCTATGAACTACGATATACATGATTTGAATCAGTTCAAGATGGCGAAAAATTAAGGAACAGTCTAGCAATATGACCTGTGTCTCATTATACTTGTGCTGCTTTTTGGTTCGTCCTTTCTCGTCAGTATTTTTTGTAAAATACTGAGTTGAGTTGAGAATAGTTAATTCTCAATTTGTTTATTGTTTTATTAAACAAAAGCGACGGAAAATTCACATATTTCTGATGATTAGGCAGGGTTAATGGTCAAAGTTAAAAAAGGCCTGGATCTTCCAATATCCGGTTCGCCCGAACAAAAAATCACTGATGGGAATGCTGTTAGTAAAGTCGCAATAGTCGGCTTTGATTATGTTGGTATGAAGCCAACAATGGCGGTTCAGATTGGTGACAAAGTTAAGAAAGGGCAACTTCTTTTTGAAGACAAAAAAATATCAGGCGTAAAATTTACCTCTCCAGCAAGTGGAACAGTTACTGAAATAAATCGTGGTGAAAAGCGAGTATTTCAATCTATTGTTGTTGAAGTTTCAGGTTCTGAATCAGTCGAATTTCCAAAATATAATGCATCTGACTTAGCTGGTCTACAGCGAAGCCAGGTAGCAAGTAATTTGGTAGACTCCGGTTTATGGACAGCATTTAGAACCAGACCCTATAGTAAGGTGCCGGAGCTTGATGCTAAGCCGAATTCTATTTTCGTTACTGCGATGGATACGAATCCTTTGGCAGCTAATCCAGAAATCGTTATTCAGCAAAATGAAGAATCATTCAATCAAGGTTTGTCAGTTGTAAGTAAGTTAACCGACGGCAAAGTATTTGTTTGTGTCGCTGGAGGTTCTTCAATAAAACTTTCACCGAATGACCGTGTTGAAAAACAGGAATTTTCTGGTTCGCACCCAGCAGGTAATGCGGGGACACATATTCATTTTCTAGATCCAGTAAGTGATAAAAAGCAGGTTTGGTCAATTTCCTATCAAGATATAATTGCGATCGGTCAATTGTTCACTTCTGGTGAGCTATATGTGGATCGCGTTGTTTCTCTTGCTGGGCCGATGGTTAAAAATCCTCGCTTGGTAAAAACACGTTTAGGTGCAAATATCACTGAGTTAGTGGCTGATGAAATAAAGCCTGAAGGCTATCGTACTATTTCTGGTTCAGTATTTGGTGGACGTACAGCAAGAAGCTCCGTTGATTTTCTTGGTCGTTATGCGAATCAGGTAAGTGTTCTTGGCGAGACTTCAGAGCGAGAGTTTATGGGGTGGTTATCTCCAGGCCCAAATAAGTTTTCAGTGATGAATATTTATATATCCAAGTTGTTCTCGGGTAAATTATTTAATTTTACGACGACAACAAATGGTAGTGACAGAGCGATGGTGCCATTAGGTGCTTATGAAAAAGTCATGCCTTTAGATATTTTACCGACTCAACTTCTGCGAGCACTTCTTGTTGGTGATACCGAGCAGGCGCAGTTATTGGGTTGTCTTGAGTTGGATGAAGAAGATTTGTCATTATGTACATTTGTTTGTCCTGGTAAATACGAATACGGGCCTATCCTTCGGGATAACCTAACGCGTATAGAAAAGGAGGGTTAACTATGGGTCTTAGATCAATATTAGATAATATGGAGCCCCACTTTCTAAAAGGCGGCAAGTTAGAAAAATGGTTTGCACTGTATGAAGTGTTCGATACACTTTTTTATTCGCCATCAAGCGTGACTAAAACTTCATCTCATGTTCGGGATGGTATCGACCTTAAACGTATCATGATCACTGTTTGGTTTTGTGCGTTTCCTGCGATGTTTTTTGGCATGTGGAACCTAGGCTTTCAGGCGAATACGGCAATAGAAGCTGGTTTGGGTTCTATTCCTACTGATTGGCATAGCTGGTTTTTTATCGGTCATGACCCATCTAGCTTGATCGATAACTTTGTTTATGGCGCAAGTTACTTTATACCAATTTACGTAGTTGTTTTCCTTGTAGGTATTTTTTGGGAAGTGCTATTTGCAATGGTTCGTGGGCATGAAGTTAATGAAGGCTTTTTTGTAACGTCTATTCTTTTTGCATTAATCGTTCCGCCAGATATACCTCTTTGGCAGGCTGCTTTAGGTATTACCTTTGGTGTTGTTATTGCTAAAGAGATATTTGGTGGCACTGGCAAGAACTTTTTGAACCCTGCTTTGGCTGGTCGAGCATTTCTTTTCTTTGCTTACCCTGCAGAAATGTCAGGTGATACTGTTTGGGTCGCGCTCGATGGTTATACGGGTGCAACGGCGTTAAGTGTTATTTCAGCGGGTGGTGTTGATAGTTTAATCGCTAACAATGTTACTTGGCTGGATGCATTCTTCGGAACAGTGCAAGGTTCTATCGGTGAAACATCAACGCTTGCCATTCTATTAGGTGGTGTTGTGTTGTTACTGACCAAAATTGCGTCATGGCGAATTATTGCGGGCGTGTTAGGCGGTATGATAGCAATGTCCTTGATATTCAACTTAATTGGCTCTGAAACAAATCATATGTTCGCAATGCCTGCATATTGGCATTTAGTCACAGGTGGTTTTTGTTTCGGTATGATCTTTATGGCAACCGATCCGGTTTCTGCTGCAATGACCAATACCGGGAAATTTGTATTTGGTGCATTAATTGGTGTGATGGCTGTGTTAATTCGTGTCATTAATCCAGCGTTTCCAGAGGGTATGATGTTAGCTATCTTGTTTGCTAATTTATTTGCTCCTTATATTGATCATGTAGTTGTGCAGGCCAACATTAAAAGGAGGTTAGCGCGTGTCTAATAAAGAAACGACAAGTAAAACTATTATCGTTGCATTTTTACTTTGTATTGTATGCTCGATTGTAGTGTCTGCCTCAGTTGTATTGCTAAAGCCTATTCAGGAAAAGAATAAAGCTTTAAACCTTAAAACAAATATTCTTGCTGCGGCAGGTCTTCTTGTAGAGGGCGCAAGTGCTGATGAAATTGAGACATTATTTTCTTCTATCAAGCCATTTCTGGTTGATTTGGATACGGGTGAGTATGCAGACCCAAGCGTTGTTGGGAAAGAGCTCGCGCTAGACTACGATCAGCGCAAAGCAGCAAAAGACCCCGCTTTATCTGCGGTTATTGCAGGTGGTGAGGATATCGCCAGTATCAAACGTAGAGTTAAGTATGCAAAAGTCTATCTTGTTGAAGCAAAAGGTAAAATTGAAACAATTATTTTACCGGTAAGTGGATATGGGCTTTGGTCTACCTTACATGGTTTTCTCGCTTTAGAAGGTGATGCGAACACAGTGGTTGGTTTGGGCTTTTACGAGCATGCTGAAACTCCTGGCTTAGGTGGCGAAGTTGACAATCCTCGTTGGAAAGCATTTTGGCCTGGCAAAAAGGTTTATAACCTTGAGCAAGGTGATGAGCCTGCTATCAAGTTAGTCAAAGGTTCTGTTGATAAGTCCAAGCCAGACGCTATGTACTCGGTCGATGGTTTATCTGGAGCAACATTAACCAGCAGGGGAATATCCAATCTGGTTCAATACTGGACAGGCGAGCAGGGCTTTAAAAAGTACCTGAATCGTTTGAGAGAGGGGGTTTAATATGAGTAATGTGAGTGTAAAAGAAGTACTCTTTAGTCCTATCTTTTCAAATAATCCAATTGCGCTGCAAATTCTTGGAATCTGTTCAGCGTTAGCTGTTACAACGAGTATGCAGCTGTCAATTGTTATGGGTTTGGCGGTTGCTTTAGTTACCGGTATGTCTAATTTGTTGATTTCGCTGATTCGAAGTCAAATTCCTTCAAGTATTCGAATAATCGTTCAAATGACGATAATTGCTTCGTTAGTAATTGTTGTTGATCAGATTTTACGTGCTTACGCCTACGAGATGAGTAAGCAGTTGTCGGTTTTTGTTGGCCTTATTATTACTAACTGTATTGTTATGGGGCGAGCTGAAGCATTCGCAATGCAAAATAAACCAGGAATTAGTTTCTTGGATGGCGTTGGTAATGGTTTGGGTTATTTAGTCTTGCTGGTTGCAGTCGCTTTCTTCCGGGAGTTATTCGGTGCAGGAAAGTTATTTGGTATTGAAATATTAGCAACCATTAATGATGGTGGCTGGTATGTGCCAAATGGTATGTTGCTGCTTCCCCCTAGTGCCTTTTTCATTATTGGTTTACTTATTTGGGCGCTTCGTGAATGGAAGAAAGACCAAGTTGAAGCACCTGATTTCGAGGTGTCATCGCATACTGTTAAGGAGGCATTTTAATGGAACATTATCTTAGTCTTTTTGTAAAGGCGGTATTCATTGAGAATATGGCTTTGGCCTTTTTTCTTGGAATGTGTACGTTCTTAGCAATTTCAAAGAAAATTGAGGCTGCGGTCGGTTTAGGAATCGCTGTAATTGTTGTACTTGCGATTACGGTACCAATCAATAACTTAATTTACACTAACCTACTTAGAGAAGGTGCGCTTGCTTGGGCGGGGTATCCTGAGGTAGATCTTAGTTTTCTTGGTTTATTGACTTACATTGGTGTTATTGCTGCTTTAGTGCAAATTCTTGAGATGGTATTGGATAAATACTTTCAAGATTTATATAACGCACTGGGTGTTTTCCTTCCATTGATTACTGTTAACTGTGCAATTATGGGGGCGTCTCTATTTATGGTAGAGCGTGATTATAATTTTGGTGAAAGTGTCGTTTATGGTTTGGGGGCAGGCGTTGGCTGGGCATTAGCAATAGTTGCTTTGGCTGGAATTCGTGAAAAACTGAAATATAGCGATGTACCTGATGGCCTTCGTGGTTTGGGGATTACATTTATTACAGTAGGTTTAATGTCACTTGGATTTATGTCTTTTTCAGGCATTTCTCTTTAAACGCCAAGCGCTAGTAGATTAAAAAAAGGTATTAGTATGAATGCTGAAATAATACTCGGTGTAATCATGTTTACGGTGATTGTACTGTCTCTAGTTGCAATAATTCTTGCAG
>CAJWBJ010000060.1 GCA_913020495.1 uncultured Oleiphilus sp.
CGCGATTCACTCGTAGTGAGTAATGCCGGCTTTAGGTTGTTAGCTCGCTATTTAAACACCTGCGAATAATGATCGCTAATGCTCACTTTCGATAGTTATGCGAAAAGACCAGTTGGCCGTTTTTTACCATTGGAGCTCAATTGCGAAGTGTCTTAAATGTGCTGTGAATTATAGACGTTGAATTATTGGTTAAGTTGCGTAACTAGTTGTTGTAAACAATTTCATGAATCTGTTTGTTGCTCATCTGACCGGCTGATGGGTGATCAAAGATCTCGATGTCCCCGGCTTTTGGAAAGCTAGTTAGTTTGAATCCATACCCATAATCAAAAAATATATATGGAGTGTCGAACGAGTTAGTTTGATTGTTATTAAGTTTGGGTTGTATGTTTTTTAAGCACCATTCCATTGCTGCCATAACACTTTTTTTTCTAAATGAAGCACCCCCCTTTGATACGGCATTAATTTGAAGATTAAAGATCAATTCTTGGTGCTTTTTTGTATATGAAGCTTGAAGAGCTGCATCTACCCAACGGTCAATACATTCTGGATATTTACTTATTAATATTTCTGAAAGCTTTTGCCCTCTATGTGTTTCATGTATCAACACGTAGGCTGTTTCTAATACTAAATGATTAATATCTGAACATGGTAATGCTCCCTTCAGTGCCAAAAAACCAACTACTTTATTTTCATTAATCAACAGGTGAAGTTCTTTGAAGTCTGGTGTAGTAGATAGTGATTTAACTTCGTCTTCATACCTATCTTTATCATCGTTAGTAAATATATTTGGTAAACTTAAAATATCTTCTACGTTATCTTTGTTTGGGTACAGTGTTTGAGTGGAATAGCTCATATTATTCACCTTTTTATAAAGTAAGTTTGGGTTCTTTTATTTCTAATAATCGTATCTTGTGTAAGGTTTGAATAGTTTGTTCCGGGTCTGTAGATAAAAAATGTCTACTTTTGAAAATGAACTTACACGTGAGGTTTAATTTCAATTATTTGCTTAACTTTAAAAATATGGGAAGAGAATGAATCCGCAGAATTTTATTAAAGTCTAAACTTTTATAATTTCTCTAGTCAAAAACATACCCGTGGTTTAATCAATAGTTAGATAAAAATCTAAATACGCTACGGAGTTTACCCATATAATGCGGGGCCGTGCCCCGCTCGCCGTAAGGCGGATTCTCTAAGTATTTTATTACTTATTATCTGTTATTCTATTACGCTGATTTCGTTTGAAGAGAAGTGTGAGCAAGATGCTGAATATAATAGAGAAAATACCATATTTCTGCCTGGTAATACGTTGGCTAAAGAGTAGTTGTATGGTGGCAGTCTGTTGATTTGGTGTTGCGCTCAACTTTCAGGTTATTCTTAGTCCGATCTTCTTTAATAGAGCTTTGCGGTGACTTATTGTTCTGGTGGTTTTGTCTATTTCGAGTTTAGTGGCAAAACCATTGTGAGTTAAATAACGAAATACCTGTGCTGCCATTCTATTATTGCCGCTGGCAAGACGAAGAGCTTCAAAATAGAGCAGGTATTCAGCGATGTCGTCATAGCTAATTTTGGTGCTCGGTAGCATGTGGTAGTCTAAAAGCTGTCTTTGGTATTTTGCCCGCTCCTTATTAAACGTTTGCTTTTTGTTTTTGGTTTTTGTCCCCATTATACGGAACAACATAATCTCTTCTAGTTCGTCCATTAATAGTGCTTCAGCTTTTTGTTTTAGTGACCAGGGGGTCAGTGCAAACTCATAAGCGTAGTCAATTTTAAAATGATTTTTTTCATAGATCGTCATGTTCTTAATTGTTGTTGCGCGGAGTTGATTTATTTGTTCCCTATAAAGAAATAGCCAGTGTAGATCTATTACTTGAAGATCAAGCGAATAGGTCGCTTCAGCTTTGTTTAAACCTTTATATTTGCCGATGCTTTGAAAGCCTCTCATTGACGGAGGTATTATTTGTTGCTTATTTAATGCGAAATTAAATGCTAATGCCTTCATCGCGAGGTCATAATCTTCATTGACATAATAGTTGAGCATTAGTGAACAGTGTTTTTCTAAGAATTTTGTCGAATGTAGCTCTTTCTTTATGAGACCGTTTAATAGGTAGTTATCAATGACTTTATTATATTTTGATATGACTTTTATAAGGTCATGATCGTGTTTGCTTGTAGCTTTTTCATCGTCATCTGTATAAGTAACGGTGATTTCTTTTGCGTCGGTGTTAATAATCACGCTTTAATGCCTGTTAATTAGTTGGCTTGGTTTAGGTTCTTGAATATTCTAAGATTGAAAATATTTATGTCTTCAGGCGCGACCGTTCTATCATCACGGCTCATTGCGACTCTTTCGATCTCTTCATTAAGCTGATTAATTCCTTCACTAAAGTCATTACGGCTTCCTCCTCGAATAGCGACCTCCATTGCAATGGCCCGAGTTTCATTTTTAAATGCAGCTCCTCGGTGGATGCAGGCTTTTTCGGCCAAACTGGTAATCTCTTTAACTTGCCTAAGTCGAGTTTTCAGAAAATTATTTATTAGGATAGTGCGGCTTCGACGTGACATTTCGTAGAAATTTGAAAATTCGCTCAAACCATTAATTACTTCTTCATCTATGTTTAGGAGGATTTTTTGTGATTCTGTTGATTTGTTATGTTTATTCTCAATAGTTCTAGATAGTTGGTCTCTTTCGCGTTGCGCTTTTTTATATTCTCGTTCTCTTTCTAGATATTTTTCTCGTGAAAGATTTTTTTTGTCTTTGCTGTTGGTCATGTAATTACCTGATTGTCGTTATATATATATTGCAATAATAGACTACATGAGTATACTTGGTCAAATGCAATCTATATATAACGAAAACTCAAAGGAAGTTAATATGGCTGAAATTTTTTTAATGCCGCGAATAGTCAGAATTAAAGATGCTCCTACTTATTTAGGTACAAACATCAATTATTTTAACCAATATATTCGTCCATACCTCACAGAATTGAGAATAGGCGAGAAGGGGGTCGGGTTTGACCGGCTTGATTTAGATCGATGGGTAGACGATTATGTAAAAGAGCATGGCCGTCACGCTAACTGAAATAGGAGAATTTTATGTCTCACAGTAACGTGGATGGTTTGGTCAAACGAGGATCGGTTTGGCATATTAACAAGATGATAGGGAGTCATCGCTTAAGGCAGAGTACTGGTGAAAGTGATCTGCGAAAGGCTCAGCTTCTTCTTGCTAGAAAGATAGAAGAGCATAGAGCCGCTTCGATGTATGGTATTAGACCAAAGAGAACTTTTAAGCAGGCTGCTGATAAGTATCTCAAAGAGTATCGTACTAAAACATCGATTGAATGTGATCGGCAGTCTATTAACGCTATTCTGCCGTTCATCGGCTCTATTCATGTTGATAAAGTGCATGATGGGGTTTTGGGTGATTTTATTGAGTGGAGGCGAAGTCGCGGTAATAAATGTTCGACAGTTGTAAGGGATTTAGCCATTGTCAGGCGGATTCTGAATCTGTGTGCAAGGAAGTGGCGAGATGAACATAATCTATCTTGGCTGGAGTCGGCTCCTCTTATTGAGATGCCGTCTTGGAAGGATGCGCGTAAGCCTCGGCCAATAACTTTTGAAGAGCAGGAGGCTTTGTTTGCTTTACTGCCGGAAGAGCTAAAGGATATGGCTCTCTTTAAGGTGAATGCGGGGTGCAGAGAGCAGGAAGTGTGTGGCTTGCGTTGGGAGTGGGAAGTAAAGATTCCCTCTCTTAATACATCTGTTTTTATTATTCCTTGGCAGGCGGGTGTTAAGAATGGCGAAGATCGTGTAGTGGTTCTTAACGCAATTGCTATGGCTGCTGTGAATAGGAGTAGGGCGCGAAGCTCTGAATTTGTGTTTCCTGTAGATGGTCGACGTAGAGAGCGGATGAATTGCTCAGCATGGCGAACTGCTCGAAAGAAGGTTGGTTTAGATCCTGTTCGGATTCATGACTTGAAGCATACTTGCGGAGCGCGTCTGCGAATGGCAGGGGTGCAGTTAGAGACTCGTAAAAGTTTATTGGGGCATACGACTCGTGATATTACATCGCACTACTCAGCAGCTGAGATAGGTAATTTACTTGAAGCGGTTGAAAAACTTGTTGAATTATCGGAATCAAATAAGAGTGGTATTGTATTGCAGAGTGATGTTGTCACAAATATGACACATACAAACTCTCAGGGACAACGATATGCCGCGAGACAGGCGTATCGTATTGATAAATAAAGGAAAATTGGTGGCTACACCTAGATTCGAACTAGGGACCCCATCATTATGAGTGATGTGCTCTAACCAACTGAGCTATGTAGCCAAAAGACGCGCGTATTCTCTTGTTTTTACTCTATATTGTCAAGGGTAAAAACAAGGAAATCTTGCTTAAAATCTTAACTTATTCAGATCTTGATTTTTCAGGCTATACGTTAAAGCGGAAGTGGATGACATCGCCGTCTGCGACAATGTAATCTTTGCCTTCCAGGCGCCACTTTCCGGCATCTTTGGCGCCAGCTTCGCCATTGAATTCTATAAAGTCTTCGTATGCGATGACTTCTGCACGGATAAAACCTTTTTCAAAGTCTGTGTGGATGACTGCTGCAGCTTTAGGGGCTGTGCCGCCAGCTTTCATTGTCCATGCTCGAACTTCTTTTACGCCTGCAGTAAAGTAGGTTTGTAGGCCTAGCAGGTCGTAGCCAGCTCTAATAACTCGGTCAAGTCCAGCTTCTTCCATGCCAAGGTCGGAAAGAAATTCTAGCTTTTCTTCATCTTCTAATTCTGCAATCTCAGCCTCAAGCTTGTTACAAATAACAACGACTACGGCGCTTTCTTTAGCGGCTATTTCTTTAACTGTGTTGAGGTGAGGGTTGTTTTCAAAGCCGTCTTCGTCAACATTAGCGATATACATCGTAGGTTTGATTGTGAGTAAATGAAGTTCATGGAGTAAATCTAATTCATCTTCACTCAATCCAGCAGTTCGAACTGGCTTTGCTTCGTTCAGGTGGGGAAGTAGTTTTTCTAGTATGGTGATTTGTTCTTTAGCTGTTTTATCGCCGCCTTTGGCTATTCGACCTATTCGTTTGATGCCTTTTTCTACGCTATCGAGGTCGGCCAGGGCTAGTTCGGTGTTGATTATATCGATGTCTGCTGTAGGGTCTATTTTATTAGCAACGTGTACAACATTTTCATCTTCAAAGCAGCGTACTACGTGTGCGATTGCGTCTGTTTCACGAATATTGGCTAAGAACTTGTTGCCTAAGCCTTCTCCTTTGGATGCGCCTTCAACAAGGCCGGCGATATCAACAAACTCCATTGTGGTCGCAATGGTTCGTTCAGGTTGTACGATTTCAGCTAGTTTATCTAGGCGAGGGTCGGGCATGCCGACAACGCCTGCATTAGGTTCAATGGTGCAAAATGGGAAGTTTTCTGCGCCAATACCCGCCTTAGTGAGAGCGTTAAATAAGGTAGATTTACCTACATTAGGAAGGCCGACGATGCCGCAATTAAAACCCATAATGATAATCCTAGATAATGTTTGATGATGTCAGATAGCTGATGCTATTAAAAATAGGCAGGTATTATATAGATTTCGGTAGGGGGGTACTAGGATAGCGTTAGAGAATAGTGTCTAGTTTGCGATAAAGCTGTGTAGGTGGTTCATTGCTTTGGACCAATCACCAGATATTATTTCTGATAGGTATCTGATTGCCTCATCTATTGTGCTGTTTAATTGTTCATGCTCTTTTTTTGTTGGTTTTCCAAGTACATGGCCGGTCACTTTGTCGGCTTGTCCGGGGTGGCCGATTCCAAGACGGAGTCGGTTGAATTCTTTATTGCCGCCAAATTTTGCGATAATGTCACGTAAGCCATTATTTCCTCCGTGACCGCCACCTTTTTTAAGTTTCATGGTGCCAGATGGAATGTCCAGCTCATCGTGAGCGACCAGTATTTCTTCGGGAAGAATTTTGTAAAACTGACAGAGTGCCTGGACGGCTTGCCCGCTTCTGTTCATATAAGTGCTGGGGAAGAGGAGGTGGACGTCTTGTCCCTGGGTATTGATTCTAGCGTGAAGACCGTGAAATTTTTTTTCAGGTTTCAATGTCTGGTTGTGGTGCTGTGCAAGTTGGGCGAGAAAAATAGCGCCGGCATTGTGGCGAGTTTGTTCATATTCAGAGCCGGGGTTACCCAGCCCTACAATCAATTTAATTTCTTGACTCATGAACATAAACTCACAAAAAGTACCGAACGCTATTTCAGATAACTAGCTATTATTCTGCAGCTGCGTCGTCTTCTGTTGATTCTGCTTCATCTTCTTCGTCGTCAGCTTTGCCTTTTGGCTTATGGATTGAGCAAACAGGAAGGTCATGATCGTCGCCATGCTTAAGCGCTGCAACCTTCACGCCTTTCGGAAGAACAAGGTCTGACAAGTGGATAATAGCGTCAATTTCAACGTCAATCATATCAACTTCGATGAATTCAGGAAGATCGCCTGGTAAGCAGATTACTTCAACTTCAACCATCTGGTGAGAGATTTTACCGCCACCCATTTTAACGCCAACACATGCTTCTTCGTTGGTGAAGTGTAGTGGGACGTTTACGTGGATTACTTGGTTCTTACTAACGCGCAAGAAATCAGCGTGCATAACATCGCCTGTAGCAGGGTGACGCTGAAGATCTTTCAAAATAGCTGATTCTTCTTTACCGTCAAATTCAATTGTTAGAATGTGAGAGTAAAAAGCTTCGTTTTCAAGAGACTTCTTGATTTCATTGTCTTTAAGGCTTAATGAAACTGGCTTTTTAGCTTTTCCGCCGTAAAGAATTGCTGGTACTTTATTTTCAAGGCGACGCAGGCGGCGGCTCGCACCTTTCCCCTGATCTTCTCGAAGTTCTGCTTTTACTATATATGATACGCTCATATTACTTTCCTCAATAATCACACAGTGTATCCGCGACCAGAACAATTGTGTGACGGGTCTAAAATAAGAAAAAGCACTAGTGTGCTTTTTCTGGAGTTAGCAGTGCGCAAAAAAGCGTACTGCTAGTATTCTTTGTTGATCAAAATAATGTTCGAATAAGTATTTATTCGAACAAGGCGCTGATTGATTCTTCGTTGCTAATGCGACGCATTGATTCAGCAATTAGGCCTGAAATTGTAAGCTGGCGGATTTTACCACATTTTTTAGCTTTGTCACTAAGAGGGATGGTATCTGTGACGATAAGCTCATCTAATGATGAATTACTGATATTTTCAATGGCTGGGCCAGATAAAACCGGGTGGGTGATGTAGGCAAATACTTCTTTAGCTCCATGCTCTTTAAGCGCTTCAGCTGCTTTGCATAATGTGCCTGCAGTATCAACCATGTCATCAATAAGTAAGCATGTTTTACCTTCCACGTCGCCAATAATATGCATCACTTGCGAGACGCCTGCTTTAGGTCGGCGTTTGTCAATAATTGCGAGGTCAAGGTCGTTTAGTCTTTTTGCCATTGCTCGTGCGCGAACAACGCCGCCTACGTCAGGGCTGACGACCATTGGCTCGTCACTTTCACGCTTTAGAATATCTTCAACGAGAACCGGGGTGCCGTAAATATTGTCAACAGGGATGTCAAAGAAGCCCTGAATTTGATCGGCGTGTAAATCAACGGTGAGCAGGCGGTCAACGCCAGCGGCGGTAATCATATCAGCAACTACTTTTGCTGTAATGGCGACTCTCATTGAGCGAACTCGTCTATCTTGGCGAGCATAGCCAAAGTAGGGGACAACTGCGGTGATACGTGATGCAGAGGCGCGACGTAAAGCGTCGGTCATCACAATGAGTTCCATTAAGTTATCGTTTGTTGGTGCGCAAGTTGGCTGGATGATAAATACATCTTTTCCGCGAACATTTTCATTAATTTCAACGGTGATTTCGCCATCGCTGAATTTGCTAACTTTTGCATCGCCTAATGGTAGGTTTAAGTTGTTAATAACCTGTTCTGCTAGCTCTTTATTTGCATTACCTGCAAAAACCATCATTTTTGACATGAGAGTGGAAGCCTCTTAGTTTTTCGTAATTGAAAGTTTGTTCGCGTTTGGGATTTATAAATTAGAATGAAATAAAATGGCTGGGGTGGCAGGATTTGAACCTACGCATGACGGGATCAAAACCCGTTGCCTTACCGCTTGGCGACACCCCAATTTCGTGCATTACTAATATAAAGCGTATTTATGTATCATTCTTTGCGAATGAATTAGCTTTATTTAGCCTTTGAAAAGCAGGAGAGAGATTAACTCCCTTGGCTATAAAGCCTTTGAATTCAGAAGATACTTCATTCAAAACCTGTTGTGCTTTTTCTTCGCTATTGAAGCGTGAGAAGCAGCATGCTCCTGTTCCAGTTAGCTGGCCATGGCCAAACTTATTAAGCAGTGAGACTGCTTTCTGAATCTGAGGGTAAAGTTCAAATACCAAGCTTTCACAATCATTGTGGAAGTCGTTAAATGCTTGTCCCTCAAGAGCGGGCGCTATTTTCAACTTTGGTGTGTCTCTTGTCAACCTTTCATTTGAAAATATTTCAGCAGTGCTGACGTGGCAGTCCGGGGTCAGTATTACAAACCAGCTTTCCGGAAGCTCAATAGGGGTAATAATGTCACCGATGCCTTCAGCCCATGCGCTTTGTCCATATATAAAAACAGGAACGTCTGCACCTAAAGTAGCGCCTAGTTTAGCTAGTTTGTCTAGGCTTAGGTTTAGTTCCCATAAATGGTTCAAGGCCAAGAGTGTGGTGGCAGCGTTAGAGCTTCCGCCGCCAATACCTCCACCCATTGGGAGTACCTTTTCAAGGTGGATGGCAGCGCCTTTTTTTTGAACCATTTCTTTTAGGTAGGGTTGTGTTTGCTGTAATAATTTTGCTGCACGATAAACAAGGTTTTCTTCTAACGGGATGTTTTCAAATGCTGGCTTGAGAGTAATTTCAGAAGTTTCGCGTGTTTCAAAGTGCATCGTGTCTCCTCGATCTAAAATCTGGAAGACGGTTTGCAGTTCGTGGTAACCGTTTGGTTGTTGACCGTTAATATGTAAAAAGAGGTTTAGCTTAGCTGGGGAGATTAAGCTTAGTTTAGTGTCCATTTTTTGATCGCCAAAATGATTCGAGTATCTTTTCTTTCCAGTTTTATTTTACCGGGTAGAGGAATGCCTTGTTCAAAATGATATTTGCTGAAATAAAGCTGCCAGTGATTTTGCTTAATAGATGCGGGTAGACCTTGTTGATTAAATTCTATTTGAAATGTGTGGTTTGGTGAGGGGAGACCTTTAATCCAATAAGTGAGCTGGGTTAGTGGTAGTGGAAACCCTAGTGTCGCTTCAATTAAAGTGTTGGGTTGGTTTGAGCTGACAGGTTCTTCTCCTGCTTCCATCAGGGTTAAGAACTGGCTGTTTCCTTTTAATTTAGATGCGCCAAGACCAAAAAAGGTAGAAGATAAATCAATCTCGAATGAGTCCTCGCTTTGAACCCATTGGTTGATAGCTGCGGTAAGAGAGTCTTCGGGGGTTCTGACGCCAATTTTGCCAATCAGGCTCCAGTGGGTTTGTTTTTGAAGCTTTAGTCGAGCTTGTTCCCAGTTGTATTGCGTTGTGTTGGTGCTCTCATCGCGTGAATCGAATATTGAGCAGCCAGAAAGTAAGCTGAGTGTATAAAATACGATTGTGCAAAGTACAATACGGGGTAGTTTATAGTTCAAAGTTGGTCGAGGGGTAGCGCGGATCAATGCTTGTCCTCAGGTGTGGTTTCTGTATCTGGTTGATTCTCAGGTTGTGATGACTCTTTGATGTCTTCGGGTGGGGCAGTATAAGGCAGAAAGCGTTCAATGGTTTTTATCAGGGCCGTGTGCTTGGGGTTTTTTTGCAAGGATTGATGCCATATAGCCTGTGCTTCATTTTGCTTTCCCAGTGCCCAAAGTACTTCGCCTAGGTGAGCTGCTACTTCTCCATCGGGGTAGGTTTGAAATGCTTTTAATAAGAAGATAAGGGCTTCTTCTTGTTTTTCTAGCTTGAATAATACCCAGCCCATGCTGTCTAAAATCATAGGGTTGTCTGGCTTTAGTGTTAAAGCCGCCTTTATCAGGGTAAAGGATTCTTCGAGTCGATCTGTGCGGTTTGCCAGGGTGTAGCCTAAAGCGTTTAATGCTACTGCGTGATTTGGGTTGTTCTCAATGATTATGCGTAGGTCGCTTTCCATACCGGTCAGGTCGTTGTGCATTTCTCTATTCATGGCGCGGGCATACAAGAGTTGTTCATCTTTTGGGAACTCTATAATTGCTAGGTCTAATGTTTTGAGTGCGCGGTCTTCTTCTTGAAGTGTTGATAGTAGTTTAAACTGGAGAAGCCATAGTTTTAGGGATAGATCTGGTTGAAGAGTGCGGAGGCCATTAAGGTAATCAATTGCTTCGTCTATTTTTCCTTCTTCTTTTGCGAGTAAAAAGCTAGACCGTTCTAGTGCTGCTTCGAAATGACTGCTTCGTTTTACTTGTTGGTAGTGTTTGATAGCGTTCGGAAAATTTTTATTGAGGTCAGCGATACGGCCTAAATAAAAGTTTGCTTCATTTTGGTGTACGCCAGCATCCAGTAATTCAAGTAGTGTGATTTTTGCGGGGTCAACTTTATCATTTTCTAGCATGACTAGTGCATAAGACAATTTTAAACTGGGAGCCTGTGGGTAAAGGGCAACTAAATCTTCAAATACTGACTCTGCTTTGTCTAGCTGTTTATCTTCGATTAACATGCTGGCGAATAGACGGCCCAAGTTGTGATTAGCAGGAAAGTTGTCGTATTGGTCGTCTGCAAGCTCTAATGCTTCTTTTAGTAGGTCTAGGTCATAAAGTAGATTTACTTTGAGAACAATTGCAGCTTCAAATTCTGGGTTACGATTTAGAATAGGATTCAATGTCTCTTGTGCTTCGTTGAATTGTTTCAGGTTGCGTTGTACCAGAGCTAGGCTGTAACCAATCTCATTATTCTCAGGGTGTCTACTATATAGCTCTTTATAAAGCTCCAGTATTTCGAGCCTATCATTCTCTGGAAGTTGTTGTGAGCCAATTGCCAAGCTATCAACGCGTGCTTCTCCACCAAGATTTAGTACGACTTCGATCTGTGCGATGGCATCCTGATAGTTTTTTTGTAGAGTATACTGGAAGGCTAATAATTGGTGTGCCGGGATACTTTTTTCGTCAACATCAATCCAAAGCAATGCCATTTCTTGAATTGCCTGAACATCTTTAAGTAGTTGGGCTGCATTTATTGCTCGTTTGATTATTTCAGGGTCCCTAGTGATGCGTGCCTGTAAAATATAATTTACAAGTGTGATGTTGAATTGATTTCGTTGTGCGGCAACTTCAGCAACAATTAAATCATAGAGGGTATCTTTATTAAGATTGAAGTCACGTAGTTTGGTAATGTCTTTAGAGGGGGTAGCTTTGGTGTTTTGGTTGTTTTCAGTAATGACGTCTGAAGAGTTGGGCTTTAAATACCCTGTTCCGCATGCGGTTAGCGTGAAAAAAGTACAAACTAGTATAAGTCGAATAAGCGCAGTCAATCTTGTTCTCTTTAAAGTCGCGAGCTGTTTAAAAGCTCTGGTGTTGAAATTAGTGTTTTTAGATATGCATGCGTCATGATGCCATAAGCTTGATGGCTGTCAATAGATGATTGTTCTGTGCATATATTGGTTGGCTTTATTTCTCTTCACTTTGTAGAATAGCTCCTTTCAATCAAGATGCTTAGTATTAATGTCATTTCTGGCTTTTGGAATTAACCATAAAACTGCGACGGTCGATATTCGGGAGAAAGTTGCCTTTGATATACAGCGACTAGACGAAGCCTTGAAGGCTTTGACTCAAGTCTCTGGTGTCAGTGAATCCGTTATTCTTTCTACATGTAATAGAACTGAAATCTATTGTGCTGGTGAAAGTTTACAGATTGACTTATTGCTGGCTTGGTTTGCTGGTTTTCATCAGGTAGATCTTCAAAACGTGACCTCTTGTAGTTTTAATTATCAGGATCAAGATGCGATTACTCATGTGATGCGAGTCGCTTCTGGTTTGGATTCTCTTGTGTTGGGTGAACCTCAAATACTAGGTCAGTTGAAGTCTGCCTATACCAGTGCACTTGAGGCTAAAACAGTGCATGGCCAGTTAGGGCGGTTATTTGAGCAGAGTTTTTCTGTTGCCAAGCGTATTCGTACCGAAACAGCGATTGGTGAAAACTCTGTGTCCGTTGCTGCGGCAGCGGTTAATTTAGCTCGACAACTTTTTGCTGACTTTGCTGATAATACCGCTTTATTAATTGGTGCAGGTAAAACGACAGAGTTAGTGGCGCGTCACTTGAGGCAGGGGGGGGTTAAGCGTTTAATTATAGCTAACCGTACTTTGGCTCGAGCTCAAGAGTTGTCAAAGATGGTGGGTGGAGAGGCTGCTTTGTTAGGTGATATTCCCGACCTTCTCAAAGAGGCTGATATAGTAATTGCCTCAACGGCTAGTGCACTTCCTATATTAGGTAAAGGTGCGGTGGAGCGAGCTTTAAAATCACGAAAACATAGACCATTTTTTATGGTTGATATTGCTGTTCCTCGAGATATAGAGCCTCAGGTTGGTGACTTGTCTGATGTATATTTATACACAGTTGATGATTTGAAAGGTGTTATTGATGAAAATGTTAAATCCCGTGAGGGTGCTGCCCAAGACGCAGAGATAATGATCAAGGAAGGATACACAAACTTTATAGCTCAGTTGAGAGCATCAAGTGCTGGCAATGTCTTAAAACTTTTTCGGCGTCAGGCAGAGGAGCTGCAGCAGCGGGAGCTTGAAAAAGCTTTGAGTTCATTACGCGGGGGGGCTGATTCTGAGGCTGTATTAAGGAGTCTGTCTCGAAATCTGACGAATAAACTAATCCATGAGCCAACAGTGAGCGTTAGGCGTGCTGCAGAGCAAGGCCAAGATGAAAAAGGTGAGTGGCTCTTAGATCTGTTTGGTATTCAAGTGAGCTCGGATGGGTAACAGTCCGCATTATTAATGCTTCAGAATATTGTTGTGAATGAAAAATAACTATCTGTATTTGCTTGTGAGCACTTTATTTATTAGCGAGCTCGTTCCTATTGCGCATCAGTGTTAGAATGCTCGCCTTAATTTTCCTGAATTAGTATATAAACCCATGAAAGAATCCCTATTATTTCGTTTAGACAGTATTAGTGAGCGCTACGAAGAGCTGGCTGCATTAATGAGTGAGCCTGAAATTATTTCTGATCAGAACAAATTTCGGGAGTTTTCCAAGGAATATGCTGAAATCGAGCCAGTCGTGTTGTGCTATGCAAGCTATAAGCAGATTATTGATGATATTCAGGAAGCTAAAGCCCTCATGGATGATGGCGATGCGGATATGCGAGAAATGGCAGAGGAAGAGTGGAAAGAAGCGAAGTTGGCTCTTGAAGCGATAGAGCTGGAACTACAAACCTTGCTGCTTCCCAAAGATCCTAACGATAGTCATAACGTGTTTTTAGAAATACGGGCTGGTACAGGTGGCGATGAGGCCGCAATTTTTTCGGGTGATTTGTTTCGAATGTATTCACGTTATGCTGAGCAGCGTGGCTGGAAAGCTGAAATTGTTAGTCAAAGCCTCGGTGAACATGGTGGTTATCGTGAAGTTATTACTCGCTTAGTGGGTGATGGTGTTTATGGTGCGTTAAAATTTGAGTCAGGGGCGCATCGTGTTCAGCGTGTGCCTGAAACTGAATCTCAGGGGCGAATTCATACTTCTGCATGTACCGTTGCCGTAATGCCGGAAGCTGATTCAATTGATGAGATTGTCATTAATAAGGCTGACTTGCGCATAGATACCTTTCGGGCGTCAGGTGCTGGTGGTCAGCATGTTAACAAAACTGACTCTGCTATACGGGTTACCCACTTACCAACAGGGGTGGTGGTTGAGTGTCAGGATGAGCGCTCTCAGCATAAAAACAAAGCACGTGCTTTGTCGTTGCTGCAGTCTCGACTTCTAAATGCTGAGCAAGAAGCTGCTCATGCAGAGCAGTCTGACCAGCGCAAGAGCTTGGTTGGGAGTGGGGATCGATCAGAGCGAATTCGTACCTATAATTTTCCTCAGGGTCGGATGACTGATCACCGAATTAACCTAACACTTTATAAGTTAGCAGAAGTAATGGAGGGCGACTTAGATCTTGTCGTTCAGCCGTTATTGAATGAACATCAAGCTGACTTACTGGCGAACATGGGAGAGAGCTAAAGCTTTCTCATTGTTGTAAAGGTTAATGTTGAAAAGGTCAAAGTAGACTAAAAATGAATACCATTGAAACAGCGCTTAAAATTCACAGCTTAATTGATGGCGATAGTGAAAGTGCTTTATTCGATGCAGAGCTCTTGCTATGTCATGTTCTTGGTTGTAATCGAACTTATTTGAGAACATGGCCAGAAAAGCAACTTAGTAGCGATCAGCAAACACAGTATTCGAGCTTAATTAACCTTCGCCGAGAGGGGCAGCCTGTAGCATATTTGCTGGGGCGTCGAGACTTTTGGACGCTTGAGTTGTTCGTGTCTCCTGCAACCCTAATTCCTAGACCAGATACTGAAATCCTGATAGAACACGCTTTGGAATTGACGCTCCCTTCTGATGCATCTGTGTTGGATTTAGGTACAGGAACGGGAGCAATTGCTTTATCACTAGCAAGCGAGCGTTCAAACTGGCAAGTCACCGCATGTGATGCATTTTCTGCGGTGGTTGAGTTAGCGCAGAAAAATGCGGAACATAATCGGCTCGAGCGAGTGGATATTGTTTGTAGCTCATGGTTTGAAATGTTCGAAAATGACCGCTTTCATTTGATTGTTAGTAATCCTCCCTATATTGACCCACAAGATCCTCACTTAACTCAGGGGGATCTTCGTTATGAGCCTGTTTCTGCGTTAGTTGCGCAAGAGCAGGGAATGGCAGATATTCGACATATTGTGCAGGCCTCTGTGAAACATCTATATGTAGATGGCTGGTTGATGATTGAGCATGGGTATGATCAAGGAGGTTTGGTGCGAAATTGTTTTGAACAATGTGGTTTTGAGCAGATCAAAACGATATGTGATTTTGGAAATAATGAGCGGGTAACAATGGGGCAGATGAAATGACAACAAAGCAGGTGTCAGACCAAACTACCGAGTTAAGTGATCAGGAATTGTTACGATATAGTCGTCAGATTATGCTGCCAAAATTTGATATTGATGGGCAGTTAGCTTTAAAGAATGCGCGAGTGTTAATCATTGGCTTAGGTGGTTTGGGGAGTCCCGTTGCTTTATATCTCGCCGCTGCAGGTGTTGGGTATTTAGAGTTGGCAGATGATGATGAAGTTGATGTTTCAAATTTACAGCGCCAAATTTCTCATGGTGAAAATAATATTGGTATGTTGAAAGTTGAGTCTGCTGCTGAGTCGATAAAGCAATTGAATCCGTATGTTAGTGTGGAGACTCATTCTGAGCGTTTGGAGGGTGAACTACTTAAAAGCAGGATTGAGCAAATAGATTTAGTATTGGATTGTACTGATAATTTCTCAACCCGCTTTGAAATAAATCGTGCTTGTGTTGCTGCAAAGGTGCCATTAATTTCTGGCGCGGCAATACGAATGGAAGGTCAAGTAAGTGTGTTTGATAGTCAAAGTATTGAAAGCCCGTGCTACCAGTGTTTATATTCCGATCTGTCTGATGAGCAGTTAAGCTGTTCTGAGTCAGGGGTGATGGCACCACTTGTGGGGATTATCGGTAGTATGCAGGCTATGGAGGCGATTAAACTTTTGAGCGGTTTGGGGCAGGGCTTAGTAGGGCGCTTGCTATTACTGGATGCGATGACTATGCAGTGGCGCAGCTTGAAGTTAAAAAAAGACCCTACATGCCCTTGTTGTTCTGATTAATTGCGATCTTCAGTAATAACTTTTAATAAATCATAAGTCGTAATAATGCCGGTTAATACATTTTTGTTTTTAACAAAAACCCTATGAAGGTGTTCTTTCATCATTAGCTCAGCGACTTCTTTGACTGTTGAGTTTTCATCGACAGAAAAAATAATGGGCGTCATGATATCGCTCACTACAACAGGAAGTTTTGCCATTCCCTCAAAAATCATCATGCGTAAGCGTCTTGCTTCTTGGCGTTCATCATCACTTAATTGAGCGTCATAATTTGAGCTGGTAGAGTTTAAGTGAAAATCAGCGATATCTTTAAGTGTTGCGATGCCTATTAAATTTCCGTTTTCATCGGCAACGGGGCTGCCAGAGATGTTGTTGTCAGATAAAAATGCAGCAAATTTTTGCATTGTCCAGGCTTCTGGTACTGACTTAACGTGAGGCGTCATGATGTCTTTGGCGTTAACTAACTTAGTTTTTTGCTCTTGGTTCATATTGTAGCTCTTTATAGCGTGACCGATGTAGTGTGAGGCGCTAAGTAATGTTGTTAATTCTCAGGTGCTAATTCTATGCCTTGAATGCGCTTCTGGCTATCAAATTTAATGACTGCATTTTGATATTTTTCAAAACCTGCTATTTTTTCTAAAGCGTCGATAGAATTTAGCGGCAAACTAATAATCATATTGTTGACCAACCATGCAGGTAGTTTCCCTGCAGGTTCAGTGTGCTGCATCCAGACAAGCTCTGTTTGGTCGCTTTTAATTGGGCGTAGAATATAGAGCGTTTCTGTATCCATTACATGGACGGCATTTTTTGCTTTACTTGTTTTTTTTTCGTCGTTAAACATAGCAATAGTGATTTCTTTGGTGTCAGGTTTGTTCGAGGTAATGATATGAACAACCAAATCGCGATTTTTAAAGGGCCAGGGTAGGTGGCTTAAAGCATAGCCATAGCGATTATTGAACTGGTTTGTATTTGGGTTGTCAGTGGTGAAATTATAGGACTCTAAACAGTTATCGACCCAAAGTGGGCAGGATGTCGGGTCGGAAATTACGGCAAAAACACTCTCGATTGGTTGGTTTATTATAGCGACAGCTTTAAATGCATCAAAGTTTGAATTGTCGTAAGGCCGAGTGTAAATCTTTGTTTTATTATGCGTTTCTGATAGCTCCCATGCTGAAGCGTTCTCATTCAGTAAATTGCTCACATCAGACAGAGCAAGAGGAGATAGAAATAAGGCTAAAAAGCAGGCAAAGCTCATCATGAGCCAATTCATATGTTCAACCTTTGATCTAATTGTTGATAGTTGTATAGACGATGAAAAAATCTAAAGGTCTAAGTCATATTGACTTAGACCTGAAGGGTTTAGCTTTCTGGTAGGGTGACATTGAGTTCCAGTACTGAGCAATTATCACTTTTATCGAGCTGAACTTGGACTTGGTCTTGATCAATGGGAACGTATTTACGGATTACATCTAAAATTTCTTGTTGTAATTGGGGTAAATAATCAGGTTGTTCACGTTTGCCTCGTTCATGAGCCACAATAATTTGTAAGCGTTCTTTTGCAATCGAAGCGGTATTTTTCTTACTGCTTTTAAAATAGTCCAAAAAACTCATGCAACCGACCCCTTCTTAAACATACGCTTAAAAAAGCCTTTCTTTTCAATATTCATGAAACGGTGGGGTAGTTCGTTTCCAAGTAATCGCTCAACTGCATCAGTATAGGCTTGGCCTGCTTTGCTTTCTATATCACGAATAACAGGGACGCCTTGATTAGATGATGATAGTACTGTCTGTGACTCTGGGATAACACCTAATAATTTTACTGCAAGAATATCAGTAACGTCTTCAACGTTCAGCATTTCGCCGCGCTCAACACGTTCAGGGTTGTAACGTGTTAATAGAAGGTGTTCTTTTACAGGTTCTTGGCCTGTTTCTGCTCGGCGTGACTTACTGTTCAAAATACCAAGAATTCGATCTGAATCACGTACTGAAGATACTTCAGGGTTGGTGACGATAATTGCTTCATCGGCGAAATATAATGCCATTTGAGCGCCATGCTCTATGCCAGCAGGAGAGTCACATATAATGAACTCGAATCGCTCACCGAGCTCTTTTAGTATTTTTTCAACACCTTCTTTTGATAGCGCATCTTTATCACGGGTTTGTGAAGCCGGTAAAATGTATAGGCTGTCAACTTGCTTATCTTTGATGAGTGCTTGATTTAAGGTTGCTTCGCCATTAATAACATTAACGAAGTCATAAACAACACGGCGTTCGCAATTCATTATTAAGTCAAGGTTACGTAAACCGACATCAAAATCGATAACGACCGTTTTATGCCCTTTGAGTGCTAGGCCAGTTGCAATCGATGCGCTACTGGTTGTTTTACCTACGCCGCCTTTTCCTGAAGTGATAACAATTGTTTTAGACAATTTTTATATCCCATATTACTTGTGTGATGGATGATGTTCTGAGCTTATAAAAATAAGCTGCCCTATGAATCTAGCTCTTTAAAGCATAGCTTATCGTCGCTTAGAAAAACTTGAGAAGCTTTTCGTACGACATTTTTATCAAAGTCTTCACTGACTTTATATTGCCCAGCAACTGAAACTAGTTCAGCTTCTAGGCTATGGCAGAAAATACGTGCGGAGGTATCACCCTTAACGCCTGCTAGTGCTCGGCCCCTTAAGGTGCCATACACGTGTATATTTCCGTCTGCTAAAATTTCTGCTCCTGCGCTAACCGAGGCAAGAACAATTAAATCGCCGTCAGCAGCATAAACTTGTTGCCCAGACCTAATAGGGTTGTAGACGACTTTACTTTGCTGGCGTTTATTTTGAATGACTGTTTTAACAACTTCAACGGTTTCAATTTCAGTGCGAACTGTTTCGGTAGCTTCAGTTGGTTCAGCTTCACTTTGGCGTTCTTTCTGTTTTGCAAGTAAACCTAAGCCTGATTTTTTAGCGGAGGCTTGTTGAGTCTCTGAGCCACCGCGAACTGCCACGGCTTTAATTGAAAAGTCTGCACAGGTCTGTATAAGCTGCTCAAAATTAACTTGTTCGTGCTCATCTAATTTCTCAAGGCTGATAACGACAGGTAAATTTTCAAAAAAATCAGGAGCCTGAGAAACTTTAGCATTCAGATCATTTTTTAATTGTTCATGATCATAAGAACTGAGCTCTAAGACAGTCATCGGGACAAGTGAGCCTTTTAGTTGCAAGCATGATTTTCCTTTTTGTTCTTGCTTGTGGGGAGGGCGTGCACTTTCTTCTTGAACCTTGCTTGGGGTTATGGTTGCGCTTGAGCTCATTAGTCGGCCTGGTTATTTGATAAGAAAATCACTATTGTTCTTGTCTAAATCTTGGGCGTTATCTTAGCATGAGAATAATCTGATGGCTCGAATTTTTAGCGTCTGCTTATGCTGAAATGCTATTAAAGAGGGCGGGGGCGTCCTATAATGCTTTTTATCTGGATTGGAAATGCTTGCAATCTAAATATTAAGTACGAATAGATTGACTAAAAATGCGAATGACCTTTATTAATGGCATTAGCCTACGGGATAAAAACACACCACCATGAGCAACGAAATCAATACCTTTGAAGACGGTATCGAACAAGTATCACTTCGTGAATATACCGAAAAAGCATATCTTGATTATTCTATGTACGTCATTCTTGACCGGGCTTTACCTCACGTAGGTGATGGCCTGAAACCAGTTCAGCGGCGAATTGTTTATGCAATGTCTGAATTAGGTTTAAAATCGACGGCAAAGTATAAAAAGTCAGCACGTACTGTGGGTGACGTGCTGGGTAAATTTCACCCGCATGGCGACAGCGCTTGTTATGAAGCGATGGTGCTTATGGCTCAGCCATTCAGTTATCGTTACCCTTTGGTTGACGGCCAAGGAAATTGGGGCGCACCGGATGATCCGAAATCATTTGCTGCTATGCGATATACAGAATCGCGCCTTTCCTCTTATGCGGATACACTACTTAGTGAATTAGGGCAGGGGACTGTTGATTGGGCGCCTAACTTTGATGGCACTCTGGATGAACCAAGAACGCTACCGGCCCGGTTACCAAACCTCTTATTAAACGGTACGACCGGTATAGCTGTTGGTATGGCGACAGATGTGCCTCCGCATAATTTGCGCGAAGTGGCGAGTGCATGTGTTCATCTTTTAGACGACCCAAAGGCTAGTCTGGAAGAATTAACCGAGCATATTATTGGGCCCGACTACCCAACTCGAGCTGAAATTGTTACCCCAAAATCAGATTTACTTTCGATTTATAAAACCGGGCGTGGTTCGATTCGGATGCGAGGCGTCTATCATAAAGAGAATGGTGATGTCGTCATTACAGAATTGCCGCACCAAACCTCGGGAGCCAAAATACTTGAGCAAATAGCCGGTCAGATGCAGGCGAAAAAATTGCCGATGGTTGCTGACTTGCGTGATGAATCTGATCATGAAAACCCTACTCGTTTAGTGATTATCCCTCGTTCAAACAGAGTTGATATTGAATCACTTATGGGGCACTTGTTTTCGAGTACAGATCTGGAAAAAACCTACCGAGTTAACCTGAATATGATCGGCATAGATGGTCGGCCAGCAGTTAAGGATTTGAGGGTAATACTCACTGAGTGGTTACACTACCGAACTGAAACGGTTACGCGTCGGCTGCAATATCGTTTAGATAAGGTTAATAAACGCTTGCATCTATTGGATGGTTTGTTAATTGCCTTCCTGAATATCGATGAAGTGATACATATCATTCGAACTGAAGAGCATCCTAAAGCTGCCTTGATCGAACGTTTTGATTTAAGTGAGATTCAAGCTGAATATGTGCTTGAAACCAAATTACGCCAGTTAGCTCGTTTAGAAGAAGTAAAAATTAAAGCCGAGCAAGCAGAATTAGAAATAGAGCGCAAGAAGCTTGAAAAAATTCTGGGCTCAAAAACTATGATGAAAACCTTGATTAAAAAAGAATTGATAGCCGATGCTGAAAAATATGGCGATGATCGTCGTTCGCCTATTGTCTCTCGCCTTGAAGCAAAGGCATTCTCGGAAGAAGACTTGATTTCATCTGAGCCAATCACTGTCGTACTGTCTGAAAAAGGCTGGGTGCGTGCCGCAAAAGGTCATGATATTGATCCGACTGGTTTGAACTATAAGTCAGGCGATAGTTATGCACTGTCTGCCAAAGGAAAGAGTCATCAGAGTGTCGTGTTTATAGATTCAACTGGGCGAGCCTATTCACTTCCAGCGCATAACTTGCCTTCAGCAAGAGGTCAAGGTGAGCCGCTGACTGGTTCTATTAATCCACCGTCAGGGGCTGTTTTTAAAGCGGTTATATTGGAAGATCCTGATCAAAAATTACTGATGATGAGTAATGCCGGTTATGGTTTTGTGGGTACAGCAGGGGACTTAAAGAGCAAGAATAAGGCAGGAAAAGCAGCCATAAGTTTACCTAACGGGGCTGAAGTAATGATGCCGGTTGCTATTGCAGATAGTGAAACGCAATACATTGCCAGTGTTACAAATGAAGGTCGGATGTTAGTTTTTCCTGTTAAAGACTTACCTGAGTTAGCAAAAGGCAAGGGTAATAAAATGATTAGTATCCCATCAGCGCGACTTAAAAGTGGTGATGAATGGATGGTTAGTGCCACCCTGTTTACTGAGCAGGACTTCCTTATTATTCATTCAGGTAAACGACACTTAAAACTGAAATTTTCTGATTTAGATCATTATGTAGGTGAACGTGGTCGACGTGGGCATAAATTACCTAGAGGTTTGCAGAAAGTCGACCGAATGGAGGTGCAGCTTTCTAATAAGTCTAAGGCGGCCACTGAACAAGAAACTGAAATTAAAAACAACGATACCGACAAAGGGTGATTTGATTGAGTGAAGTAATACTAATAAATGTATCTGGTCGAGATAAGTCAGGTCTAACGTCTGAAATGACAGCCATTATGGCGCAATATAATGTTCGGATTTTAGATATTGGTCAGGCAGTTATTCACGATCACTTAACATGGGGGACGCTCATTGAAGTGCCTGGTAGTGATGTTTCCGGTGTGAAAAAAGAGTTGCTCTTTCGGATGCATGAGCTAGATTT
Organism: uncultured Oleiphilus sp.; assembly: GCA_913020495.1. Classification (GTDB taxonomy): domain Bacteria; phylum Pseudomonadota; class Gammaproteobacteria; order Pseudomonadales; family Oleiphilaceae; genus PZPK01. The sequence continues at coordinate 22,047 of CAJWBJ010000060.1, forward strand.
GCAGGTTTCATTTCAGTCCATTAGTCCAGAAGAGTATGCGCTCTGGGTAGAGGGGAAGGGGAAGGCTCGTTATATTGTTTCGCTCCTCTCTCGTTCGATAACGGCCGAGCAAATAGCCAAGGTCTCTGAAATTACAGCGTTGCATGGTTTAAATATCGATAATATCAGTCGCCTGTCAGGTCGGCCGTCACTTAGTTTGGATTCACAAGCGAGTCAGGCTTGTGTTGAGTTTTCCGTACGGGGTACTGCGCCTGATAGAGATAAACTTCGAGCTGACTTTTTATGCATTGCGAGTGAGTTGAATGTTGATATCGCCTTTCAGGAAGATTCACTCTATCGGCGTAATCGTCGCTTAGTTGTTTTTGATATGGACTCTACACTCATAGAAGCAGAAGTTATTGATGAGCTAGCCAAAGAGGCGGGTGTTGGTGAGCAGGTTGCTGCGATTACAGAACAAGCAATGCGTGGTGAAATCGACTTCACTGAAAGTTTTGCTCAGCGTGTTGGTTTACTTAAAGGCTTAAGTGAAGAGGTGTTGAGCAAAGTGGCTGAACGGATCAAAATGACTGAAGGCGCTGAGCGGTTGATTTCAACACTTAAAAGCTTGGGCTATAAAACAGCCATTCTATCTGGTGGTTTTACCTACTTTGCAAACCGTTTACAGAATAACTTAGGAATTGATTACGTTTATGCAAATGAGCTTGAAATCAAAGATGGCCAAGTAACCGGTCGTGTGACAGGGCGAGTAGTAGACGGCCAGCGTAAAGCTGAGTTATTAGATGAGTTAGCAGAAAAAGAAAAGATCGGTCGCCAGCAGGTCATTGCGGTAGGCGATGGTGCGAATGATTTGCCTATGCTGAGTCGGGCGGGTTTGGGTGTTGCGTTCCGAGCGAAGCCTCTTGTAAAAGAATCTGCTAGGCATGCTATATCTAATTTAGGCTTAGATGCCGTATTGTATTTAATTGGTTTTAGAGACAGAGAAGCGGAATAAAATAACCGGGCTCTAAGAACGCGTACAGTCAAGTTAGATTATTGAAAGTACCTGGTTTAGCCGGGTGCTTTAAATTGGCCAAATACTTGCTTTTATTCAAAATCGTGTAAATATATTGATTAGGTTCGTTGCTGTACTAAAAGGAAAAAAGACTTAAACAAAAAATAAAGCTAGAGGGTAGTAATTATAATGGATGATTTTACTAAAAGTCGTGTATTGATTTGCGATGACTCTATAACGAATGTGATGTTGCTTTCGACCATCATTCAAGAAGATACTAATATTACTGCCGACGTGACAACAGACCCATGTTTGGTAGAGGATAAACTAGCTTCAACCACTTATGACTTACTGGTTCTCGACCTTGAAATGCCCCACCTTTCAGGGTTTGATGTGATGGCGTTAGTGCGCCGACGTCAATCCATAGACGAATTACCGATTCTTATTATTACTGGTAGACAAGAGCTGGAAGTGAGAAATAAAGCACTTTCGGAAGGGGCTAATGATTTTATAACCAAGCCGTTTGACCAAAATGAAGTTTGTCTGAGAGTACGGAATTTACTAAAAATTCAACAGTCATTTAAGGTCCAAAAATATCATCAGGAAATACTAGAACAGAAAGTCGAGCAGCGTACTCTGGAGCTGAGCAAAACAACGGATAACTTAATTCATTGTATGGCTGTTGCTGGCGACTTGAGAGATACGGAAACAGCTCTTCATGTCGTACGTGTTGGTAAATATGCTGGCGCGCTTGCGAGACAGATAGGGCTTTCGGCCGAAATCGCCTATATGATCGAAAAAACAGCACCGATGCATGATATTGGGAAAATAGGTATTCCTGATCGTATTTTATTAAAGCAAGGAAGGTTAAGTAAAGACGAAAGGGAGATTATGAATGAGCATACCCGGTATGGAGAGCAAATATTTGGGTCAAATGATTCGTTAATGATCCAGATGGCGAAAAGTATTGCATTAAACCATCATGAACGATGGGACGGTACAGGGTACTGTAGTGGCTTGGAAGGTGAGTCTATCCCCATCGAAGGCAGAATAACTACCATCGCAGATGTATTTGATGCGCTGACAACGAAGCGTCCTTACAAAGATGCTTGGGGGCTTGATGAGGCAGTGCAGCACCTTCAAGAAGGTGCTGGAAGTGCTTTTGATCCTGAATTAGTAGATGTCTTTATAAAAAACCTGCCTGAAATGACTGATATTATGAAAACCTATGCTGAAAAGGATTAATGTACGGTAGCCTTATCCCCCCAAATGTCTATTAATCTTTGGTCCCGTCCGCAGCTCCATCTGTAGTACTTGTAACGAATAGAACTGTTTTTATAGTAGTCCTGATGGAAACTTTCTCGGCCTTTTATTGGGTAAAAGGTTGATGTTTCTATAATTGGGGTAACAACTGTTTTGTTTGGAAATTCATTTATTACTGCTTTACGTGATGTCTCAGCGAGCTTTTTCTCTTTTTCATTGGCAACAAAAATAGCACTTAAGTAGCTATGCCCCTTGTCACAAAATTGCCCTCTGCCATCGAAGGGGTCGATGTTTACCCAGTAATGATCGAGTAAGTCTTGATAGCTCACGACACTCGGGTCGTAATTAATT
>CAJWBJ010000061.1 GCA_913020495.1 uncultured Oleiphilus sp.
TTAATTTAAGCTTAAAGGAGCAAGGTATTGATAGCCTTCTAAGCGTAGAATTATCTGCAGCGATGGAATATAAATTGAGTATTGAAATACCGCCTTCTGTATTCTCAAACAATACAACGCCAAATAACATTATTGATGACTTGGTCAGAAAAATAGAACTTGATCCAAAGAAATAGTTTTTTAGTGGAAAACTCATTATTTAATAAAATAATAGATCTAGCTTAGGCATAATATGAGAATCACATTTATACTCTTCCTTCGATTATTCGCAACTTTCTTACTTACAACACAAATAGCTTACTCAAAAGAAAAGCTAGCCAGTGAAAGTGAACTATACACCGGTAAAAAGTTCTCGAAAGCATTTGAAAACCCTGAAGATAACCCAGCTTTACCCAATGTGTTGATTATTGGTGATTCAATCTCGATTGGCTATACGGTTCCAGTCAGAGAACTACTTAAAGGCAAAGCAGATATCTTTCGTATACCCGTTAATGGTAAATACGCATCCTATGGCCTCGGTAATCTCGACAAATGGCTAGGCACTCGCAAGTGGGATATCATTCTGTTTAACTGGGGCTTATGGGATATCTGTTATAGAAACCCTAAATCAAAAAATAAGGGGCATAGAGATAAAGTCAACGGAACCATAACGGCCACTCCAGCTCAGTACAAGCAAAGCATGACTAAAATAATACGGAAACTGAAAAGTACACATTCAACCCTCATTTGGTCTACTACAACTCCTGTCCCAAAATATGAAACCTGCATAAAAGAAGGTGACGAAATTGCTTACAATCTTATCGTAGAAGAAATTGCAGATAAGAACGGCGTTATTATTAATGACCTACATTCTCATGCCTTGCTAAAAATCCCTGCTATTCAAAAGATGAAAGGAGATGTTCACTTTACAAAAGAGGGATATGATTTTTTAGCATTGAAGGTGGCTCAATCAATTCGCTCCCAGCTTCCAAAATTGATAACTGAATAGTTGTCTAAATCGATGAATATTATGCTATTTTTTCATCGGACTGGCTTCCCATTTCTTAGCGTAACAACTATATTACGGCTCTGGCTGAGTTTTTCGGCTAAGCCATAAAACTCAGGTCAGCACTCTAGTGCAGAGTCATTATGTCTATAAACGTTCGTTTACATGACGCGTAATAAGGAGTGCAGACTTGCAATATAGAAAGGAAATTGATGGTCTTCGAGCCTTAGCGGTATTGCCTGTTATTTTATTTCATGGCGGGTTTTCTTGGTTTCAAGGTGGGTATATTGGCGTTGATATTTTCTTTGTGATTAGCGGCTACTTGATTACATCGATTATTATAGATGAAATCAGTAGCGGTCAATTCTCAATCATTAATTTCTATGAACGTCGTGCTAGAAGAATCCTTCCAGCATTAAGTATTGTTCTATTATTTACTACCATCGCTGCATTTATTTTAATGCCTGTAGAGCTATTGAAAGACTATTCTCAAAGCCTTGTTTCAGTAGCAACCTTTTCTTCGAATATATTTTTCTATTTAAGTAGCGGCTATTTTTCCACAGCGTCAGATGAAAAACCACTACTGCATACGTGGAGCCTAGCGGTTGAGGAACAATACTACATTTTTTTCCCAATTATGATGACCACACTTTGGTACATTGGTAGAAAACGGCTTATATCTTTGTTGGTCGTTTTATCAGTCATGTCCCTAATTTGTTCACAATACTTATCAAAAATAGGCGCTGTAGATGCAAATTTTTACTTAATTTTTAGCCGAGCATGGGAGCTTTTTTTAGGCTCTCTTATTGCTTTTGTTAACTTGAATGCCTTAATTATTGAGAAATGGAAAAGAGAATTCATTGGAATTTTTGGTTTAATATTAATAGTTTTTTCTATCGTATTTTTTCATGAGCACACTCCGTTCCCTAGTTTTTATACCCTAATTCCTGTTTTAGGGACATGTGCAATTATCGTCTTTAGTGATGGTAAAACCTATGTTGGTCAATTTCTATCTAATAGGTTATTTGTTGCTGTAGGGTTAATTTCATATTCAATGTATTTATGGCATCAGCCACTGTTTGCGTTTCTCCGTTTGAAAACGATTGGCGACCCAGGCCCCGTGCTTTTTATGGGGGCTATTGCGCTAACATTCGTATTATCAATTATGAGCTTTCGTTATATTGAAAAACCATTTAGAAATAAAGTAACTTTTTCGGGAAGTTCTATCTTTAAATACTCTGCAGCATCAATTGCTTTGTTTATATCAGTAGGTCTATCTGGTCACTTGTTTAAAGGTTTTGAGAACCGCTTTGAAAGAACAACCTATGCGGACACCATTAAATATAGCCCTAAACGAAAAGCGTGTCACACTAGTGGGAGTGAATACCTGAAACCTGACTCAGCCTGCAGGTATTTTGGAGACAATATAAATTGGGCAAGTTTCGGAGACAGCCATGTTGTGGAGCCTTCCTTTGCTCTCGCCCAGATGCTAGAGCAAGATAGTTCAGGTCTTTTACACCTTAGTTTTAGTGGTTGCCCACCAGCATTATTATTTGATGTCAAAAATCCAGGTTGTTCTAATTGGGTTAAAGAATCTCTAAAATATTTAGAAAATGACGAGTCTATAGAGAATGTTTTATTAGGGTTCAGATATAGCGCATTTTTATATGGTGACCATAAAAGTACATATCCAAATCTTCCGAATCAAGATCCTGTTAATAAGTTCACTGAGCTATATCAAAACTCTATCTCTAAAGACTCTAACTATAGAGAGATTTACTGGCTCAGTTTGAATGACATCATCACTCGACTTTTAAATTCTGGTAAAACAGTATATTTACTTTATCCGATTCCAGAATTACCAGTACATATTAGAAAAGCAATTACTCCACTTACTGCCTTTGGAGATAAACCAATGTTTGATCTAGAAAAGTCTACAACTTCAGATTATTACTTTAATAGAAATGACTTTATCATTAGCAAGCTAGACACGCTGAAATATGGCCATAACTTAGTTGCCATAAAACCGTTTGAAATACTCTGTGGCTCTCAATATTGCCCTGCCGTTGCCGATGGTAAAGCACTTTACTTTGATGATGATCACCTGAGTGTAGCGGGTGCGTCTAAATTGATATCCGAGAGCATATATAAAAAGTAAACAAAAGCGTCTACGCAGACTGCTAATAACAGCACAGACTTAACACTTAAATAAGGGCAATATGAAAAGGAGTGAATATAGTTGATTAAAACGTAATGTCTATGGGTAGATTTACTTTCAATACCAGTGGTAAGCGGTTTTGTTCAACTTATTTATAGAGGGATGTTGTACTAATTATGGATTCAAATATAACAGTATTATTCGTCGATGATGATGAAATGAATTGCAAAGTGTTTAAGCGCTATTTTTCAAAAATATCTGACATTGAAATATTGACGGCATTGTCAGCGGAGAATGCAATTGAGTTACTCAAACAAGCTGAATGCACAATAAAGATTATTATCTCTGACCAACGTATGCCTCAGACTAAAGGGCATCAGTTGCTTGATCACTGTAGAACATTTTCGCCTGAAGTCTTTCGTGTTTTAACCTCTGCAAATCAGGAGGAAGTTGAGGCTCTATTTAAGAATCCTGAACTGACGGGCACTATTCAGGAATATATTGCGAAACCCTGGGATTTTAAACAGATACTAGAAGTGATTTATTCTGCGGTTCGTTAGGGTTTTGGAAATACCGCTTGGTAAATAGCGGGATTCCGGCTAAAAAAGTTACTGGATTGGTTGGTGCGTGTTGTCGTGCAAAGTACCCAATATTTAAAAAATAAGAAGTCTAAGGTGTTGTTAAGTGGAACAAGTCGATAATTATTTCTTATCAACATTTATTCATGAGCTACTCAATGCGATAAATGGCATTAACTCTGTTGCTCAAATATTAGAAGAGACTAGTGAGCTTGAGACCGAGGACGTTGAAGAGTCTGCATCTGATCTTATCGACCTGACAGGCAGAGCAACTAAACTGATAAACAAACTAAGAATTATTACCAATCCCAATCGAACGCTAAGCTCTACAAAAATATGTCTGAATGAACTGATTAACAATATGCTGCCTATCAAAGGCCAAATACCGAATAGCTTAAAGTTTACCATCGCTCCACCCTTATCTACTGCTCACATGGTTCCAGAGGAACTTTTCAATGGTTTTATTGAACCGTTAATCTATGTGCTACTTCATTCGGATGATGATGCATTTAAGTCAAAATTAACGATTAGTATCAGCGGTAATGAAATACAAAAACCGGCGCTTGTTTTAAAAACTTCTGATAAAACTTGCTTTAAACATTTAGATAATTTGAACAAGATTGAAAACCAACTCGTGGCAACTTCAAGGTATGGGTTTGAGCTTAAAATGCTATTCTATATGATGAGTACTTATGGTGTTGAAATGAATTACTCTGAGTCAGCTAAACATGCTGAGTTGCTCGTTTGCTTTCCTTAGGTTTTTACTCTCTAACAATGACGCCCAGTTGATCGCTGACTGGCCGTTCTTCAGTACATATTCATTCGTTCTTGAAAATACCTTGCTTCCAAAAAAACCTCTGTAAGCGGATAGCGGCGAAGGGTGAGGCGCGGTGATCACACAGTGTTTTGACCGATCTATAAATTGGCCTTTTTTTTGTGCGTAGCTTCCCCAAAGCAAGAAAACAATGCCATCTCGCTGTTCGTTCAGTAATTGAATTATACGGTCAGTAAATTTTTCCCAGCCTTTTCCTTGATGTGCGCCTGCTTTTGCTTTCTCTACTGTTAGCACGGCATTGAGTAATAACACGCCTTGGTCGGCCCATGAACTTAGGTAGCCATGATTCGGAATATCCATACCTATATCAGTATTTAGCTCTTTGTAGATGTTTTTTAACGAAGGTGGCGTTTTTACGCCCGGCTGAACAGAAAAGCAAAAGCCGTGTGCTTGATTTAGACCATGGTATGGGTCCTGCCCCAAGATAACGACTTTAACTGCTTTAAATGGCGTATGATTTAATGCATTGAAGATGTCAGAGTTGGGCGGGAAGATAGTTTTCCCCGCTTGTTTCTCAGCACTTAAAAAAGCACGCAATGATTTAAAATAAGGTAACTCAAACTGGTCTTGTAAAACATTTTGCCAAGAGTCACTAAGGCTACCTTTTTGTTGGCTTAATGCCATATCATCCATGCCAAGCTCTCTTTTTAGTTAAGCCTGTGGTTTCATATGAGGAAATAAAATCACGTCTCGAATTGATGGTGAGTCTGTGAATAACATCACCAGTCTATCGATTCCAATCCCTTCACCTGCTGCTGGAGGCATGCCATATTCCAAAGCGGCAATGTAGTCGGCGTCGTAATGCATTGCTTCATCATCACCCGCATCCTTTTCAGCGACCTGTTTTAGGAAACGCTCTTTCTGGTCTTCGGCATCATTTAATTCAGAGAAACCGTTTGCAAGTTCACGTCCACCTACAAAAAATTCAAAGCGATCCGTTACAAATGGGTTTGCATCATTACGTCGCGCCAAGGGAGAAACTTCCCAAGGGTATGCCGTTATAAATGTCGGCTGATCGAGTTTTTCTTCGGCAGTTTCTTCGAATATTTCACAAATATATTTACCTGCACCCCAAGCAGCTTGTTTAGCTGAATCAGGTACACCAACCTGCTTTGCATAAGCTTTTAAGGTTTCGATATTTTCTTCCGGCGCATCAAAAATAACCGCGTCAAACTCAGGGTTATACTTAAGCACGGCTTCAACCATGGTCATTCGAACAAATGGCTGATTAAAGTCGTATAAGGTTTCCTGAGTGATATTACCTTCACGGTCTTTCACTGTATTTTTAATATCGGTTGTGCCCATTACATCTTGTGCAACGGTGCGCAACATGTCTTCGGTTAAGTTCATCAAGTCATTGTAATTTGCATAGGCTTGATAAAATTCAATCATTGTAAATTCAGGGTTATGACGCGTCGATAAACCTTCATTACGGAAGTTTCGGTTAATTTCGAAAACTCGCTCAAAACCACCAACCACCAAACGCTTTAGATACAATTCAGGCGCAATACGTAAAAACATATCGATACCTAATGCATTGTGATGGGTTTCAAAAGGTTTCGCTGTTGCGCCACCTGGAATCACCTGTAACATGGGTGTTTCCACTTCCATAAAATCTCGTTTTGATAAGAACTGGCGAATACTTGTGACGATTTCAGAACGGATTTTAAATGTTTTTCGCGTTTCTTCGTTTGCAATCAGGTCAATATATCGCTGGCGATATTTAATTTCCTGATCAGCCAAACCGTGAAATTTATCAGGTAATGGGCGTAGTGATTTAGTCAAAATTTGAAGATTTTCTACTGATTCAACTTCAACATACAAGTCACCTTTACCTGATTTTCTCAAGAAACCGCTTGCGCCGACAATATCACCCAAGTCCAGGTGCTCCCAAGCTTTAGATACTTTTTGAAGCTTCTTGCCTAAGTAACACTGAATCGTACCGGAAACATCTTGCACACCCAGAAAAGGTCCACCCCTTCGCATCACCCGGCCAGCAATACTAATGGGTTTATTTAGCTCTACCAAAGCTTCTTTGTCTAATGCACCAAACTCTGCTTGAAGGTCGCCCGCTTTATGCTGACGATCAAAGTCATTTGGGTGACCATTTGCGCTACAATCTTCTCGTAATTTATCAAGCTTTCCCCGTCGCTCAGCAATCAGTTTATTTTGATCTTCTTGCTGTTCAATTGGGTTTTGTTGTTCAGTAGGTGTGCTTTGCTTATCAGACATAAATATTTCCTAAAGGCCTTTCTTCAAACTTGCTTCAATAAACTGATCTAAGTTGCCGTCTAACACTGCATTACAGTTGCTAGTTTCGACGTTTGTTCGTAGATCTTTAATGCGTGATGCATCCAATACGTAAGAGCGGATTTGACTCCCCCAACCGATATCAGACTTTGTTTCTTCTAGTGCTTGCGATGCCTCAGAGCGTTTTAGCATTTCTTGCTCATACAGTTTTGCGCGCAACTGTTGCATGGCTTTGTCTTTGTTTTGATGTTGTGATCGTTGGTTCTGACACTGCACGACAATACCGCTAGGCTCATGGGTTATTCGTACAGCGGAGTCAGTAGTATTAACATGCTGGCCACCAGCGCCACTCGAACGATAAGTATCGATCCGTAAATCGGCCGGATTAATATCTATGTCAACATTATCGTCAATCTCTGGCGATACAAACACCGATGCAAAGGAGGTATGCCGTCGACTGCCGGAGTCAAAGGGTGACTTTCTAACCAAGCGATGAACACCGGTCTCTGTACGTAACCATCCGAAAGCATATTCACCGGTAAATTGAATCGTTGCACCTTTGATTCCTGCAACATCACCAGCAGATGATTCGACTAATTCCGTTTTGAAACCTTTTTGCTCTCCCCAGCGTAAGTACATTCGCAATATCATGCTTGCCCAGTCTTGAGCCTCTGTACCACCTGAGCCAGACTGAATATCCAAGAAGGCGTTATTCGCATCCATTTCGCCTGAAAACATACGTCTGAACTCAAGTATTTCAAGCTTTTCAGAGAGGCCTGCTAACTCGCTTTCAACTTCAGGTACAGTGTCTTCATCTTGTTCTTCAACAGCAATATCTAACAGCTCTTGGGCATCATTTAAACCTGATTCCAGTGTTTCTATTGTGTCTACAACAGCTTCAAGACCAGACCTTTCGCGACCTAGAGTTTGAGCATTATCCGGGTCATCCCAAACAGCAGGGTCCTCTAATTCCCTTTCAACTTCAACAAGGCGTTCTTTCTTAACATCGAAGTCAAAGATACCCCCTAAGCGTTGTTGAACGATCACGCATATCTTTGATTTTCTGAACAATAGGGTTAACTTCTAACATTCGTAAAATAACCTACCTAACAATAAACTGATGGGAGTTCCCAAAAAGAGCTGCATTTTATATGAATCCAGTCTCAGGAGCTATACATCAAAAACGTGATAACCATGCCGTCATATCTTCGGCAGTTTCTAACCAGTTTGGTTCAAGCAATATTTCATGTAATACATCATCAATCAGCTTGTGTTGCCGGTGCTCCATTTCTAAATTCTGAAATAGGTTTTCACTTACCCAAGGCTCTACAAGTGTGTCACCTGCCCCGTGCCATATCGCAGTGGGGGTTTTAATGTCACTTGCATCCTGCTTTACACGCTCAATGGTTTTTAAATATTCATTAAACCACCGCGCTGTCACTTTTCCATGGGTAAAAGGATCATTGACATAGTCATCAACAATTTTGGGATCTGAACAGACAACAGATGGATCTATATCATTAGTAAGTGATAATTTTGGCAGCACAGAACTCATGGTTTTACCTAAGAACGTTTTCAGCTTTGAAACAGGGATCGAAACATCTGAAGCCGGGCCACTTAATGCTACTGCTGCAAAACGATTGGGGTATTCTAATAAGTGAAGAATGCTAATCATTCCGCCCATTGAATGACCTAATAGATATTGATGCGGTTGATCTAAGGATAAACGAAGCTGCTCAAGGTCTTCCGCATAATCTAACCATCTGTTTACGTGACCTCTTTTACCTTCAGATTTACCATGCCCACGGTGATCCAAGGCATGTACTTCATAGCCTTGGCCTGCAAACCATTCTGCTAAAGCATGATATCGACCGGCATGTTCACTCCAGCCGTGAGAGATAACGATTGCTGCTTTTGAATTTTCGGGTACCCAGTGGTAATAGTTTAGTGCCAGACCATCAGACGCTTGAACTTGCTCCTCATATACTTCCACAACTTTATCCTTAATTGTTTTATCGTTTTTTTGAATGCGATAGTTTACCCTATGAATTCAATTTTTTCGTCATTAATTAAGACAACAGTTTTTATATGTAATTTTTACAATAACAACACCACCACACATAAGCGAAGGAAGTCATTATGAAATGCGACAACATCTTACAAACTATTGGTAACACGCCTCACGTACGTATTAATCATTTATTTCGTGACGATATCGAAGTATGGATGAAAATAGAACGATTTAATCCTGGCAGTAGCATTAAAGATCGAATTGGCCCTGCAATGATTGAGGCCGCAGAAAAAGAAGGCATTATTAATAAGGATACTGTCATCATCGAACCTACATCAGGTAATACAGGTATCGGCTTGGCTTTAGCCGCTGCGGTTAAAGGCTATAAATTAATTCTTACGATGCCTGAGTCAATGACGATTGAGCGCCGTAAGTATCTCAAAGCGTTGGGTGCTGAATTGGTACTTACTCCAAAAGAAAAAGGCATGATGGGTAGTATCAACAAGGCCATGGAACTATTAGAAGAACACGACAATAGCTGGATGCCACAACAGTTTGAAAACTTGGCTAATTCAGAAGTACACCGAGCAACTACTGCTCAAGAAATACTTGCTGACTTCCCGGATGGATTAGATTATCTCATCACAGGTGTTGGCACCGGCGGTCATATTACTGGCTGTTCAGAAGTTCTAAAAGACGCCTTCCCTAACTTTCAAGCTTTTGCAGTAGAGCCTTCAAAGTCACCGGTTATAAGTGGTGGAGAAAAAGGGCTACACCGCTTACAAGGTATTGGAGCTGGTTTTATTCCTAAGATTCTGAATACTGATATTCTAACAGGTTCCATACTTGTAGATGAAGATGAGTCCTTTGAAATGGCTAGGCAATGCGCATTGAAGGAAGGGATTTTTGTCGGAATTTCAACGGGGGCTAGTCTTGCTGCAATCAAGCGAAAAGAAGCGGATATGCCCGCTGGTAGCCGCGTATTGACGTTTAATTATGATACAGGCGAACGTTACTTATCAATTGAAGATTTGTTTTAAGAGTATTTATCGGCGAACGTCAATAACCTGCCCTTAATTCTGATAACGCCGGGCAGTTAGATCATCTTCTAACTGCTTCTGCTCTTTTTTATCACGAACAACTTCTTCTTCCCCTTTGTAGCGATCAATTAAGTCAGACATTCCTTTGCGCTTTTGATGGTATGCGGTCCAATTTTCGAGTGCTAAATTATATTCTTGCTGCGCAATTTGTAGCGTATTTTTTTGCTGCTGAATGGCTTGATCAATTTGAGACATAAATGATTGGTAAGTTTGTAAGTTTTGCACTGACAGCGACCCGCCGGTCATATTTGTTTTCATCTCTGTCATATATTGAACTTGGTAGGACTTTAAACCATCTAACTGCTCTTGTTGCTGGTCTAGGTAGCGTCGTTTTCCTGTCAAAGCATCGAGTGCTTTTTGCTCATTACGTTTAGCGACATCCAGGACGATTTTTAAACGCTCTGATTTCTTCTTCAAACGAAACCCTCCTGTCTATTAATTACCTTTCGCAGGCGCAATCACATTTGCCAATTGCGAAACAGAAACTTCAACGCCAGCCTTATCACCTAAGCCCTGCTGTAAAAACTGCTTCATTCTTTCAATTCTTTCAATGGCAAAATCTGTTTGAGGGTCAGAACCCGGAACATAAGCACCCACACTAATTAAGTCTCGAGCTTGTTGGTAGCGAGCATAAATTTGTTTAAATTTCTGAGCACTACCCAAGTGTGCCGGAGCAATAATATTAGGCATTACTCGACTGATAGAAGCTTCTACATCAATTGCTGGGTAATGCCCTTCCTCAGCCAAACTTCGTGATAACACGATATGACCATCCAAAATAGCACGTGCCGCATCAGCGATAGGGTCCTGCTGATCATCTCCTTCTGTTAGTACGGTATAAAAAGCAGTGATTGAACCTTCGCCAGGTTTTCCATTTCCTGCTCTTTCAACCAATTGAGGTATTTTTGCAAAAACTGAAGGTGGATAACCTCGTGTTGCGGGTGGCTCTCCTACAGATAATGCTATTTCTCGTTGAGCTTGCGCATAACGTGTCAAAGAGTCCATAAGCAATAATACTCGCTTTCCCTGATCGCGAAAATGCTCTGCAATCCTGGTAGTGAGCATGGATGCCCTTAATCGCATCAATGGTGAATCGTCTGCTGGTGATGCCACAACCACCGAACGAGACAAACCTTCATCACCAAGTATGTCTTCAATAAACTCTTTTACTTCTCGGCCTCGTTCGCCAATTAGCCCAACGACAACAATATCGGCATTCGTGAAGCGGGTCATCATACCCAAGAGCATACTTTTACCGACACCACTGCCCGCAAATAAACCTATCCGCTGACCGACACCTACGGTTAATAAACCATTGATCGCTTTAATACCAACATCTAGTGGTTCACGAATAGGAGCTCGTTGAAGTGGGTTAATAATACTGCCATTAAAAGGAATATGTGAATCAGCCTCAATTGGACCTTTTCCATCAAGAACATTACCTGCACCATCCAATACACGGCCAAGCAAGCCCCAGCCAACAGGAATTTCATTAATCGTATCAGCTGGTGTAACAAGCGCGCCGGGTTTAAGTCCGTCGGCAGTGGTTAAAGGCATCAAGAACGTTCGGTCACCATCAAAGCCTACTACTTCTGCTTCAATTTCCTGCCCACTTGCGCCATGAATAATACAACGATCACCGACAATACTGTGGCAACCCACGGCCTCAAGCGTAAGCCCGACCATTCTAGTTAAGCGTCCACTTATTTCCGGGTGGATTTGTGCAGGAATAGCATTCACTAATGTATTTAAATTAACAGTGATAGGGTTATCGACCGAAAATGAATCAGTCATCACAGTCGCCTGAGGTGTCACTACTGTCTAAAGTATCACTACTGTCTAAAGTACCACTATCATCTTGAATGGTATTGTCATCTAATACATCACTACAACCTGAAGCCCCTTCAACCAGTTGATTTGACTCTACCCTTTCTCTATTCGAATGATCTACTGATTCGTTTGTATATTTAGCACTTTCTGCTGCCTTATCAACAGACTCATCCACTTTATCTAATAAATCAGATGGATAATCACTTAACTCTTTAATGGTGCTGGAAGTTTCTAACGAAGATAGCTCATGCTCTGATTCGATCGCATTCAATAACATTGAATGTACTACTTTTTGAAATCGTTTCTCGATGGTGTAGTCAATTAGCTGGCTAGAGGTTTCTAGTACACAACCACCCACCATAATGTTTTGATCTTGCTTTAGTTCGATACTGTTATCCAGAGATTCAAGAATATTTTGTATATGTATTTCATCTGCAGGATTAACGGATAAAACAAGCCCTTGATCCAGTTTTGGTAAGCTTTGATAAATTTGTGTTAAAGCTGATTGTATTGAACTGGAATCAAGTTTCAATTCGCGATGTATAACTGTACGCGCAAGTGCTAAAGCGACATTTAAGGTTGCTTGCTCTACTTGCTTCCTTTGTTCATTTATTGGATCAACCAATTGAGTAATTAGACTTTTGAGTTGTATAGTTTGCTGGTCTATTTGTGACTGACCTGCAACAAGACCTTGCTGCAGTCCTTCTTGATGCCCTTCTTGTTTTCCAACTTCAAACCCTGCTTGACGGCCTTGCTCATGCCCCTCAGTTTTCCCTTCCTCGAAGCCTGCGCTATATGCCTGCTGGCGAATTTGTTCAATATCATCAGCAGTGAGTGGCTTTATTTGTTTTTTAACCTCGGCATAGCGCGAACGTCTGGGTGCATTCGGATTATTAAGCGTAGGCAACTCCCAGCGCTCGTATGCTGTAAGTTCACCTAGAGGTACTCCGTCTGACTTGTCTACCATGTATTTATCTTATCCTAGAGTGTTACAACCATAACGTTTTTACTTATCACAACAAACGAATCGTAAATCAATAAACACTTAGATCATCGCCTCACCAGAGCCGCCCAGTGAAATTTCACCTGAGTCTGCCAGACGACGGGCAATGGTTAAAATATCTTTTTGAGAGGTTTCAACTTCACTAACTTTAACTGGCCCTTTCGCTTCAAGGTCATCACGTAACAACTCAGCGGCACGCTTAGACATATTCTTGAATATTTTCTCTTGCAGGTCTGTATCAGCCCCTTTCAAGGCAATTATTAATACATCGGATGACACTTCACGAAGTAATGTTTGAATACCTTTATCATCCACATCTTTAAGGTTGTCAAACACAAACATTAAGTCTTCTATTTCTGTCCCCATATCAGCATCAATCTCTTTGATACTATCCATTAAATCAGCTTCAATATTGGTATCGATAAAGTTCATAATTTCTGCGGCGCACTTAATACCGCCAATTGATGTTGTTTTGGTCGATGCACTCCCAGAGAATTGCTTTTCTAAAATATTATTCAATTCTTGCAAGGCTTGCGGCTGAATTGATTCTAATGATGCTACGCGCATCATCACGTCAAGACGTACTTTTTCATCAAAAGTACCTAACACTTCTGCGGCTTGATCTGGTTCAAGGTAAGAAACAACAATTGCTTGAATTTGAGGGTGTTCATAACGGATTAATTCAGCGACAGCACGGCCATCCATCCACTTCAAGGTGTCTAAGCCTGTTGTATTTCCACCAACAAGAATTCTGTCTATCAAGCTATCAGCTTTATCTTTGCCTAAAGCTTCCGTCAACATGTTTTTAATATAGTCATCTGTACCAATTCCCATACCAGTCTGCTTTCCAACTGATTCAAGGAAGTCCATCATGACGCTTTCAACTTGCTCTTGCGTGATATCTTTTAGCTGAGCCATTGCTGTACCGACCCGCTGCACTTCTTTTGGCCCCATATGTTTCAAGATCTGTGCTGCATCGGCCTCACCAAGACTTAATAGCAGCATTGCTGCTGCATCATTCTTGGAAATTTTAGGCTTCTTATCACCCGCTTCTTCACTCATCTACATTAACCCACTGCCTAATTACTTGAGCAACTCTGGCAGGATCCTCGGCTACAAGTCCTTTCAGAGCATTTATCTGTCTATCATACCCCTCAGAAGCACCAGGTAAAAGGAACTCATCAGAAGCACTTAATGTAACATTACTTCCGGCATCACCTTCACTCATTTGATCCATTTGTGCTAAACCATCCTCATCTCCTGCTAGAGCAAATTCTTTGGCTTGAGCACCACTTGTTGCTAAATTCTTAAACGTCGGACGTATCACAGCAAAGATAACAATAATAGTCATGAGCACAGCTAAGGCTTTCCAGACAAGATCCCAAAACCAGTCTTTCTCCCAGATTTCTGCCTCAACAAAAGGTTCAATTATTTGAGGAGCAAAAGGGGTATTTATGACATTAACACTATCACCTCTTGCTGCTGAATAGCCTACGGTATTTCTAATGAGTAAGGTTAGACGCTCCAACTCATTTTCAGACCATGGCGTGTATGTAACTTCATTTGTTTCGGGGTTGATTGTACGAATATCATCAATCGCAACAGCGACAGTTAATCTTTTTAAACGCCCTTGTTGGTGCTTTGTATAACTTATTGTTCTGTCTACTTCGAAATTTCTTGTCGTCTGTTTACGAAGATTAGTAGGCACGCCCCCTTCCCCAGCAGCAGCACCAGCGCCGGCAGTTTCTGGCGCATTGCCTGCAGCAGGCGGCTGGTTCGCCAAAGCACCCGGAACGCCTCCTTTAGCTTGCATTTGACTCTGCTCGTCAAGCGTTTGCTCACTACGAACAACTTGCATGTCAGGGTTAAATAATTCTTCTGTTTCTTCAATTAACGTGAAATCTACATCCGCAGAGACTTCAGACCTGAATCTTTCAGACCCCATAATCGGATTAAGAATATTATTGATTCGAGTGTTTAGCGATTTTTCTAATTTTCTGGAGTATTCAAATTCCTTTGAGACCAAACGATCTGCTTCAGTTTCATCATTATTTGAAAGAAGGTTTCCTCTTTGGTCAACCACTGTTACTTTTGATTTATCCATTTCAGGAACACTACCAGCCACTAAATTAACAATGGCATCTACCTGCTCTCTGGTTATTGGACGAGATGAAGACGTTTCAATTAATACAGAAGCGGATGGCTGGCGACTATCTCTTACAAAAACAGATCTTTTAGGGATAGCCAAATGAACTCGGGCATTCCTGACATTCCTAAAACTGGTTATTGAGCGAGATAACTCTCCTTCAAGCCCACGCTTAAATCGAGTCGCTTCCATAAACTGGCTCGTACCTAAACCTTGCTCCTTATCTAAAAGTTCATAGCCAACATTTTTCTCATCAGTAATGCCTGTTGCAGCCAGTTTCATTTTGGCTTCGTATACCCGGCTTGATTCAACCAAGAGCATTCCTGTTCGGTGATCAATTTTAAATCTAACATCGTTAAGAGCAAGAATACGGGTAACTTCTTCTAAATCCTGAGATTTAATATTTTGCATCAAAGGTTGGTAGTTAGGTTCTTGCAGCCACAAGACAAGCGCCAAACCCAACGCAACACTGGCGGCCAAACCTATCATCAAACCTACTTGGCGAAAGATCCCCAAGCGATTAATGCCAGTCATCAAATCGCCTTCTGCACCAATTGACTCTGTTGTTGCCATACCCGTGTTACCTGTTTGAGCAGGTAAATTAGCATTTGCTTCTGCGGGAACAATTGCCATACGTCAACCTCCTCTTCTATATTGTTATTTAATAATTAACCAGCCAGCCTTAAACTAACGATCATTTAAACCGGCATTTTCATAACATCTTCGTAAGCCTGAACCACTTTATTACGTACTTGGGTTAAAGCTTGAAATGATACGGATGCTTTTTGAGACTGTATCATCACTTGCGATAGACTAACCGTTGGGTCACCCTGCTCAAATGCTTTTGAAAGTTCAGCAGACTTCATCTGCGTATCGTTAACTGAGTTAACTGCATTGGCCAATAAGTCACCGAACTTAGGTAAAGACTGGGTTTCTTGTGTGCCCTGAATTTTAGTTGGAGATATTTCTGGTCGCAAAGCATCGGTCTTTTGTACCTGAGTACGCAAGTTTCTCATCTCTGCTAATACCGAATTTATATCTGCTCTGCCTGATACTGAACCGATGCCAGACATAGGCGCCTCCGTCAAAATTTTGTTACTTTATCTACAATTATGCTTATATATTCAGTTAAAGCATTTATCAGGCCAAGTAGTACATATCATTAAATACTTTTGCTTTACAGCGCAATAATTTGTAGAAACAAAAAAAGGGGCCGAAGCCCCTAACAATCATCAGCAGATTGACGAATCCTTTATGCGGCTAATTCAGCATTAATATCAATACCATTTTCACGCATTTGAGCAAGCTTGTATCGTAATGTTCTGGGGCTAATGCCCAACTTTTCAGCCGTTATTTTTTTCTTGCCATTTTCTTGTCTTAGAGTATCCAAAATAATTTTATACTCTCTTAACTTTAAATCTTTACCCAGTACGTTATGGTCTTCTTCTGTTTCAACATTTATCGTTTTCTGTACAAATATATGCTCAGAATCTGTTTGTTCACCCATTGATTGATTAGAGCCAGCCTTTTCCGAGGCCAATATCCAACTTTCAGATTCAGATATATCTAGACAAAAATCAGCCACATTGACTACACCATCTGAAGCCATAATAAGGGATCGCTGAATGACATTATCTAATTCACGTACATTTCCAGGCCATGAGTACTGCGTTAAATAATTTTTAACACCATCGCCAAACCTCATCTTTTCACGATTCATTTTTTCAGAGTACTCGCCTAACAATCTTTCAGCCAAAGGCCAAATATCAAGTGGTCGTTCTCGTAAAGGCTTCCACATCATTGGGAACACATTCAAACGATAATATAAATCTTCTCTGAATAGACCTTCGTTTACGTATTCTTTCAAGTCTCGGTTGGTCGTTGCTAAAACCCTGACATCTAACGCAATCGTTTTCTTCCCACCTACTCGTTCAACTTCTCGTTCCTGCAAAACTCGAAGAAGTTTGGCCTGTAAACCTAAATCCATTTCAGAAATCTCATCAAGCAGTAGTGTGCCACCATTTGCCTGCTCGAATTTACCCGGAGAACTAGAAATCGCACCTGTAAAAGCACCTTTCTCATGACCAAACAATGTCGCCTCTAGCATATTCTCTGGAATGGCTGCACAATTCAAAGCGATGAAAGGCTTGTTTTTACGAGATGAATTTTCATGAATATAACGGGCCAATACTTCTTTACCAGTACCGCTCTCACCTGAAATCATGACCGTAGATTCTGATCCAGCAACCTTTTTCGCCACTTGGAAAAACTGCCTAGAACTTGGATCTTCAGCAATAGGCATTGCTGTGTCATCTACACTTAATTTAGTATTACTCTGTATTTCATGCCCCAAAATTCTAATAACTGATTGTATCAGCACCTTGGGCTCAAAAGGTTTAACCAGGTAATCTGACGCACCACTTTGCATCGCATCAACTGCCATTTTTATTTGCCCATAAGCTGTAATTAACAGCATTGGTAAACCTGGCAATTTAAGTTTGACTCGTCGCAAGAGCTCATGCCCATCCATACCGGGCATATTTACGTCACTAACAACAATATCGACGACATTATTCTCAAGTTTCAACAGTGCATTTTCACCACAGTCTGCCTCGATAAAATCCATACCAGCAAGCTGTAGAGTTGTACACAACGCCTCTCTTAACGCTCGATCATCTTCGACGATTAACACGGTAATATTTGCCATACGTCTTACTCCTTACCTGCTTTCGCACTTTTATTATCAGCACTTTTTTGTTTAACGTTTAATTTATAAATAGGTAATATTATTGTTGCAGATACACCCTTTTTAGATGAACGCACTTTAAATTCTCCTTGATGTGCTTTTACAACTGCTTGCACTACCGCTAGCCCCAAACCTGTTCCTTGGGCTTTCGTTGTATAAAAGGGCTCGAACACTTTACTTCGATGCTCACAGGGTATCCCTGGGCCATTATCTTTAATTTGTAGTTTGACAGCATTAGCGCTGAACTCAGTAACAGCCACCTGTAGCTCTAAAGGTGATTCTTTATCTTTAACAAGCTCACCTGCTTCAATACTATTATTAATCAAGTTCAAACAAGCTCCTACAAGAGCTTCTTTATTGCACATAATATGTTTATCAGAAACGCTGCTTTCCCAGTGACAGGCCACACCTGCTTTTTCTAGTACCGGGTCGGCAGCACTGCGAAGCGATTCGATCAGGTCAGAAATATCAACATGCTCCACTAATCTAGTCTCTCCTTTTGCAAAAATAAGCATGTCACGAATTTGATGCTCTAAATGGGTAAGCCTGGAAAGCAACTTATCAGCACAATCAACCCTCATCTTTGTGTCAATTTCACTCTGACATAAGTGACCTGCATACAACATTGCAGTTGATAAGGGTGTACGGATTTGATGCGCTAAACTTGCTACCATTTTTCCGAGCGAACTTAACCGTTCCGCACGACTAACTTGTTCCTGCAATAAGCGTGTTTCGGTTAAATCACTTAATAAAATCAATTGGCCTGAAGACATTGAACGTGTCTCTATGCGGATACGACGACCATCTTTCAGCGACACCTCATGACCATCATCATGCTTAGGAGAAAAACAACGTTTGATAACATCCATCCATGCCTGACCTTCCAAAGGCTCACCCAGTAGGTCTAGTGCTGCGGGGTTCGTTTCTGTAATACAACCATTACCATCCAACAAGACGACACCTGCTGGTAAAATCTCTAAGAGTGTCGATAATCGATTTGCGATCTGCTCTTTCTCTTTTAGCTCTTCTCGACGCTGCATTTCTTCTTCAGATAACTCATCTTTTAGCTGAGTAACTTTATTTTCTAAGGTTCGGTAAGAAGATGTTAATTGAGAAGATAGCTGATCGAATAAGGATAATGCCTGCTCAACGGGTGCAATTTTTTTCGTTGAGCTAAATACATCATGACCAAATAACGATTGAACGTGTGCTGACTCTACTGACGCACTATCATGTACATTATCGGTTGCAGTGTTTTCATCTATAGCTACGCGTGAAACAACGCCTTGAACTAAAGGAATATAATTAGAATCTTCTTTCCAAGCATTTCTTTTTTGTTGTTCCATTGGATTCACTCACCCTTTTTCAATAGAGCCTATAAAATAGACTGCAATATATAACGCCAATGCGCTTCATTCTTTCATTAGGTAAAGCAGTTTTTGATCCAACTCCATGTTTTCTTTTTATTTCATAAACTTACACTAATAATTCATACTCATAAATTAGCCAAATGACGATTATCTGACAACACAATTAAAAAAGCCGAGCTTATAGCTCGGCTTTTTGGCATTTTTTTGACTGATTGAATTGAATAATTTAACTAGTCATTAAGCCCATACTTTCGCACCTTTTCTACCAAGGTCGTGCGACGAATTCGTAGCTTCTCTGCTGCTCTTGCAACAACACCTGAAGACTCATCAAGCGCCTGTTGAATAAGGGCTTTTTCAAGATTCCCCAAATAATCTTTCAAATCAATGCCATTCACAGGCAATAAGGCAGGAGAATCTAAACTAGCTAGCCCAGAATTTAACGGCGTGTTTTGATCGATTCTCTGCAAATCCTCATCAGTTTCTTCCACATGACGGTACTTTTGAGGTAATTCATGAACCCCAATAACATCATAAGGATGCATAATCCCAAGTCGTTCTACTAGATTAGCAAGCTCCCGAATATTTCCTGGCCACTCATGACGACATAGACTTAAAATAGCAGCAGAATTAAAACGTATCGAACCTCGTTTTTCTGTTTCCATTCTTGAAATTAACTCATTCATTAACAGAGGAATATCTTCAACACGATCTTTCAACGCAGGCATTTCAATTGGAAAAACATTAAGACGATAATATAAATCTTCCCGAAAAGTCGCCTCCTCAATCATCTCCTCTAGATTTTTATGCGTTGCTGCAATAATTCTAACATCCGTTGCAATCGTTTTATTTCCACCAACGCGCTCAAATGTTCTCTCTTGCAAGACTCTTAATATTTTGACCTGCATACTAAGAGGCATATCACCAATTTCATCTAAGAAGAGTGTTCCACCTTCAGCAAGCTCAAAGCGCCCTGCTCTAGCAGTAATTGCACCAGTGAACGCACCTTTTTCATGACCGAATAGCTCACTCTCAAGTAGCTCCCCTGGAATCGCGCCGCAGTTTACTGGAACAAAAGGTTTAGCTCGACGATGTGAGTTATAGTGCAAATTTCTGGCAACGACCTCTTTCCCCGTACCGGATTGTCCGGTTATCAAAACACTCACATCTTTATCAGCAACTTGAGACATCAGCTCTCTAACTGATTGAACGCTTCGACTTGTACCCACTAAACTTCTAAATAGTTCAACCTGACGCTGTTTACCACGACCATTAAGAGCTGAATACTGGTCACGATATACCTGTGCCCGATAGAGACTATCAAGTGTTTTGTTATAGTTTGGTGGAAAATCAAGTTGGGCAATGACTTTTTTTCTAAGGACTGTATCCAAACCATCCAAGGAAACGTCACCAAGTGCAAGCGTAGGGATTGCTTCATCCCACTCATGAAGCTCACTTACAATAGGTTCTATTGGAGATGAATCCGACCCTAGAAAAACGACATTAATTTGAGAAGCACCTTCAGTTTCTGATTCAACAATTTGCTTCCAGTCTTTTAATGAAGAGCTGATAACTTCTTCACCTAAAAACTTTAAAATAACAGTGATATCCCTAAGTACATCTTGGTTATCATGCATAACCAAAACTTTCATATCCTGCGCCATAAAATAAACCTTATTATTATCGACCATAAAGAAACCCTACTAACTTTTAGTAAAATTTCTAGCCGTCCTTGTGGTCTTGACTGTGAACTGTATCCATATAAGTGATGTAAGAAAAAGAATTCATCTTTAACTAAGCTGCAATTAAAGTACGGATTGGTTTGAGAGTCAATAAAGTGGCGTCAAAAACATCCTAATAGAGCCATATTTAAAAAAGATCAATTTTTTGTCGCTATTAGAAGAGGGGTAAGCATATGAAATTAGAATTGAGAAACACCAAAGTAAGAATTAGCGGCACGCTGATCTCTGGTTAGTTTTTTTAATTCTGTAGATATTTCTAGCTGGTGCTTTTTACTGTCATCTATAACAAGTTCATATATTTTTTGGATACTTTTTAAGTCTGACATGAGTTTTACTTTCTCCTCCTCATTAATAGAAGTAGAAATTGAACTTTGTAGGTTTGATTTTATTTTTTGATCAAGCAACTGAAGCTGCTCCCAGTTTTTTGATTCACAGGCTTGTTGCAAGCTATGTATTAAACCTGCTAGCTCCCTATCCATACCTCCCCCCTTTAACATCCAATTCATATTTATAAACTTAATAATGAACGTTTGCTTTCAGTAACGCAAAAAAATATTGGGCCAGGCAAAAGTTATAAATAAAAAAACCTAAGCGCTCTGGATTAGAGAAGAAAGCTCAGGTCAAAAAAGTAGAGAGGTTTTGTCGACGATATACTATAAAACTACTTGCTCAAGTTGCGCCGAATATGCCCCCTGAATGCCATTATCATCAATAGTAGCAATTGAAAAGTAATAAGTGCCTGATGATAATTCTTCAATTAATGCACTTGTATCACCTGCTCCATTTACATTTACAAAAGAGTCTAGGTTGTTTGAGCTAGTTCCGTATTTGATGACATAACCATTGATTTCATATATTTCTAAATCCGAGCCATCTTCACGTAACACTGGAATATCCCAACTTAACTCAACAGAAGCCAACACCTCATTTACACTCAACAATGCTGACAAAGAAAGAACAGAGCCTTCAGAGTTCGAAACAACTACCGAGTACTCACCAGCATTCGATAATTCTGCATTTGTAAGCGTTAAATTTGAACCGGTTTGTCCCTGTATTTCACTTCCGTCTTTTATCCATTGATAAGTTAGTTCTCCACCACCACTAGCAACTACTGTGAATATGGCTTCTTGGCCCGCACTCACAACTACTGTAGCTGGATGAGATGAGATAACGACTTGTTCAACTACTTCAGGTATATCCCCTACTTCTTTATCTGGGGCTGTACCCGCTGAACCTGAAGTTGATTTAGTATTTGATGAGCCACTACTACCACAAGCACTTAAAAGTAAACTTAATACAATAAAAACAAATATTTTAGTATTTTTTGTAAAGTAGCTAACAAAGTTAAACATAGTAAAATCCGTCGTGGTTTGCTTTAAAAGTTTCAATAATAATAGTAAAGAAACCGAAATAAAGACGGAAATACTCGATACTTTCTGGTGGTTTTGCGTCAGATTTTTGACTTTAGAAAAATTTTGTGACGAACAAATCAGTAATTTAGTGAACATTATCACATCCATGTTTTGAATCTCGATTAAATAATGCATCTTATAAATGCATTAAAATCTCAAATATCATCCGTTGATTTTAAATTCGTAAGTTCTTACGAATAGAGTTTGGTAAAGAATAAGTGTTAATTAAACGCGATAACCATACCTCCCTGAGATTTGGGTCGTGAAAAAATTTGAATACAAAACTGAAAGCTAAATGAAAAACCTTAAAGCAGCGACGCTACCGGCTTAAATGACCGACGATACAACTCATTAACACCCAACGTCTTTAGTGATTCTATATGAGCTTTCGTAGGATAACCTTTATGCTTAGCTAGTCCATAACCAGGAAATAGCTCATCGAGCGCAACCATTTCACGATCACGACTCACTTTAGCGAGTATTGAGGCAGCACTTATACAAGCAACTCTTGAGTCACCTTTGATAACCGGCTCGGAAGGTGTGGATATTTCAGGGCAACGATTTCCATCGACAAGTACATACTCAGGAGAAATGGAAAGCTGCTCTATAGCACGCTTCATCGCGAGCATAGAAGCGTGCAAAATATTGATCTGATCTATTTCTTCGACACTGGCACGAGCAATCGACCATGCAAGCGCCTTTTCTTTGATTTCATCATATAAAGCTTCACGCTTTTTCTCAGAAAGCTTTTTTGAATCAGCCAAACCTGAAATTGGTTTATCAGGGTCGAGAATGACGGCTGCCGCAACAACAGGCCCAGCTAAGGGCCCGCGGCCCACCTCATCCGTTCCGGCTAACAAGATACCCTTGTAACGACAAACAAAAGGTTCATCAAACACCATTTATTCAACCCTTACCTTTAAGATTATGATCGGGCTGCTCTAACAGCTTTGAAATAGCATCAGCAGCTTGCTCACTTGCATTTAGCTTGAGCTGTTTGTGCAGGTCTGTAAACGATGCCTTAGTCTTATCACCCTCACTAGTATTTAAACGATCAAAAACTTTTTGTCCGATTAATTCCGGCTGAGCTTGATCCTGGATTAATTCCGGAACTAACTCTTTACCTGCTAATAGATTAGGCAATGAAATGAAAGGTACTTTTAATAAGCGCTTCATAATGTAGTGCGTAAAACCAGAGACACGATATGCAACAACCATGGGGCGCTTTAAAAGCATTGCTTCAAGCGTTGCTGTACCAGAAGCTAGTACAACGACATCACTCGCTGCCATTACTTGCCTGGACTGACCATTAATAAGTTTAATTGGTAAATCACCACCAACTTCCGAGATAATTTCTTTTATTTGATCCCGACGCTGTTCATTCACGTAAGGGAGTAGAAATTGTATATTCGCATTTCTCTCATAAAGCCAGCGTGCTGTTTGTATGAAACTTTCACCGATATATGAAATTTCACCAGATCGACTTCCTGGAAGCAAAGCGACTACTTGTGCGTTCGTTTGAACACCCAAGTCACTTCTCGCTATTTGCTTATCAGGCGCGACCGGAATTAAGTCAGCCAATGGATGTCCAACAAAACGCACCGCTATTTGATGTGCTTTATAAAACTTTGCCTCAAAAGGAAATAAGGTAAGCATCAAATCAACTGCGCGCGCAATTTTGAATACCCTCCTCTGACGCCAGGCCCAAACAGAAGGACTAACATAATGACCTGTTTTTACACCTTGTTTGCGCAAAGAAAGCTCTAAGCCTAGATTAAAATCAGGCGCATCAATTCCAATAAACACATCAGGACGATTTTTTAAAAAGTAGTGCTTAATTCGTCGCCGAATACCAACAAGCTCAAATATCCGACCCAACACTTCAACTAGCCCCATAACGGACAAGCGTTCCATAGGAACATGACTCTTAAAGCCCTGCTCTATCATCAATGGGCCACCAATACCTTCAAATTGAGCATTAGGGTACAGCTTACGAATTGATTGAATTAAACCTGCCCCAAGGATATCACCAGATACCTCACCCGCAACAATACCTACTCTAATGGGTCGCTTAGAAATAACTTCCGGAACATCGCTCTCTGTCAATGAGCTTTGAATTTCTGACTCGATAGACATTAACGAATAATGCCTCGGTTAGAATTTTTGATACTATCAGTAAAGACTGCCACCTCAGGAATATCACTGGCAACAGATGATAATTGCTCCAATGCATCACTTAACTTTAAACCTTTACGATAAACTATTTTATAAGCCCGCTTTAACTCCAAAATAAGTTCAGAGCTAAATCCTCTACGCTTAAGGCCTTCAGTATTTAAACCATGCGCAGAAGCTGATTGACCACTAGCCATGACGTACGCAGGAATATCGCGCAACACGATGCTCCCGCCAGCACTCATGCTATGCAAACCAATTCTACAAAATTGATGAACCATCGTCCCTCCACCAAGAATTACATGATC
>CAJWBJ010000062.1 GCA_913020495.1 uncultured Oleiphilus sp.
AAAGGTATCGACCTCTTTTCCATTGAAGCGCTACAAGAGACAATTCGAGAGCAAGTTGTCGAAATTGGCCACCAATACCCTGAAAACCGAATTCGTTTAAAATGTATCGGCGGTGGAGGCGGAAAAGGCCAACGAATATTACCAAGCCCGAGCACTTACAAAGGTAGCGCCGAAGAACGCCTGCAACAAGCAGCAGACCAAGCACCATCACTCGTTTTAGAAATTTTAAATGAAGTAAAAACGACCGGTAAAGGTGATAACAAGAATATCCTGGTCGAATTGAATATAGAAACTACACGTCATCAGGAGATTCAGGTATTAGGTAATGGCGTATGGAGCTTAGCACTTGGCGGACGAGACTGTTCACTACAAATGCACGAACAAAAGCTGCTTGAGATTTCCGTCACTGCTGAAGATTTACAATACGCACTCACTCAGTCTATTAAGGATGGAAGGGACAAAGAAACCGCCGTCCTAAGTCAAGATATAAAAACCTTAGAAGCAATGGAGACTGAAGCAGAACGTTTTGGTGAAGCCGTCGGACTTGATAACGTATCTACTTTTGAGTGTATTGTTGACCGTGACAAGCATTTCTTTATGGAAATGAATACTCGAATTCAAGTTGAGCACCGCGTCACCGAGTTATGCTATCGTTTAAAATTCGTCAACCCTGATAATTCTAGCGACGCCTTTTTAGTTGACTCATTAGTTGAAGCAATGGTGCTCTTAGCAGTGCACGGCAAGCGCCTACCTAAACCTGAACGTATTACTCGTAACAACGCCTCCGTTGAAGCGCGATTGAATGCAACCAACCAAGCTTTAGCCCCTCATGCAGGCGGTTTAATTGAGAACTGGTCTGATGCGACTAAAGATGAAATTCGTGATGACCAAGGTATTAGCCTGCATAACCCCGATACCGATGTATTCATGGCCTACCACCTAGCGGGAGCTTACGATAGCAACATAGCACTACTACTAACAGTGGGCAAAAACCGCTTAGATAGTTTTGAACAACTGGCTGAAGTATTACGAACTACGAAACTTCAAGGCAAAGATCTAGCAACCAACCTTGAGTTTCATTACGGTCTGGTCAATTGGTTCATCGGTAACAATATTAATGCCCGACCCACAACTCGTTTTATTGTGCCTTACATCAGCGCTGTTGGCCTATTAAAACAGCAAACTAACAAACTAGATGTAAATAATGCGTACCAAAAAATTTGCAATAATATACTCAACTCTATTGTAGATGAAGACTGCCTGTCTGCCATGAAGTCTGTTCTTACTCGAAAACAAATTTTGCTCGCTCGGCCTATTGAACAATTATTTTCTGAACCACACATACTTGCAGGATGGTTGAGCCTGAATCACAAGAATTTTATCATTTCCGAAAAAGGAAAAAGTAAAGGCAAAATAACGTGGAAGGCAAATCCGATCCAAGTCTTAGCAGATACTTATCGGTATTTGAATATGGATTTTCAAACAGACAACCCTGCTTCAAGCATGATTTGGGACCATGATTTCGAGGTTTTAAATGATGCCTTGGATTTCTACCTTGAACTTGAAAGCCGTATTGACAGTACAGATTTTCAAGACCTCAATACTCAACTTCAAAGTAAACAAGCACCCAATGGTTTTGACAACCAACTTTGGCAGGCAACTAAAGCCGCTCATCTAGCCTATCAATCAGGGTGTGAGATTTTATCTATCATCCCCCACATTGCATTTGAAACAGACTATTATGACCTAAGTGTTAATGATGATTTAAGCATCTCTATTCCAGAAAAACTTTTAGATGAATCATTACAGACACAAATGGCTAAAATACTCGTTCCACCACCTCGCGCCAAGAGTGATGAAATTTTAGCCAGTTCAGGAGGTATGTATTACTCTTGTGAAGCACCGGGAATGCCGCCTTTTATTCAAGAAGGCGAACATTTTGAGGCAGGCCAAACATTGTACATTGTTGAAGTTATGAAAATGTTTAACAAAGTTATTGCTCCTTTCTCAGGCACTATTGCAAAAGTACAAAACGTGAAAGACGGAGAGATTATTAAGAAAGGCCAGCCTTTGTTTAAAATCGTTCCCGATGAAAAAGTGGTGGTAATTTCACCTGAAGAAATCAAAATTGAACAAGAAGCAGCAACTAATTTATTTATAAAGACAAGACTTTAATTGAGCGCTTTACACGACAGACGTTTAACTAAACAGCAATAAAAGAGCTGAATTCCGGCTAATAAGACTACCGGAATGACATAGGTTTGAGTCGTACAAAACACTCTAAGTAAATATTAATCACTTCGGTGATAAATACATAACTAGTACTCACAGGATAAAAAAATGATTACCGCTTTAGATCATATCGCCATAGCAGTCCCAGACCTTGATGCAGCCATTGAACGTTTTGCAGAAGATTTCGGGCTTAATTTAAAAGCACGAGAAGATGTAGAAAGTGCTAAAACCAGTGCTGCATTCTTCCCTATTTCCAACACAAGCATTGAACTGGTCCATCCTTTAAATGGTGAAGGGCCTGTTCAGAAGTATCTTGATAAAAAAGGTGGAGGGATTCACCACCTATGTTTTCGTAGTGATGACATAGAAGCAGATATTAAGCGCCTAAAAACCAAAGGCTATGAATTTTTATCTGAAAAACCTTCGTTAGGTGCTCACAATTGCAAGGTGATTTTCATTCACCCTAAAAGCTGTGATGGTGTACTGATAGAGATTAATGAACCTCAAAATCATTAATTATTGAAGTTAATTCTCAGAAATTAAACAGCCTACTTTTTGGAAAACCTTATGTCTGATAGCAAATCAAATCTAAAAACATGGGAAGCACTGGCCACAAAACAAATGAAAGGCCGAACACCAGAGGAAATGGAATGGCATACTCCTGAAGGCGTACCGATTAAAGTCCTCTACACCCAAGAAGATACTAAAGATTTGCCGCACACAGACACGCTTCCGGGTATGGCACCCTATGTTCGTGGCCCTATGGCCACTATGTATGCCGGCAGACCTTGGACTATTCGTCAATATGCCGGATTTTCTACAGCAGAAGCATCTAACGCTTTTTATCGAAAGAATTTAGCTGCTGGTGCACAAGGCGTTTCAGTTGCTTTTGATCTTGCGACACACCGGGGCTATGATTCTGACCATCCTCGAGTAACCGGCGATGTTGGTAAAGCAGGGGTTGCGATTGACTCTGTTGAAGATATGAAAATTTTGTTCAATGAAATCCCTTTGGATAAAGTCTCCGTTTCTATGACGATGAATGGCGCCGTACTCCCTATTCTTGCGAGTTATATTGTGGCGGCAGAAGAGCAAGGCGTTAGTCCTGAAAAGCTATCAGGTACTATTCAGAATGATATTTTAAAAGAGTTTATGGTGCGTAATACCTATATTTACCCACCAAAACCGTCCATGAAAATTATCGGCGATATCATTGCCTATACATCTCAGAACCTTCCTAGATTTAATAGTATTTCAATTTCTGGCTACCACATCCAAGAAGCCGGTGCTGATGCAGCGCTAGAGCTAGCTTACACCTTAAGTGATGGCCGCGAATATGTACGAACTGCAATCAATGCAGGCTTAGAAGTTGATGCCTTTGCGCCTCGCCTCTCATTCTTCTGGGGGATTGGCATGAATTTCTATATGGAAATCGCCAAACTTCGTGCTGGCCGTTTATTATGGAGCCGTATTATGGAGGAGTTTGAGCCTCAAAACCCTAAGTCCTCAATGCTCAGAACTCACTCACAAACCTCCGGTTGGTCACTCACAGAACAAGACCCCTATAACAATGTCGTCCGTACCACTGTTGAGGCCATGGCTGCTGTTTTTGGTGGAACGCAATCATTACACACGAATGCTTTAGATGAAGCCGTCGCCTTGCCTACTGAGTTTTCAGCGCGTATTGCACGAAATACCCAGATTATTCTTCAAGAAGAAACTGGGATTTGCCAAGTCGCTGACCCTTGGGGTGGTTCCTACATGATGGAAAGCCTGACCCAGCAAATTGCAGATAAAGCATGGGAGCTGATTGAAGAGATTGAAGAAAACGGGGGCATGGCAAAAGCCATTGAGCAAGGCATTCCAAAACTTCGTATAGAAGAAAGTGCCGCAAAAAAACAAGCTCGCATCGATATTGGCGAAGATGTTATTGTTGGCGTAAACAAGTACCAACTAGAGCAAGAAGATGATTTAGACATACTCGAAGTCGACAACGTCGCGGTTCGCGATAGCCAGATCAAACGCTTAAATGAAATTCGTCAGAGTCGGAATAAAAGTGCTGTTGAGCAATCACTAACAGCCATTACTCAAGCTTCGAAATCAGGTGAAGGTAATTTACTAGACTTAAGTATTCAAGCAGCTCGTTTACGTGCCACCGTTGGAGAAATTTCAGACGCCATGGAAGCAGAGTTTGGACGTTTTCAAGCCGAGTCAAAAACCATAAGCGGCGTTTATGGTGCATCGTATGAAAATGACGCTGACTGGCAAGCCATTAAAACAGATATTGAAAAATTTGAAACAAAAACCGGTCGCCGCCCACGAATGCTAGTTTGCAAAATGGGCCAAGATGGCCATGATCGTGGTGCTAAAATCATCGCTACAGCTTTTGCCGATGCAGGTTTTGATATTGATCTGTCCCCCATGTTTTCCACTCCCGAAGAAGTTGCTAAACAAGCCGTTGAAAATGATGTACATGTTGTTGGTGTTAGCTCACAGGCTGCAGGCCATAAAACACTTGTCCCTTCACTCATTCAAGCACTTAAAGCGGAAGGCGCTGACGACATTATAGTCATCGCAGGTGGTGTCATTCCAAAACAAGACTACGAAACTTTATATCAGGCAGGTGTTAAAGGTATTTTTGGTCCGGGTACGAAAGTTCCCGTTAGCGCGCGTGAGGTATTAAACGCTATCATTGACGCATCGGATTAGAAAAATATACATGATTGATTTAGCACAAATAAAACAAGGCCAACGTCGAGCACTTGCAAAAGCAATCACCTTGATAGAAAGCAAACTAGATCGTGATCGTGAAGCTGCACAAGGCTTACTGAACCAATTATTACCAGCAACAGGTAAAAGCATTCGCGTCGGCATTACAGGCGTCCCAGGCGTTGGTAAGTCCACCTTTATCGAAGCCTTAGGGTTGTTTTTAATCAAGCAAGGCAAGAAAGTTGCTGTGCTAGCAGTAGATCCCAGCTCCCCTATTCGTGGTGGTAGTATTTTGGGTGATAAAACCCGAATGGAAAAACTTTCACGAGAAACTAATGCATTCATTCGCCCAAGCCCTTCTGAAGGCGCTTTAGGGGGAGTTGCCCAAAAAACCCGTGAAACAATGCTGCTTTGTGAAGCCGCCGGTTATGATGTCATTCTGGTTGAAACAGTCGGTGTTGGTCAGTCTGAATATCAAGTCGCTGCGATGGTCGATTTCTTTCTGGTTTTGATGCTTCCAAATGCAGGTGATGAATTGCAAGGCATTAAGCGTGGCATTATGGAGTTGGCGGATGCTTTGGTAATTAACAAACATGATGGCGAACATATACATTTAGCCGAGAGGACGAAAAGCCATTACCAAAATGCTTTACACCTTATGCAACAGACTCATACCTGGACACCACAAGTGAAAACCTGCTCGGCGCTTGAAAATCAGGGAATTGATAACGTTTGGAAGATGGTTGAAGAGTATGAAGCCCTCTGCAAAGGCTCTGGAGAATTTGAAGCCCAGCGAGCACAACAAAATAGCAAATGGTTAGACACCCTTATTCAAGAAATGCTCACTTTAAAGCTTAAGAATAATTTAAAAGTTCAGACTGAACGCCCAATTTTACAGAAAGCGGTGTTATCGAACAAAATTACACCCTACCATGCAGCAAAGAAAATTATTAGCTTGCTTTGAATTTTAAAACTCTGGAAGTAAAAAACAGCCACTTAAAACACCGCGGTAGTAACTAATTTACGAATAAATGGTACAGTGTGCCCAACACTCTACCCAACCTTATATGGAATATTATGCCAGATAACGAAAACATCTCTCAAATGCTAGTAGACATCAGTGACGACTTATTACAGTCAGTCGATAATAAAAAAGAGATGCAATCGCGTTTGGACATCATTGTAACAGCTTGGAACATGTCACTTCATCCACGCGTGGACAGGCAATTAAAATTAAAACGCTTTATCAGAAAGCAAAAAAGCTTCGCGCCAAGCAAAGAGGCTCTAAAAAGCTTAGAATCAGAAATCAAAAAAATTATCAAACACAAAATCAATTTATACCCCGATACCGATACTGAGCTTGTCAGGGCTGAAGCCGTTGAACAAACCAGCGATAGCTATGAGATAAAGGTGTACTTCAAAGACAAAGAAGAGGAAGCGAAACAGCAACAAGCCCAATACACGATTACACGTTTGAATAAAGAAATGTCAAACCGACCTTAGTATCAAACTGCGCTATGTCTTTATAACCACGGGCTCTATTTCTAAAACTACATTAAACTTTTCTAAAATCGATGACTGGATTTTAGCGGCAAAGCTTAATACTTCAATTTGTGTTGCGTGTGCATAATTTACGAGTACGAGCGCTTGTTTAGAATGCATACCAACATTCCCTGATCGTACCCCTTTCCAGCCCGACTGGTCTATCATCCATCCTGCAGCTAGCTTAACTCTCCCACCTGCTTGAGGGTAAGCAACGATTTCCGGAAACTTTGCTTTCAGTTTGATCGCTTGTTCAGCAGTGACCACAGGGTTTTTAAAAAAACTGCCTGTATTAGGCAGTTTTTTTGGGTCAGGTAATTTGGCTTGTCTCAATGAAATTACTTTTTCTCTAACCTGATGAACACTCAGGTCACTATTGCGGTTCAATGACTGAAGCTCACCATATGACAGACTAAAATCACGCTTTGCAGATACTTTCAGACAGACATTTAAAATAAAATATTTATTGGGGTTTTGTTTAAACAGGCTATCTCGATATGAAAATTCACATTGTTTTTTAGATAGTATTTCAGTTATTTGCTTCTCAATATTAAAGACTTCAACAGATTCTAGGACATCTGCTAATTCCACACCATAAGCGCCGATATTTTGCACAGGTGCTGCGCCGACAGTTCCGGGAATTAATGATAAATTTTCAATACCTCGTAAACCTTTATTAACCAATTTATTAACCAGCTCATCCCAAACAACACCCGCATCGACGCTTACCAGAAGCTCTCCGGTATCTGTTTCTTGGTAACGAATTGACTGCCCCAAATAACGAATAACTATCCTATCTAAAAAAGCAGGCAGTACCAGATTACTACCCCCCCCTAATATCAGAATATCTTCTGCCAGCAATGAATACTTTTTCGATACTTCAGTCAGCTCTTCAACTGTATATGTATCAATTAACAGGCGTGCTTTACTTGGAAGCGCAAGCGTATTTATCATGCTGATATCCGCCTGCTCTAACAATTCCATTATGCTTTAGACCCCGGTGTCAGTTCTTTAAGAAAACCAAGACTTGCCGATTCCACTAAATCCAGAACACGCTCAAAGCCACCTGCCCCACCATAGTATGGGTCAGGTACTTCATCTTCATTCATATCACTAAAACTCAAGAACAAGGACAGTTTGGATTGATATTCTGAGGGGCAGATCTTTTGAAGGTTATGTAAGTTTTCATGATCCATTGCCAGAATATAATCAAACTTTTCGAAATCTTCAGGCTCTACTTGACGCGCAGATAAACCGCTCAAGTCATATTGTCGCAATTGTGCTGCAGTTTGTGAGCGAGGGTCAGGTGTTTTACCTATGTGCCAAGCCGCTGTTCCAGCGGAGTCCACTTGAAATAAATGACTCAAATTCTGATCGTCAATGATCTTTTGAAAAACTCCGTGGGCAGTCGGTGATCGACAGATATTTCCCAAACAAACAAATAGAACACGAATCAT
This sequence comes from uncultured Oleiphilus sp., assembly GCA_913020495.1. Classification (GTDB taxonomy): domain Bacteria; phylum Pseudomonadota; class Gammaproteobacteria; order Pseudomonadales; family Oleiphilaceae; genus PZPK01. The sequence goes on from CAJWBJ010000062.1 coordinate 7,941, forward strand.
GACATCCTTACTGTTTTCGCTATTTTTTAGCATCATTCTTATCACTACAGTGCCAACATCAAATCTCTTAAGCGTTGTAAGTCTTCTTCAGTATCAACACCAGCAGGTGGTGTTTCAAGAGCAAGATCTACATGAATTCCAACATTGTTAGACAAAGCTCTTAATTGCTCAAGGCATTCAACCTTTTCTGTCATGCTTGGCTGCCAAGTAACATAGTCTTTCAAAAACGAAACTTTATAAGCATAAATACCAATATGCCTGAAATATTGAGCCCCCGGAGGTAAAATAGCCCCTTGCTCACCAAACGACTCTCTAGCCCAAGGTATTGGCGCCCGACTAAAGTAATTAGCAAAACCTTGCTGATTAAAGACCACTTTTACAACATTGGGGTTAAATACCAAATCAATCTGGTCAATCTGTTCACATAAGGTTGAGATACCCGCTGCTGAATTCGTAGCCAGATTCTCAGCAACCTGATTAATCAACGCTGGAGGAATCAACGGTTCATCACCTTGCACATTCACAACTCGTTCATCGTCTTCAAGGTTTAGTTTTCTAACGACTTCTTCTAAACGATCAGTGCCTGACGGGTGAGTGGCCGACGTCATGATTACTTCAGCGCCAAAGCCTTCAGCAACATCAAAAATTCGTTGATCGTCGGTCGCAATCACAACTCGCTGGGCTGCAGATTTTTGTGCCTGTTCATAAACATGCTGAATCATTGGCTTGCCAGCAATATCCAAGAGAGGCTTCCCCGGTAATCTGGTGGAGGCATGACGAGCAGGAATAATCACAGTGAATGACATACAGAACCCTTCTTAAGTTATTTTTCTAACTTTTCATCTGTACTTAATGTACGCGCTTCAGTTTCCAGCATCACAGGTATTTCATCCCTAACAGGAAATGCTAGGCCATCCCCTTTACAGATCAATTCATTCTGATCTTTTTTATAAATCAGCTCACCTTTACAGCAAGGGCACGCTAATATTGATAATAGTTTCTTATCCATTGAACCAACCTTTCGATTTTAATAAAGTAATAACTTGAGCACTTAGATCACCACTCAATTGTGCAGAGACCGGAAGATACCAAGCATCTTTTAAGTTAAACCCCATGCATTTCACGGCATCTTTTTCGGTCATGACTAGCGGCCGACCATTTGAAAAGCTCACATCTGAGATGGAATAAGCATGATGGTCACTAAAAGCGTGAGATTCTACCAGTAAGCCATGCGCGACTAAAGTAGAAAAGAAACGCTCAGGATTACCAATACCAGCAATTGCATCGACTTTCATGCCATTAAAATCACCAAGAGGTACAGCCTTTTCACTATTTAGTGCTTGTAGGTCTGTAGCTTCTAGATCCATTCTAAAACTAGCTCGTTTAGGCTGAATAGGGACAGACCACTCTGCACCATTCATGACAATAAAATCTGTCGACTCTATTCGGCTAAGAGGTTCTCTCATCGGCCCCATAGGAAGCAAGTGACCATTCCCCCACTTACGTTCACCATCGAAGACACAAATTTCTATATCACGCTCCAGAGCGAAATGCTGCAAACCGTCATCAGTAATCACAATGTCGCAACCTTGTGCTTCCAAAGCCTGAACGGCTAATGAACGAACTGGGCTGACAAAAAGAGGGCAACCTACGCGACGCTTTAACATTAATGGTTCATCGCCCACTTCTGAAACAGTGCTACTTGCAAGCACTTCACGCACGTCATCTTTTGAAATTGAAGCACCATAACCTCTGCTAACAACCCCTGGCTTAAAACCCATTTCTGTTAATGACTCAACCAGATAGGCGACGAGAGGAGATTTACCCGTCCCTCCCACAGTAATATTACCTACTACTACAACAGGAACTTTTGCACGATATGACTTTAGAATTTTACGCTGGTACAAGAATTTTCGGAGAAAAGTAATTAAACCATAAAGCAAATTCAACGGTAATAATAAGTACAACCAAAAGGCACCTTGGTACCATGACCGGATAATAAATGAGGAGGAACTGGAAGCCATTCGTTTGAAACCTTTTTACACAATTTCTGAATCAGCTTCATCCGCCAAATTCATATTGTATAATTTGGCATACTCACCATTCATAGATAAAAGCTCTAGGTGTGAGCCCTGTTCAACAATTCGACCCTCATCCATCACGATAATTTTGTCTGCATTTTCAACAGTAGATAAACGGTGAGCAATAACAATCGTCGTCCGACCTTCCATTAAAAGGTCTAATTCACTTTGGATGACTTTTTCAGACTCAGTATCCAGTGCAGAAGTTGCCTCATCCAGAATCAATAAAGGCGCATCCTTTAACAAAGCTCTGGCAATAGCGATTCGCTGACGTTGCCCACCAGATAACGCAATCCCATTATCACCGACAAGCGTCTCAAAACCTTGTTCTTTATCTTCTATAAACGACAGAGCATTAGCTTGTCTGGAAACACTTTTAAGTTGCTCCAACGAGGCACCGTCCAAGCCACCATAAGCAATATTTTTAGCTAATGTATCGTTGAAAAGCGTTACATTTTGAGTCACTAACGCAATCTGGTCACGCAAAGAGCGTAAAGTATAATCTTCAACATCGACTCCATCGAGCTTAATGCTTCCGCCAGTTAAATCATAAAACCGGGGAATCAGGTTCGCTAAGGTTGATTTGCCACTACCAGAGCGGCCGACTAAAGCAATCGTTTCTCCAGGCTTTATATTCAGGTTGATGCCCTTCAAAACATCCCGGTGTGTCCCATGATACCTAAAAGTAACATTTTGTAGACTGAGTTCACCTTTGACTCGCTCAGCAATATGCTTGCCTTCATCCTTTTCTGACGGGGCATCGATAACTTCAAATAGATCCCTTGCTGCTGCAACACCTCGTTGAATTTTCTCATTCACTTGTGTTAACTGTCTAATAGGCTTTGCCATGGTTGATGCTGCAGCAATGATGACAACAAAAGCTCCTGCAGACATACCTCCCCTCACTTCTGGCGCTAACGCTAACCAAACAAGGATCGAGATCGCTAATGCCACCATTGCTTGTATCACTGGCGTACTAATAGCTTTGGTAAGCTCTAGCTTTAAGCTTTGCTTTAAATTATACCGGCTAGCCTCTCCAAAACGCTTGGTTTCATAGTCTTCACCACCAAATATACGTACTACTCTGAATCCGCTGACCACTTCAGAAGTAACATGTGTCACGTTTCCAACCGAGGCCATGATTCGTTTACTCAGTACGCGAAAGCGTTTGCCCACATAATTTACTAAAAAACCAATCACAGGCCCTAGCGCTAAAAATATTAATGTGAGTTTCCAGTTAGAAGAAATCATCACCGCTAACAAGCCAATGACCGTCAAACCTTCGCGAACAATAATGGTGACGGCATCTGTCGTTGCCGAAGAAACCTGCTCAACATTGTAGGTAATTCTGGAAATTAAGTGGCCCGACGCATTATTGTCGAAATAATGAGTTGGAAGTTTCAGATAGCGATCAAATACTTGAGTACGTATTTGATGAACAATATTACGACCAACATATGCAATGTAATAGCCACCTAAAAACCCTCCCAAGCCTCTAAATATAAATAATGCGAAGATTAATGCAGGTAACAGAATACGGTTTTCATCGGTGGGATGCTCAACAGTATCAATGACGAACTCTAATGCTTTTGCCATGAGCGCACTTGCACTAGCATAGATAGCATTACCAATAATACTTAGAAAGAAATAGAATTTGAGTGGCTTTAGATAGACGAGTAGTCGCTGGTAAAGATCCCAGTTAGAATCAATCACCTCTGTTTTATTATCCGGTAGTGCGGAACCTTTACTCATATAATGATGAAAACCTTATGCTTCTTGAATCGTTGAATGTCAGGAAAGATCAACTTAACCGCCTCCTGACATTCAAATTGCAGATTTTATTTCGACTTAGAACGCTGTGTAGTAATACTTAACTGTACAAACCCAAGCTGCCCGGCTACATCCATTACCCTAACAACATACTCATGTGATGTTTTGGCATCAGCAGTAATAATAAATGGAATCTTTGTGTCTCCATCAGATAACTTTTGCACTGCTTTCTTGAGAGTCTCTTCCTGATTATTCACTAATGCTCTTTCATTAATTGAATATTCACCTTTAGCCGTAATAATAACTTCAATTTCTTTTACTGCTGCCTTAGCAGGTTCACTACTGGATTGAGGCAAGTCAATTTCTAAATGACTTTCTTTGGTAAAAGTGGTCGATACCATAAAAAATATCAATAACAAAAAAACCACATCAATCATGGGGGTTAAATCGACAGTGATCCCTTCACTGGCTTGTCGCTTGAAGTTCAAGAGACTTTCTCTCCCGCATTACTAGCTTCACGATCACCATGTATCACTTCAACTAACCGCAAAGCTTCTTGTTCCATGCTCACAACAATTTCATCAACACGACGTGTAAAGTAACGGTGGAAGATCAATGCTGGAATGGCAACCGTCATACCTGCGGCTGTTGTGATTAAAGCTTCTGAAATACCTCCGGCTAATGCTGCTGCATTACCGGCACCTTCAAGCTGAAGCTGAGCAAAAACTTTGATCATTCCGATGACAGTTCCTAATAAACCTAAAAGAGGCGTAATTACAGCAACAGTACCTAATGCCGTCAGAAAACGTTCCATTTCATGTACGACATGGCTTGCTTCTTCTTGAATACTTTCTTTCATTATTTCACGACCATGCTTAGCATTTGCTAAACCTGCTGCGAGTATTCTACCAAGAGGGGCTGTTTCTTTTAATTCTCGAAGGCGCTTGGAATTAAGCTCTTTTTTCTTGATCCAACTCCATAAATCCTGAACCAATGACTTAGGAGCTAAGCGGCTAATTCGTAAAGTCCAAAAACGCTCAATAATAATGGCTAACGCCAAAACTGAACATAGCAGCAAAGGAAACATGATAATGCCGCCTGGCTTTAATAAATCCAACACTTAGACTTCTCCCGGAATTTTTTAACAATGTATTTTTATGCCGACACTTTAGCACAACCAGATATTTAGAAAAGCCTGCATTGAATGCTCTATGTTAATTTTTGCTTATAAAATAGGCTTAGGGTCATCTTTCAATACCCAAAATGGTGATTTATCATTTCGTTCAACTGTAATTTTTATCTTTTGATCTTCGGATGCTGGATCAACGCTAAAAATTAAAGCGCCATTAATAGCGGTATTGAATATTTTATTAGTAAAGCTCTCTACCCTATTAATCACTTTTTTATGTGGATGACCAAAACGGTTTTTGTAACCCGAAGAAAATACAACATACTCAGGCTTAACATATTTTAAAAACGTATATGAACTGGCATTATTTGAGCCATGATGTCCAGCAATGAGCACATCACTTTTTAATTCATGCCTGTACAATCTAACGAGCTCTAACTCGGCTTCCGCCTCTAAATCTCCCATTAACAAGAAACGAATACGACCGATAGTTACTCGAACTACGCAAGAGTGATTATTGGCTGATGGTTTTGTTTCTTTTGAGGGTTCACGTAAAGGTTTTTGTAATGGATAGAGAATTTCAATTTGTACTTGGTCTGACTGCCAGCTCATAGAACGAGTACAAGACTCTGCTTTTGTAGCGCTTTGACTGAACAAGCGATCAATTTCTCCAGACCATAAATAAGCAGGATCAATTGATGAAAGTAAGTCATCAAGCCCACCAGCATGATCCCAGTCCCCATGACTGATAATAATCCCTTCAGTTCTATTCAGTAAATTATTGGCTCTCAGATAAGGCAATATCGCTCGCTGTGCAACGGATGATTTTTCATACGCGGCGCCTGTATCGTATAACCAGTTCATATCTCTTGAATGAATTGCCAAAGCAAGGCCTTGGCCAGCATCAAAAACAAGCAACTTAGTTGCTTCATTTTTTATATTAGTAGGTAAACTGAAATAAAAAAACACACCTAACAACAAACAAACCAGCAAGATTTTTACCCTGAATAGCAGCATGCTTGCAAATAATACTAACAACAAACTGAATTGAATCAGCATGATGTTATCCGCATTTAACGGCTCACTGACATACCGAATAGAGGATAAAAAATTCATCAAGACATGCAATATTTCATTAAGCATTGTAAATAATGGGACTGATAATTCTGGTAATAAAACAGATGCAACCAAGGCAATCAGCGCTCCCGGAAGTACCACGACAGAAACCCATGGAATTGCAATTACATTTGCCAAGCTGTTCGATAAGCTATGAGGTAAGCCAAAATAAGTATTAACCGGTGCTAAACCAACTAACAATACAAATTGAACTACTAGAAACATCCACCATAATGAACCGCCTTTCGGGCCTAAAAAAATAAGCACTAACAATAAGGCAACGCTCACAAAAGAATACCAAAATCCCATTCCTAAAGGCGCCAATGGGTCAAGTAATAACACGACTGTCAAACCAAGAATAAAAGGCTGCCATAAACTGACTCGCTTAAATCCCATAAGATAGATCAGAGCCACCACACACATCACCCATGCTCGCTGAGCTGAAGTACTAAAACCGACTAATGCGACATAGACAAGACCCAGTAGCGCTATCAAAACCAGTGAGCGCCTGGATTTAGGTAAAAAACGATAGATCAGCATTAGTATCACCCCAATATGCAAACCTGAAATCGCCATTAGATGCTGAGTTCCAGTCTGACTTAAAGTCTGACTATCCTTTTTATTTATACCTGATCGGTCTCCTAGTAATAATGCTTTGAGTAAACCTGCATGCTCTAGGCCTAAAAACAAAGTATCGAGGTGTTTAGAAATGCTCATTCTGGTGGAAAGAATTTTTTGTGCTATCGCTCTTTCAGGTGAAAAGCTTGTTTCTACGTGCTTGGGAAATACCGATATAATTGACCCAACCGCAACAATCCGTCTCTGAAACAAGTACTGTTCGTAACTATTTCCAACCGGGTTCAAAACCCCTCTTGGCCGTTTTAATTTCACCTTAAAGCGATATAATTTTTGTTCTGCCAAAAGTTCTGCCTGACTATGTGGCCAATACAATATAATTTTGGATTTGCCTGTTATTTGTTTTTGAGAGTCAGGGTTAAAAATGGACAGAGTACAAAATTCGGCACTATAGTTATGCTCACCTTTTTGAGCCATTGAACAAAAATAACCGGTTACCTCCATTGGAACATCTTCAAGCTCTAGGGGTAATATTGATCCAATTAGAGTTTTTGCTTCGAACGAAGCATAGGCATGACCGAGAACAAAAAAAATTATGGCTAATATATATTTGGGGTGAAAGATAAAACGAGGAATGCACAAAACGACTACGAGGAATAAAATATAAGCATACCAAGGCAACAAAATTCCACTACAATAGAGTATGATTGCGCCAACACAAAAAGCGGCCATCCATGTAAACATTAACTCTTCCTTGAGTCTAAACTTTCAATAACGGATCGAATAGAGAAGTATGCCTAAAGAGTTTATTAAAAAATATCTTCCTGACCCGGAATCAATTAAAAATAATAAGTCTTTAAGGTTTATTGGTCCGATTATTCACGACCCAAATCTTTGGCACCTTAACCGTCATTCTGTTACTAAAGCTTTTGCCATTGGTTTATTTTGGGCGAGCATCCCAATGCCTCTACAAATGTTGGCTGCCGCATTATGTGCAGTGCGCTTTAAAGCAAATATGCCACTATCACTCGCATTAGTTTGGATAAGCAACCCCATCACCATGCCGCCCATTTTTTATTGTGAGTATTTACTGGGAGCCTGGATCTTAGACCTTCCCACCACCCCCTTTGAATATGAGCTATCTTTTGCCTGGCTTAAAGAAAAACTATATGACATCGGCATACCACTTTACTTTGGCTCACTAATAACAGGAATTGTGGCAAGTATTTTAGGGTATGTAGTTATTAACGTGATCTGGAAAAGAAGTATTGTTCAAAAATGGCGCCATCGCCGCGAAAAACGAGAGAGAAACAAAAGAAATTAGCCTCTGAATCATTTTAGAGGCTAGACCCACAAGACTAGGAAAGCTGGCGCAAACCACCTTCTTCCATAATGAGCACTCGATTCATTTGATGCGCTAACTGCCTATCGTGCGTCACAACCACAAAACTTGTTTCAAATTGCTCTTGCAGGTCCAGCATTAATGCTTGAATTTTTTTTGCAGTCGTATCATCGAGGTTCCCTGTTGGCTCATCCATTAACACACAAGCAGGGTTATTAACTAAAGCTCTAGCAATTGCAACACGCTGTCGTTCACCACCAGAAAGCTCAGAGGGTTTATGATTGGCTCTGGTAGATAAACCTACTTTTTCAAGCAATGCCAACGCTTTTGAATCCGCTTCTCGGCGAGAGAGACCATTAATATAAAGCGGCATTGCTACATTTTCAGTGGCCGAAAATTCTGCTAGCAAGTGATGAAACTGATAAACAAAACCCAAATGCTGATTTCGGAGCTTTGTGATTACTTTTTCAGAACATGCAGCAAGGTCTTTACCGCAAAGCTTTACCGAACCTGAAGTTGCTTTATCAAGCCCACCTAGGATATTTAGCAATGTTGTTTTTCCGGAACCCGAAGTCCCGAGAACGCTCACTGACTCCCCCTTGGCTAAGGTAAAGTCTAAATCGTGAAAAATACATAAAGCATTATCGGCTTCGTCGTAAGTTTTACCAAGACCCTTAGCATCGATAACAAGCTCTTGTGACAAATCATTCATAGCGCAAAGCCTCCGCTGGTTGGACTTTTGAGGCCCTCCATGCAGGGTAAAGAGTCGCTAATAAACTCATAACCAACGCTGAACCTGAGATAATCATGACATCCTCCAATATAAGTTGAGAAGGCAAATCACTAATAAAATAAACATCAGGATTTAAAAACTGAGTTTTTAATAATGTTTCAAGACCATGAATTAATTCACTGATATTAAGAGAAAGCAGCACACCTACTGCGGTTCCCACGATGGTTCCAACAATACCAATATATGCCCCCTGAACAATAAATATCCCCATAATTCCACGGGGTGTCGCCCCCATCGTACGAAGAATCGCAATATCGGCTTTTTTATCGGTGACGACCATAACGAGCGTTGAAATAATATTAAATGCGGCAACCGCCACGATTACCATTAAGAGTAAACCGATCATGGTTTTTTCCATACGGATAGCCTGAAATAAATTACCGTGAGTGCGAGTCCAGTCAATACTATAAAAACCTGCATCAAGATTGACAGCAATTTGATTGGCGACACGAGGAGCATCAAATAAATCGTGCATTTTTAGTCGCAAACCATGCACTGCGCCAGTCATTCTTAGCATCTTAGCGGCGTCATTCATATGAATCAGTGTTAATGAAGCATCTAAATCAGCCCCCACTTTAAATACACCTTTTACAGTGAAGCGCTTCAAACGGGGAAACACTCCCGCAGGCGTTAACGACGCTTCGGGTAATACCACCGTTACTTTGTCACCAATAGCGATACGTAACTGCCGAGCTAAAATTTCACCAATAATAATACCAAACTCACCTGCTTTCAGGTCTTGTAGCTCACCACGAATCATATGCTTGGCGATAATAGAAACCTCAGATTCTTCTTCAGGTAAAACGCCATTTAGCTGAACCCCATTAACAGCGCCATTGCGAGTAATCATGCCTTGGGCATTAATAAAAGGGGCGGCAGCCAATACCTCAGGATTTTTCATCACCTGATCTTCCAAGACTTTCCAATTAGTCATTTCCGCGTAGGGCTTAATGACCGCATGGGGCACCATTCCCAATATCCGCTGCTGTAGTTCTCGATCAAAACCATTCATCACAGATAAAACTGTAATCAAGAGAGCAACACCAATTATCAGACCAACCATAGAGGTTAGTGATATAAAGGAAATAAAGTGATTTTTGCGCTTCGCTGATGTATAGCGAAGACCAATTCTGGCTGGGTATAATTTCAACATCGCGAGATTAGAACACACCTTTCAATATTCAGATAATTAAATAATACTTATACTACTAATCTATGCAGCGTAGCACTCAAATATTTGCTTTAATAACGACATAAGAAACTTTTTCACCCTCATTAAGAAAGAGCTAGCTAAATGGGCAACAAAATCACAACGATTAATGAACTCTCAAACCGTCGCCAATACTTCCGCGTTGAAGACAAAGCATCGGTTGAGATAGCAGCACTACCCGAAAATCACTCTGCCGCTGAGTTCTTTGACTTGAATCCTGAGTTTGGGCTAATTTCGGAGTTTCAACTATTGGATGTTGAATCAAAACACCTGTTACATGCGGTAACGGACAAAGATAAGAATCTTGGTCAGTTATTAAAAGTGTTTAATATGAAACTGGACTCACTATCTCGTGTTCTAGCCCTTAGCCATCAAGCCATGTCAAAAGAGAATGTTCAAGATGTCAATCTCAGTGAAGGTGGGCTGGCCATTCATTCTGAACAACAATTTAAAACAGGCCAGCTCCTCGCAATTAAGTTAATTCTTCTTCCGACATATAGTGGTTTACTTCTTGAAGGAAGAGTTCTCTCCTGCTCCAAGAAAAACACCCCTTACGAGCTAAATATTGAATTTTCAGGTATTTCAGAAGCACACCAACAATTGATAGCCCGACACATCATGCGCATTCAAAGCAATAAAAAGCATCCAACAAAAAAATGAGTAACATTGATAAAAGGCTACCTGCTGAATGGGAAGCTCAATCTTCTATTTTACTAACGTGGCCTCATAACAATACCGATTGGAAAAGCCAACTAAGCTCAGTAGAGTACGTTTATTATAATATCGCAAAAATCATTTTAACTGAGCAGAACCTGATAATTTCCTGTGAAGACAGCATTCAACTCGAAGCTGTGACTAAAACACTCGCCTCTTTCGCTCAATTAAATAATACCCAATTAAAGACATTTATTGTTCCTGCAGATGACACATGGGCTCGAGACCATGGCCCGATAGGTATTATAGAAAATAACGAAATAACGTTATTGGATTTTAATTTCAATGCCTGGGGTGGTAAATATGAGGCAAACAAAGACAATAACATTACTAAAAACCTATTCGACTTAGGCACATTCCCTAGCTTCAACTATAAAAAAATAGACTTTATTTTAGAAGGTGGCTCTATCGAGTCTGACGGCTCCGGCACATTAATGACGACAGAGAAATGCCTGCTTAACAGCTCCAGAAACGGCAATTTAAACAAGCAAGAAATTGAATCACAAATTAAAGAAACGCTTGGAATAAAACGAATTTTATGGCTAAAACATGGTTTTCTTGCTGGCGATGATACCGATGCACACATTGATACACTTGCACGTTTTTGTGATCGGCAAACAATTTGTTATGTAGCATGCAATGATCAGGACGACGAACATTTCGCTGAATTAAAAGCAATGAAACAGGAGCTAGAGACATTCAAGACAACCACGGGGGAACCATACAAACTCATTCCACTACCTATGACTTCTGCCATTTACGATACTGATACAAACGGCAATAAAATACGTTTACCTGCCACTTACGCGAACTTCTTGATCACAAACCAGTCAATACTACTCCCCATCTACCACGTTTCGGAAGACAGACAAGCAATAGAACAAATACAATACTGTTTTCCGGGTCGAAAAATTATTCCTATCGATTGCAGACCTCTAATAAAACAACATGGCAGTTTGCACTGTGTCACAATGCAAATCACTCAGGGGCTTGCATAATGACCCAATTAACCATTGCAGCCATCCAACATAAGTGCTTTTCTACACCACAACAAACTACAAACCACCTTCAAAAGACGATAGCCAACAGTGCTAAAGCTGGCGCTAAGTTAATCGTGTTACAAGAACTCCACAACACACCTTATTTCTGTCAACAAGAAACTGTTGACGCCTTTGACCTCGCAGAATCTATTCCCGGTCCGAGCACAGATTTCTTATCGGCTATGGCGAAAGAACATCAATGCGTAATTGTTGGTTCACTTTTTGAAAAGCGTGCTGTAGGCCTTTACCACAATACAGCGGTTGTTTTAGATTGTGATGGTACTCTGGCTGGCCGTTATCGAAAAATGCACATTCCTGATGACCCTGGATTTTACGAGAAGTTTTATTTTACGCCCGGTGATGTGACTGAGGATGAATTCAATGGATTCAAACCTATTCAAACTAGAATAGGCAAAATTGGCGTACTGGTCTGCTGGGACCAATGGTTTCCTGAAGCTGCCCGACTAATGGCATTAGCAGGTGCTGATATTTTAGTTTATCCCACTGCTATTGGCTGGGACCCTCAAGACTCTAAAGAAGAAAAGCACCGACAGCTAGATGCATGGACTACGATCCAGCGCTCGCACGCTATTGCGAACAGTTTACCTTTAGTTTCATGCAACCGGACTGGCTTTGAGGTTGACAGCCAGGATATCAAACAAAAAAGCGCCCCTAAAAACAAGCATGCAACCGGTATCCAGTTTTGGGGGAATAGCTTTATTTGCGGCCAACAAGGCGAGATACTTACTCAATCTTCAGTCAACTCAGAAGAGGCGATTATTACTAAAGTTGATCTCAAAAAAACAGAAGAAACACGGCGTATTTGGCCTTATTTTAGAGACCGGCGTGTCGACGCCTACCAAAATCTAAGCAAACGTTTTATTGATAGCGCCTCCAAAAAGGACTAAGAAGTCATGCCTAAAATAAATGCCATTACTACGACCCTAACTCAACTGAACCATATTATCCTGGGGAAAGAACATTCAATTAAGTTGGCTTTCACTTGCTTATTAGCTAAAGGCCACTTACTGATTGAAGACCTGCCCGGCATGGGGAAAACAACATTATCTCACGCACTTTCAAACAGCTTAGGCCTTCACTATCAACGTATTCAGTTTACCAATGACCTACTACCCGGAGACCTATTAGGTATTAATATCTTTGATAAAAATGAAGGCGCATTTAACTTCCACCCTGGGCCGATATTTGCCAATATTGTCTTGGCTGACGAAATCAATCGTGCAACCCCTAAGACTCAAAGCGCTTTATTGGAAGCAATGGAAGAAGGCCAAGTCACTACGGAAGGAAAAACGCGGATATTACCCTCACCTTTTTTTGTCATTGCCACTCAAAACCCGTCAGAGCAAGCTGGCACCTACCCTTTGCCTGAATCACAACTTGATCGATTTATGATGCGCATTAGCTTGGGCTACCCAAGTAAAAAATCAGAGAAACAATTATTGATGGGTACGAGCCGCCGAGAACTACTCAAACAAATCAAAGCAACGCTTAACGCCGATACACTTGAAAAAATTCAAGCATTGGTTGGTAAAGTAAAATGTGCAGAGAGTTTGATTGATTATATTTATCGCTTGGTTGAATTCACAAGAATGCAATCAGGCCCTCACCATGGATTGTCTCCACGTGCGGCTATGGCCTTATTGCATACTGCAAAGTCCTGGGCTCTTATCGAAGGCCGAAATCATGTTATTCCTGATGATATTCAAGCCGTATTTCCAAGCGTTACCGAACACCGTATAAGCGGAGGACAGAGCCATACAGACAACCCATTAAGCCAAAATATACTTAAATCGGTTGATATTTTCTGAGAAAACCCAATATTTAGGCTTATACCAATAATTCTTTGCTATTTTTTAGCTTTACATTACATAAAATACAGCGCTTATTTTAAACCGGAGTTCGTACATGACTGATACTAAACATGCCAAATTATTAATTTTAGGTTCTGGCCCTGCAGGGTACACCGCTGCTATCTATGCGGCCAGAGCAAACCTAGAGCCCGTTATCATTACAGGCATGCAAGCCGGTGGCCAGCTAACTCAAACAACAGATGTAGATAATTGGCCGGGGGATATTGAAGGCTTGCAAGGTCCGGCACTGATGGACCGTATGCAACAACATGCCGAACGTTTTGACACAAAAGTTGTCTTTGATCATATTAATAAAGCAGACCTAAGCCAAAAGCCATTTCGTTTGACAGGAGATTCTGCCGAATACACCTGTGACGCACTCATCATCGCTACAGGCGCTTCGGCCATGTATCTTGGCCTAGAGTCAGAAGAAACATTTGCAGGCAAAGGCGTAAGCGCCTGTGCAACCTGTGATGGATTTTTCTACCGCAATCAAACCGTTTGCGTAATCGGTGGTGGCAATACAGCCGTTGAAGAGGCGTTATATTTATCCAACATAGCGAAAGAAGTCATTCTTATTCATCGAAGAGACACGGTTCGCTCAGAAAAAATATTACAAGATAAGCTATTTGAAAAAGCAAAAAATGGCAATATACGCATTGAATGGAATCACACCTTAGAAGAAGTACTCGGGGATGATGCTGGTGTAACAGGTGTTCGTATTAAGTCGACCTTGAACGGCGAAGAGAAAGAACTGGATACCATGGGTGTTTTCATTGCGATTGGCCATAAGCCAAACACAGACTTATTTGAAGGCCAACTTGAAATGAATAATGGCTACCTAACCATTAAATCCGGCTTAAGCGGTGGCGTCACCAGCACAAGCGTTTCTGGTGTTTTTGCTGCAGGAGATGTGACGGACCAGATTTACCGCCAAGCAATCACTTCTGCTGGATTTGGCTGCATGGCAGCACTGGACGCAGAAAAACACTTGGATGAAAGTTAATTTTATCATTTTATGGGGTGCACTTCGCACCCTATAAAATATTTCATCTCACTCACTTAACATCATATTTTTATCTCTACATAAGCCTAATATTTTACAATGTCTCAACTCCCGTGGCTTGACCACTCACTTAATTTTCCACCACCACAAAGCGCATTAAAAGAGCCTGACGGCTTACTTGCGGCCGGAGGCGATTTATCATCCGAGCGAATCGTTGCAGCTTATCGGTCAGGTATATTCCCGTGGTTCTCTGATGACCAACCTATTCTTTGGTGGAGCCCAAACCCACGCTGCATTATCAAGCCAGATCAAGCTTATATTTCTAAAAGTTTACGCAAGCATATTCGTAAAACAGATATCGCTCTAAGTTTCGATACTCAGTTTGAAACTGTTATAAGGCATTGCGCTAGACTCAATACAAACGAAGGCACATGGATCACCCCTGAAATGGAGGAAGCTTATATCCAGCTTCACCTTAAAGGTGTCGCTCATTCTGTTGAAGTATGGGAAAACGGCGAGTTGTCCGGAGGTCTATACGGCCTGGCTATTGGTCGCTGCTTCTTTGGTGAGTCTATGTTCTCACTTAAGGCCAATAGTTCAAAAGTTGCATTCATATCGCTATGTAATCAGCTTCATAAATGGGGGTATGCCATTGTTGACTGCCAAGTCGAAAACCCTCATTTGTTGTCTTTAGGAGCAAAGACACTAGATAGATGTGAGTTTTTATCTATACTTGAAACAAACATTGACCTTGCCCCTCTGTCTCACAGCTGGGCTTTTGAACTTTGTATGAACACCCTTAGCTGACACTGTGGCGCCTCTTATGACCAATTTGCAAACTCTCGCCTTCTTTGCAACTCCTGAACATGATTGCAGCTATTTATCAGATAAAAAAGCCACCACAATGTTTGCCGACCCCAAAGCAGATATAACTAATTCAGTTTACAGCCAACTGTCGGAACTAGGGTTTAGACGAAGTGGTGACCATTATTATCGCCCCCACTGCACAGACTGCAATGCATGCACCCCAATTCGAGTGCCTGTATCTGACTTCCAAGCAAGCCGCAGTCAGAAACGAATCCTTAAAAAAAATCACGCAATTAAGTACCAAATAATGACCCCTGATTTTCATGAAGACCATTACCTGCTTTATGAAAAATATATCAATGCACGCCATGCTGATGGAGACATGTACCCACCCAGCAGAGACCAATACAGATCTTTTCTAGTCGAATGCCATGCTAATACTCAGTTTGTTGAGTTTTCTTTAGAAGGCCGCTTATGCGGCATTGCTGTAACCGATCAACTCGAAGATGGTTTATCTGCGATCTATACTTTTTTTGACCCAGATCGAGCAGACTTAAGTATAGGAACCTATTCAGTATTATGGCAAATAAATGAAACAGCTCGTCGAAAACAAAAATATTTATATTTAGGGTATTTCATAAAAGAATGCCGAAAAATGACCTACAAGAACCAATTCAAACCCTTCGAAGCCCGCATTAATGACTTATGGCTCAGTAACGAGCAGTTGAAAGAACTCATCCCCTCCAACAAATCTTCTAACTGAACACACTTTGAAACAGTTCAATTAATAAACACTTTGCCAATTCATTTGGTTTCAGGCAGAATGTCGCACTTTCAAACACGAGCAACTTTAGATTTGCGTCATATTTCATTTTTAAATGAAAAATTGCTCGCCAAGCCGATTATACGCTCAACTTTTTATGAGGATGCCCTTTAATGGCAAAAGAAGATGTCATTGAAATGGAAGGTACAATTATTGATACCC
>CAJWBJ010000063.1 GCA_913020495.1 uncultured Oleiphilus sp.
CGAGATGTATTTTGGGTGATCGTCGTTTGGTTAGGGCTTGTGGTTATTGCGCCATCACCGTGAACGATGTTGCCACCTGTGGGGCCTGCTTTAGCATTTGAAAATACTGATAAAGCGAATAACGAGAGTAAAAAAATCATAAAGTGATCCATGCTTCCGCCACCGCTTTGCTGTGTTTTGTTATTGCTAGGTACTGATGTTGTATTTGAGGTGTCCTCAGTGAACTCAGCTGCTGGGGGATTGTTTTCTACACCGATATCCTTTACTGGGCTAGCTTCAGGCGTAATGATGGGGCTTGTCCCTATCGGGAAAATATTACCAGATCCAATGCCTGTCAGGTTCCTGATTGCGCCATTTTGGCGATGGTCTGAGTCATTGTCACTTCCATCAGTAATTTGTAGTTGTAAGCAATAGTGACCTGCCGTGAGACCTTGGGTGTATTGATTATCTCCAGGGGGAGGGCAGTTACCTTCGGTACCCAGAGCTGATGAGTAATTATCCAGAGGCGTGATTTTGAAGAAAGACCATAAAGACGAACTGGTCTCGAATTTGAGCAAAACCGGGTCGTCGGGTAGCGGATGATGAAGTGGTATGACGATACTTTCCGTGCTGGCCGTTTCTGGTGAATTAAGTATTTCGAAGTCGAAAATATTAGCTGTATCAGCAATAGCAGGCGGTGTTGATGGCGAACCTAAAGTAGTAGGCTGGTCAAACTCAACCATTTCTTCAATCTGGATAGTGGTGATGTTAGCGACTTCGTTATTACTTAGCTTAGCAATATTACCTAGCCGAACAATTTGTCCATTTTGAGTTTGAAGGTAATAACGATCTGCATCATTCAATGAAGTATGAAGGAATTCTTCATTTCCTGCGTGACCGTTAAACTGGTCATACATATCCGATACGCCATCACTATCAGTATCTGTGCTTGGGCTTTCTTTAATATTAAAGGCGTAATCAATGGTTGATGACAGCTCAGTACCGTTTAACCACCTTGATACGCTTAACTGTATATTGTAGATGCCAATTTCCAACCCGCTTATGTGGATAGCACGATCAGTAGGGTATGTATCCTCTAGCAGAGGTTGCTTGGCTAGCATCTCTGATAAGTTCCACGACAGAACTGGTGATGGGGCTTGGTAGCCCGCAATATTGCCTATAAGTTCGACTGAGCCACTCCCTAAGTGTCTAAGATCAATCCAGATAGAAGGTGTTGACCTTAAAAATGCATTACTGCCTGCGGTAACTTCAAGGGTATCAGGAAAGGTGTCAGAATCTATATCGCTAGTGGGCGTTGCGTCGGAAGTATTGCCATAGAGATAAAACTCGATTGCATCAGTGATACCGTCGCTGTCAGAGTCACCGTCTTCGGCATAGTTAATCGCAGATGAAGGGTCAAACAGATCGGTTTGCAGAGAAAGCTCGAAGATATCAGGCAGGCCATCTACATCCCGGTCATTTAATGTCGTGTTGCTGCCATTATCGGTTGTGCCTGTTAAGAAGGCTTCGATAGCATTGTTGACGCCATCGTTGTCTTCATCTTTTTCATTCGCATACAGCGGGTTGCTAGCTAGCCGGACTTCCAATGCATCACCATAACCGTCGCCGTCGTAATCACTTGTTGAGGTGATGTTGTGAATAGAAAGTGACTGTAAGTAAGCGTCAACGGCATTGGTCAGACTATTGGCGTTATCGTCAGATGAACCATTGCTGGTAGGCTTGTTAGCATTGTTGAAATTCGCCCGTTCTGTTATCAGTTCAGTAACGTCAGGCAGGCCATCCAGGTCAGTATCGGTAGATAATTCTGAGTCGAATGCACCGCCGAGATTAGATAAGAAATGTTCGATCGCATTGGCGACACCGTCTGTATCATCATCTAAATGGCCGTCAGTGACTGGGCTATTAAGTGATAAAAAATCACTTCCTAAAACAAACTCCGCATAGTCAGGTAAGAGGTCTCCGTCAGAGTCGGTCATAATCGTTGTATCTTGAGCGCCGCCATTCGTCCTCAATGATGTTTCAATGAGGTCCGAAATACCATCGTTGTCAGAATCTTCTATTACAGTGGTGGTGCTAGAGCTTTCATTGTTGCCAGCAAGGTCAGTTGTGATAACCGTAAGCTCTTCGCCACTCGCCAAAATTGTTGTGATAGCGCAATGGTAACTTCCCGTTAACGCGTCGGCTGTTGTGGTGCAGAGCATAAAACCGTTGCTATCAAACACCGTAATACTTGTGCCGGGAGGTGCGACACCGTTGACAAACTGCCCATCGCTGTCGTTTATCTGAGCCTCACCATAAGCGACGAAGGTGATCGTTGCAGTGCTGGTTATTGCTTGCCCATTAATTGTGCCCGTTATGAGAGTTGTTTCTATTTCTGTATTGTTGACTGTTGCAGTGTAAGTACCGTTATTATGATCCGTGACATTACTAATAATTGCAGAGTTATTATCATCCAGCACTAATACGTTACCTCCTGATATTAGAAGGTTGTTATACGCATCTTTTGTTTGAATAGTAATGGTTGTTGTGTCAATGCCATTTCCTCGTAAAAGGCTGAGAGACGCGGATAACGTCGTGTTCACAGCAGATGCGATGCCCGCTGTGAATGCAACCGTTTTATCTCCAGAGGTAATGCTACTGCCATCAATTTTTGCACTAACCACGACGCTTTCAGCTACAGTGCTGGTGATCATGGCGGTGTAGCTACCATTGCCATGGTCGGTTATCGGGCTGATAGTAGCGCTGCCATTGTTAGCAAGCGTAATGGCTAACCCACCGCTGGCAAGGTTATTGTTAAAGGTATCCTTGGCTTGCACAGTGATGAGAGAAGAAGAGCTTCCGTCAGCGGTGACTGAGATTAGTGAAACGGCTATGGTAGAAGTGGCTGTCGAGGCAGCATTTCCGACATTAAAGGTAATGGTTTGATTACCTGAGGTAATGGGGTTTCCATCAATGGTTCCACTAATGAGTACGTCTTCTGCCGTCGTATTAGTAATCGTAGCGGTGTAAGTGCCGTTATTGAGGTTGGTAACAGGACTTAATACCGCTGTGGCACTATTTTCTGCCAAGATAACTGCGCCACCACTGCTGATTAGGTTGTTGCCTTGAGCATCTTTGGCTTGCACGGTAATTATTGAGGAGGAGCTGCCATCGGCGGTGACTGCATTCGTAGATAGCGATATGGTGGTGTTGGCCGCTGAAACCAAACCAGGTAAAAAAGTGACAGAAGTTGGTGAACCATTTGAAACTGACTCTTGAGGGCTTGCTCCACCGTCCTCATCCTGGTCTAGTATTGCCGTGATATTTACAAGCCCTGCAAAGACACTTTTTACTGTCGCAGAAGCTAAGCCTGAGGCATTGGTGACGGTTGTATAGCTTGTGAGATTATTACTGAATGTTGCCGTGCCAGAAGAGATAGAGAATGTCACGTCGACTCCTGATAATAAGATATTATCGCCGTCGGTTTCTTTTAGTTGAAGAGCAACACTTGCGACATCGCTTCCGTTGGCGATTGCATTGTTATCAGTCGCTGTAAGCAAGCTGCCTGATGCAGTGACGCTTATATCTTCATCAATAATCGTATAGGTAAAAGTACTTTGAGTTGTTGTATCGCTATTGGCATCGCCTATTACAAAGTCTGTAATGGCTCCTAGGTCTAAGGTAGTAATGATCGTTTCGTTATTTTCCGATGTTGTATCGTCTAAAATAGAAAAATTAGTGAGTGATAAGTTGCTAGCTGGCTGGCCATTGTAAATACCGGCCGGGATACTTAAGGTAGGCACTGTGTAATCGCTACTGCTGGTGGCTGTGCCCGTTAAATTTAAGGTGATTGCAGAGGTAGTTGAAATATAACCAAACACGGCGATGGCAGGTAAATTAGCACCGTCTTCTTCATTGTCGCTATTTGATGCGAGAGTGAATTCAACCTTATTGGTGATAATGGCAACAGTGAAATAGCTGGTGTCTGCAGGAAAAGTAATATCAGAGAATGTCGTGTTATTAGAGTATTTTAAAACAGTGCTGCCGCTAGTGAAATCACCATCACTATCTCCAATTAGCGCGTAGCTTTGCCCTGCGACTAATATGGGTAAGGTGGTAAATTGCATATTGATCGCCCCGACAGAAGAGGTATTTTCAACTTTCCACTCCCTGATCGTACGCTTATCAAAAGTAGTGCTTAGATCGGATGTCTGGGTGCTCACTGCGCTCCCATTATCATGACCGATTAGCAGGTAGCTCCCGTCGGAGAAGGTATCTGCATGTGTTGCATTGGCCGATGAAAAGTCGGAGTCTGTTGAAAGGACTAAGCCCGAGGTGTCGTTAACACTGCGAGATATACGTTGATCTAGATCGCCGGCGAGGTCCTTTGCCAGACCAAATATGCCATAGTTGTAAGTCCCATCTAAAGTATAGGTGGTGGTTGCGCTCGAGTTCAGATAGTTGTTTGTTAGCGTTTGACCGTACTTTACTGCGAGATAAGACTCCACTTGGTGGCGTTGAGTAGCAGTTAACAAGGTGTTATACAGCACAAATTCTGCAATGCGCCCATCAAGGTCTTCATTGAAGTCGTCACCTCCTACTGCAAAGCGGCCGGTACCACCATGAGAGTCTTCGCCGTTAACAGTTGGTATGTCTGAATTTTGGTAGCCATTCAGGTAGTTATAGGCTGGAGATGAACCGGAATCGAAATCAATAGCCCCGGAATAAATAAGTGGCTCGTTATAGCGCATGGGTTCACTTGTATTGAAGTACCGGTAATCAGGTAGAAAGACTCCACTGGAATAAAACACTTGTGCGGATGATAAGAAGCCGACATGAGGGTATGCCAAAAAGCTACCCATCCCGAAAAATTGGTTATAGTCACCTGAGGACTGATCGGTATCCGTAACAATAAAAAAAGTTATATCGTCTGTGTCATTAGGCATCACACCGCTGGTTTCAAGGTGGTCGAGGTTTCCATCCATCTCAATACTTTGATGGAAGTTCATCATATTGGAGGCGGTATTGAGAGATGGTTGGTATGCAAAGATACCCTGCGTGACATGTTTACCATTGCCACTTTGATCTTCCCATTGGGTGATAGCACTTGTTCCTGTTACACCATTGTCAGCATCAAGCCATATTCGCAAATTGCCGCCTATTCCCCCAGGTGCCGCTTGCGCGAATTGAAACGAGCAAAGCGTGAAGGAAAATACGATAAATAAGCGAAAAGTTTTGCTTAAATAAGAATTCAAGGGGCACCTCATTGATACGACTAGAGTGCTTTGCACGACTTAACCTTCTGTCAGTTTAGTCGTCCTTTTAGTCGGAATCCAGTTCCTATATCGTCGTTTAGGGATAAAAAACAATAGATACCGGCTAATAAAATGTAGGCGTATAAAGCAAGATATTAACGGGGTGACGATGTTGTTTAGTCAAACGACTGTTGTGCAAAGCTCTCTGCTAATTTATTTTAATTATTGTGTGAATTATACATAAACATACGGTTTGTGTGTCGATATAGAGCTATGGTTTTGTAACAGCTGAAAGTAAATTCGGGTAAAGGCGCGTTTTCATTGCGTAGAGTTAACCAAGCCAACGATGTAAGTAAGTTTCTAAAAGGTTATATTGCCATTCGATTTTTATGTCATCGCTTACTTGGAGAAAATGACTTGAACAAAGCGCAATTATTTAAAAGAATATTAATCATATTGATTCCTCTTCTACTCATCGCATTCGCTTATATTTTCTATATTGGTAAAGATGAGCCTCTGCCTAAAATGACTGTTCAGGAAAAAAAGGCACGCTTTAAATCACTTATTTTACCTGTTTCACAAGAAGTCTATAGTGAGTTGATGACGCGATATAATGATGTTTCTGAAAAAATTCAGACTGAAGGCAGCGATCAATTCGAAGATCTAAAAAAAGAGTATAAAGCAGCGAATGATGACGAGTTGCTTATGGCACTTAAACCTCACCCCATTAGCATTACTCTTTCGCAAGCTGCGATGGAAAGCTCTTGGGCAACCTCTCGATTTTTTAGAGAAGCGTATAACATCTTTGGCGTTTGGTCATTTGATGAGGATGAGCCTCGAATTGCGGCAGGCGAAAAACGGGGGAATAAAACGATTTGGGTGAAAAAATACTCATCTATTAAAGCTGCAATTCGTGATTATTACCGAACTTTGGCTCGAGGAAGTGCTTTTGACGAATTTAGAAAGCTAAATATGACCACAAATGATCCATACGAGCTAGTAAAGAAATTAGATCGTTATTCAGAAAAAGGCGCTAAGTATGGTGAGGAGTTAACGTCAATCATTAAATACAATAAATTTCATGAGTATGATAAATAGTGTGACCTACAGGGGAGGGGGAGTCCTTTAAGCTAAAATTAATCGAGAGTTTTGTGCGACTCTACTCCTAGTCATTCCTATCGTCTTTTCTCTTTGTCATTCCGGCTAAAAGACTGCTGGAATGACAACGTTATTTATTCTCGCTTAACTGCATTGCCCAAAGTTGGGCGTAGCGACCATCTTCTGCGAGAAGCGAATGATGGTTTCCTTGCTCAACAACCTTGCCTTGTTCCAATACCAAAATACGATCAGCATTCACAACAGTAGACAAACGATGAGCAATCACGACACTACTTTTTCCTTGTGAGACCTCCTCAATAGCCTTCATAACGGCATTTTCTGACACGCTATCTAATGAACTTGTAGCTTCATCAAATACTAATATTGATGGGTTTTTAAGAATAGTTCGCGCAATGGCGACCCGCTGCTTTTCGCCACCTGAAAGTTTTAAGCCTCGTTCCCCGACCTGTGTTTCATAACCTCTGGGAAGCGACTCAATAAAACGTTGTAAATGAGCTAACTTGATAGCCTGTTTTACTTCATCATCGTTTGCATCCGGCCGACCATAACGAACGTTTTCTATTAAACTGGTATTGAACAAAACGGTATCTTGAGGAACGACACCAATCGCAGAGCGTAAGCTATTTTGAGTGACATTTTGTACATTCTGGTTATCAATCAGAATTTCACCTTCTGTGGCATCATAAAAACGAAAAATCAGCTTTGCAATCGTAGACTTACCCGCACCGCTACTGCCAACTAAGGCGATTCTTTCGCCTGGCATTAATGTGAAGCTGAGTTTGTTGAGAATCGTACGGTCTTGTTCATAACCAAAACAGACGTCTTTGAATTCTATCTTTCCTTTCTCTAGCAACAGCTCAGGGGCGGAAGGTTTATCGGCCACTTCAGGTTTTCTTTTCAAGAGTGAGAACATTTGCTCAATGTTGATCATGGATCCCTTGATTTCACGATAAACAAACCCAAGAAAGTTAAGTGGCATGAATATCTGCATCATAAAGGCATTCACCAAAACAAAGTCACCTAAAGACATTCTGCCTTGGCTGACTTCATGTGCCGCCAGTATTAGGGTTGTGGTCAAAGAAATTGAAATAATAAGCGCTTGTCCACCATTGAGCGCAAATAGGGTTAGCCTGTTTTTTCGCTTAGCTTGTTCCCATTTATCTAAGTCCTGATCATAGAGACGAGCTTCATAGTTTTCGTTGGTGAAGTATTTAACTGTTTCAAAGTTAAGCAAGCTATCAATGGTGCGAGTGTTACTACGATTATCAGCACTATTGGCTTCACGAATAAACTGGGTGCGCCAGTCCGTCGTTGTTTTGGAGAACCAGATATATGTGATAACAGATACAAACACAATGAGTGCAAATTCAAAACGATATTGTTGCCATAAAATACCCATCACTAAAAATAGTTCTAGGAAGGTGGGGATAATATTAAAAATCAAAAAACGCATTAAGAAACTAATGCCATTCGTGCCACGCTCTATGTCTCTGGATAAGCCTCCGGTTCTACGACTTAAGTGGAACTTCAAGTCTAAAGCATGAAGGTGTTCAAAGACTCTAAGGCCAATACGACGCATTGCTCGTTCAGTGACACGTCCAAAAATAGTGTCCCGAACTTCACCGAGTAATACATTACAAAGCCGGATAAAACCATAAGCCAGTAGAAGTCCCATAGGGACAACGACTAAAGAGAGCTCAGTATTTTCAAGTTGAACATCTAGATTATCAACTACTTCCTTTAATATAAAAGGCATGGTGATGCTAGCGATTTTTGCGGCGATAAGACAGCTCAAGGCTAAACAAACCCGGTACTTATATTCTAAAAGATAAGGCCAGATTTGTTTGATAACTGACCAGTCAACTTTTAGGTTCGGGTCATAGTCGGAACGCATGCCACGCATGAAAAAATCCTTAAAATTTTAGACATTGTAAAACTGCCAACGATAGCAGAGTTATGTTGCATGGTCTCAATAGAAGATGCGTGGGTGATGAATAAAAAAATCGCCCTGCTCAGGGTTTCCTGGCAGGGCGTTTATTTATTTCGAAGATGAGTTTTTTAGGTGCTCATAGTTAAGTTTATGTAGGGTTACTTGCGAGCACAGATTAAAGTAATGGCTAATAGTTTGCTGCTTCATCTAAAAACTCAGCGCTTTCTTCTGCAACTTCATCGCTGGTCGCGCTTTCTTCTGCAACTTCACCAATAGGTTTGTCATTTCGGTGTGCTGTTAGTGCGCCTTTTCTTTTTGAAAGTGCCGCTTCTAATTTTTTAGCCGTTGCTTGAATCGCTGTGTACATATCTTTGTCTGTTGCGGTGACGCTTAAGCTTGCGCCTTGATATTGAGTGCTTACTTCAACGCTTTGCTCGTGCCTATCAACTTTAACAATAACTGATAAATCAATTAGGTCAGGGTAGTGGTTACTTATTTTCTGAAATTTATTTTTAACAGTAGTCTCTATACCTTCAGTAATTTCTACATGGTGACCTGAAATATTTATTCTCATAATATATACCTGTATTAATTTGATGGGACGGAAAAACAAGTGCTTAAAATAAATATAAGGATGCCTCAAAAAAAAACAAGGCATTTATTCAGAAAATAATTTTTTTTAACGACATGTCCTGATAGCAGGAGGGCTTCCTAATTGTTGTTCATCTGTTTATAGTCAGTTAACTTAAATTTAGAGCTTTGCCCGATTAAAAAAACTCCGTCATTCCGGTAGTCGTTTTATCCTGAATCCAGTTCTTTTATGGCTCTTAGTCATGAAAATAATGGATTCTGCTTGAAGAACCTCCCGAAATGACAGCATAGCTTAGTCAAATTGCTATCGTGCAAAACGCTTATATTATCAATTCTCACAAAAGGAATGGTATTGCCTTGTCTAATTCAATTCGACGTATTCTTCCCTTGGTTATGCTGGTTGCACTTGCTTTTGTGGCTTATAAGATTATGCAATCAAACCCACCTGCTTTTAAAGGAAAAGCTTCCGACTCCCATCTCTTGGTAGTGGAAACGTCAGTTTTAAAAGAAACTCCATTCATGATTACTGTTGAGTCTTTTGGTGTGGTTCAGGCGCGCACAAATAGTGAACTGTTTGCTCTGGTTTCCGGGCAGATAAACTTCGTGTCACCCCGGTACGAGTCAGGTGCCTTTTTTAAACAGGGTGATATATTACTCACGATAGATGCCGCAGACTATTTTGTTGCGCTTCAAGTTGCTAAAGGTAGTTTGGTGAACGCTGAATTAGCTTTGGCTGAAGAAGAGGCTAGATACGATCAGGCGCAACGTGACTGGAAAAATCAAAAGAAAAAGAAACAAGCCAGTGAATACGCACTTCGTATACCTCAGTTACGTGCTGCGAAATCCAATCTAGAAACGGCCAAAGCACAGCTGACATTGGCTGAGTTAAATTTAGAACGAACCAAGGTTCGTGCCCCTTTTGATGGCCGGATATTAGAAACCTTTGTCAACATTGGAAGTGTTATCGGGCCGAATGTTAAATTAGCACAAATCTACTCAAGTGATGCGATAGAAGTTCGCTTACCAGTTGCTAACAAAGAACTTCGTTTTATAAACTTACCAGAACCGACGCAAGGGGAAAGCCAAATATTTCCTGAAGTAATTATTGAAAATACCTTGGCTGACCCGCCTCAAAATTGGCGAGGTCGTGTGGTTCGAACGGAAGCGGCAATTGATGCAGCAAGTCAACAATTGTATGTCGTGGCCAGAATAAATAACCCTTTTAAAAAAGGTGAGGATAAATCGTGGCTCCCCTTAAAAATAGGACAGTTTGTTCGAGCAAGTATTAGTGGCAAAAAACTTGGTCAGGTGATAAAAATCCCTAATTCTGCAATTTATCAGGGCAGTTATGTTTATCTGATTGAGCATGACAAGCTCCAACGTCAACCGGTGACTGTTTTATGGCGAAATCAACAAGTGAGCCTGATCCAGTCAGGTTTAGAAAGTGGGCAGCACCTTGTCACAACTTTATTAGGGCAAGTAACAAGCGGGACACTTGTTGAGGAACGTGTTGTTCTCGAATCAGCTGATGAGGTTTCCCCTTGATTGCCTGGTTTGCTCGAAATCATGTTGCTGCCAATTTATTGATGGTGACTTTGCTTGCATTAGGTTTAGGCTCCCTTAATTTTAATATACCGCTTGAAGTCTTTCCCACCATTGAGCCGCGCACCATTAAAGTGATCGTGAGCGTGCCAGGAGCAATGCCTGAAGAAATGGAAACCAGTGTCAGTATCAAGCTGGAAGAGGCGGTTCAGGATCTAGAGGGCATTGAAGATATCGTCAGTACTGCTTCAGAAGGGCGAGCCTTACTTATCCTGACTTTGGATGATAAATACCAGGCAAATGAAATTCTGAGTGATGTAAAAAATCGTATCGATGCCATTAATAACTTACCGGTTGATGCTGAAAGACCGGTTGTAAGTTTGGCAAAAAGAATGCGAGAAGTCATTAGTGTTGCTGTTGCAGGTGAACTATCTGAACTGGAAATCAGGCAAGTTGCTGAACGTGTCAGGGATCAGCTGTTAGATATTTCAGGTATCACTCAGGTAAAGCTAGATGCGGTGCGCAGTTACGAAATAAGTATTGATGTGAAAGAGCAGGTGCTTCAACAGTACGGCCTTCGTTTGGACCAAGTTGCTCAAGCAGTCCAAAGTAGCTCAAAAGATATTTCCGCAGGAAGTTTAAAAACGGATGGTGGTGATATTTTGATTCGCTCTAGCGGGCAAGCTTACCGAAAGATAGAGTTTGAAAATATTGTGGTGTTAACTCAAGAAGATGGCAGCATTATTCGTGTCGGTGACCTAGCCGTTGTGAAAGACGGATTTTCGGAAACCCCTATCTTGACGCGCTTTAATGGGCAGCCTGCGGCACTGGTTGATATATTCCGTGTGGGCCAACAAAGTGCAATTGAGGTCGCCGATAAAGTTAAAGCTTATCTGCAAAGTACAAGCCCATCTTTACCTGAAAGTGTGACGATAACGGCTTGGCGTGATCGTTCAAAGATAGTAAAAAAACGTTTAAAAACTCTGTCGGATAATGCGTTGCAAGGTGGTGTGTTGGTCTTGTTGCTATTGACATTATTTTTGCGTCCGGCAATTGCTATTTGGGTCTGTATTGGTATACCAGTTTCCTTCATGGGCGCATTGCTGGTGATGCCAATGTTTGGCATTAGTTTGAACGTTATTAGCCTATTTGGCTTTATTGTGATTCTTGGCATTGTGGTTGATGATGCCATTGTCACTGGTGAGAATATTTATAGTCACTTAAGAACATCAGAAAACGGCTTGGATGCGGTGATAAATGGCACCAAAGAAGTCGCTATTCCGGTCACGTTTGGTATTCTAACCACCGTTGCAGCTTTTTTACCAATTGCATTTATTGAAGGTGTAAGAGGGCAGTTATTTGCAGCGATTCCGGTGGTCGTTATTCCAATTCTGATATTTTCACTCATTGAGTCAAAGTTAGTTTTACCTGCTCACCTCAAACATCTTAACTTTCAAAATGATGCCTCTGCTGCACGCACTCCTCTAGCTTTTCTAACGCGATGGCAACAAGGTTTTGCTGATGGTTTTGAACGTGCGGTATTGCGATTCTATCAGCCCGTTCTTAAATGGGTGTTACGTAACCGTTATTTATGTTTATCAATCAGTTTAGGCTTATTACTAATACTGTTTGCGATGGTTGCGAGTGGCTGGACTCGTTTTATATTCTTTCCAAAAGTTCAGAGTGAGTTAGCGCGAGCTACATTAGAAATGCCGGTAGGAACGCCTATTGAAGTGACAGACCGTTATGTTATTTCGATGGTCGAAGCTGCGAAAGACCTACAGAACAAATATTTAGATGAACCCGGTGGTAAAAGTGTTATTCGAAATATCATGGCCACGACAGGTAGTGGTTCGAGTAGTTCCGGGGGGCATTATGGTCGTGTCATTTTTGAAATTACTGCTCCAGAGGATCGACAGTCTTCTGTCACGAGTCGTGATCTGGTGAATGAGTGGCGTATCTTGATCGGTTCTGTTCCGGGGGCTGAAGCACTTACTTTTCGCGCAGAAATAGGTCACGTCAGTGACCCTGTTCATATTCAATTACGAGGGCAGGAATTTTCAGCTTTGTCCCATGTTGCGGAGAAAATTAAACAAAAGTTGGTTAGTTACCCGACCGTGTTTGATATTACTGATAGTTATTCTGATGGAAAAGAAGCTTTACAAATTCGACTTAAAAATGAAGCTCATGTACTGGGTTTGTCGCGTCAACAAATATTAAGGCAAGTAAGTGAAGCCTTCTATGGCTATGAGGTTCAGCGTATTCAGCGGGGGCGTGATGATATTCGGGTGATGGTGCGCTATCCCGTAGAGAATAGAAAATCAATTCAGTCTTTAGATCAGTTTT
Organism: uncultured Oleiphilus sp.; assembly: GCA_913020495.1. Classification (GTDB taxonomy): domain Bacteria; phylum Pseudomonadota; class Gammaproteobacteria; order Pseudomonadales; family Oleiphilaceae; genus PZPK01. Next base: position 12,763 of record CAJWBJ010000063.1, read on the forward strand.
TAGTGAGTAATGCTGATGGAAACCGTATTCCCTTGTCGCAAGTCGCAGAGCTGATTCCTGAGAATAGTCCCGCTAGAATAAGTCGTATTGATCTGAGTCGAACGGTGAGTGTTCGGGCTGATGTAAATAAGAAAAATACCAATATGCTGGTGCTGCAAGGGGAGTTAAAAACTTTTATTGACCAACTGTTAATTCAGTATCCAGATATCCGTTATACGATGGATGGCGAAGCCAAAGAGCAGCGGGAGTCCTTTACCAGCCTGAAGTGGGGCTTGATGTTTGTGCTGTTTATTATTTATAGCTTGTTAGCGATTCCTTTTAAATCATATTGGCAGCCAATTATCGTAATGGCGGTCATTCCCTTTGGGGCGATTGGGGCTATAGGTGGTCACTGGATTATGGGGATGGACCTCACTCTGATTAGTTTGCTCGGCATGTTAGCGTTAACCGGTATTGTGGTGAACGATAGTTTGGTGCTGGTGGACTTCATTAATAAAAGACGAGCCCAAACAGGTGATTTGTTACAGTCAGTTAGTCTGGCTGCAGTTGCACGATTCCGCCCTGTTATCCTAACGTCACTGACAACCTTTTTTGGTTTGATGCCTTTGCTATTTGAGGAGTCTACCCAAGCCCAGTTTTTGATTCCAATGGCTGTGTCGTTAGGTTTTGGTATTTTGTTTGCGACAGTGATTACCTTACTGCTGGTACCAATTAATTATTTAATTGTTGAAGATGTTAAACGTATTTTTGGAAGGTAGTGTTCGAAAGGATTGCTTTGTCTTGAGTGCCTGATTTCTGTTAGAATCCGACCTCGTTTTTTATTGCTTTATCAGAGCGGAGTGTAGCTATGACGTTAGTGCGTTGGATTTTAGGTCGAATTATTCTGTTAGTTGATTTTTTGTTTAGCCCTAAAGGCGTAAAACGTGATGCACAATCGCAAAACGAATTAGATAGAGAGACAGCTAAATTATCACTTTACCAGTATGCGGCTTGCCCGTTTTGTGTCAAAGTGCGTTGGTCAATGAAACGCAACTCACTGAATATTGAAACCAAAGATGCCAAACGTAACCCTCAGTATGCAAAAGAACTTGTTACCGGTGGCGGCAACTTAAAAGTACCGTGCTTACGCATTGAAGAGAACGATGGTTCAGAAACGTGGATGTATGAATCATCTGATATTATTGACTATCTTGAACAGCGTTTTGAGTTAGTGCCTGTAAGCTAAGCTCAACAAATCTTGAAGAGCTCACCAATGACTCAACTTAACTAGTCATTGTTTCAGAATATTGTCGTTGTTCTAAACGGCAATATCATTAGTTTCAAATATCAATGCTCTTATTACCTGAGTGCTTTGGGTATTCCGACAAATGTTGGGAACCCCTAAACCTTTTTTGTGATAAACCACTCTTCGTTCTAGTTGAGGCAATCACTACGAACTTAGTCAGCGTCGGAATAAATTCCGACCTACATGCTTAAGTGTTTGATTTGGCTTATTTAGCTTACACCGAAAGTACGCATTAGATAAGGGTTTAGGAACTTACCTTCAGGGTCATACTGTCGCCTGACTGCTTGAAATGCATTCCATTGAGGGTAAGCCTGTTTGAACTGTTGATGAGAGAAGGTATTAATTTTCCCCCAGTGTGGTCGACCTTGATATTTTTGTAAAATAGGCTCGATAGCTTTATACAGTGCGGAGTGATCCTCTTCAAAATATCGGTGAACGGCGATTGAAATCGTATCACGCTGGTAGAAAGGGCTTAACCAGATGTCATCACCTTTAACAAAACGACATTCGATAGGGAAGAACACTTCAGGGAACTGACTCTCTATGGTCGTGCGTACTTCTTGTAAAGCCTTTAAGCCAAGCTCGGCAGGTAAATGATACTCCATTTCATTAAAGCGTACATTTCTTTCAGTTGCATAAATGGCATAGGAATGATCAATGTTTTCCTCTGGTGAAATGGTTTTCATATAAGTGCTTAAAATTAATTCTCTGAGTTTGTTTGCCCATGACAAATAATCGCGTGCAGACTTCAAATCCATGATGCCGCTATTGCCATCAAGCTCTTCACTTTGATTCACTGCTTCGTTGGTAACATTCAGCGAGTCAGTTAATGACATGCCCGTAAAAGGAAAATAAAAGAATTCAAAGTTTCGGTTCGCGCGTGAAAGCGCGTCTGCTTCAGGTAATAAATCATCAAGTGGTAACCAGCGAGACTGTCTCTTTAATTTGAAGGGCGAAGTATTACGCATGGTAATGCTTGTGATGATTCCTAATGCACCCAAACTAACTTGAGCTGCTTTAAAGAGCTCCGAATTTTCTTGTTGGTTACAATGAAGTAAATCACCTGAAGCTGTCACAATATCTAATGCTTCTACATAATGTGACAAACTACCAAGCTCACGTCCCGTCCCATGAGTAGAGGTGCAAATACATCCGGATAATGTTTGCTGATCAATATCCGGCATATTAATTAATGCCTGATTTTGAGCGTTAAGCAAAGGGCCGATTTCACTTAAAATGCTTCCTGAATATATCGTCGCTGTTTTCTTTGTTGCATCAGTACTTTTTAAACCGGATAAGCGACGGATAGATAATAAAGTTTCATCTGTCGGGACTAATTCTGAAAATGAATGCCCTGTCCCGACAGCTCTAATTCGCCCTTTCGTATTGCTAATCAGTGTTTGTAATTCAGTGACGCTTGCTGGTGCTACACGTTGGTCAGGAAAACATTTTTGGTTTCCTGACCAGTTTTTCCAAGGATATTTCTTTTTTGCAGTATGGTTGCTTGCTAATACTGAATTGGATAATGGAAATGCGCTAGCAACAGTTCCAGCAATAAGTGATTTGATTAAGTTGCGTCGGTTCATTTTGCTGGGTTGCTCATATAAGTAATTAAGGATTCGATTTGTTCTGGGCTACATTCAAAGCACTGCCCAAAAGGAGGCATACCTAAGTAACCATTCATCGCTCTGTCGAGTACGGTAGCCATGCCTTTTTCCAGAATAGTATTCCATCGTTTTTTATCACCGGTCAGTGGTGCGCCTGTCGCTTGAACTTCATGACAGTTTTTACAGCTTCGTTGGTAAATTTCACTTAGCTCAGTCGAGATTGTAATGGGGTTAGGTGGCAGGCTACTGTCTTCTGTTTGGGAGGTGCAGGCAGAGATTGCTAGGCTGAGCATCAGTGTAAGTAATAAATTAAGTGACTTATTTCGCATGTTTTTTCTCTGTTCTTTTTAAGATAAGGTTACTGTACTATAAAATGTGAATAAAATTCATGTTTTGTTTGTGAGCTAATACTCATTCCATAAAATCTTTGTACGACTCAATAATTAAGAGACTTAAATCGGCTATTGTCGTACAAAGAAATCTTGATTTAATTAAAAATATACTGCGACTGTTTTCAGTCCTTTGTCTGGGTCTTTTTCTTTAATTTCATCGGCAGTTTCAATATTCTCGACCTTTGTTGCACTAGGAAATTTATTTTGAAGCCGGATGATAAACTCCTGAAGTGATACTTGAGGGTTGTTCAAGCAAACAAATAGGCAGCCATTTGGAGTCAAGCATGCATGGCACCGATCGAGAAGTTTTTCGTAATCTGACCAGCCTCGAAATGACTTCTTTTGATACGGTGGCGGGTCAATGATGATTAAATCATAAGGCCCCATTTTGGAATATTGCTGTGCTGACTTGAGAATATCTCGTTTATAAAATGTAGGTTTACCCTTAAATGGCTCATTTTTCTGATGGTTACGTTGAGCCGTTTTTAACACATTGGCAGCCATATCCATATTGGTGACTTTTTCTGCGCCACCCGCCAGTGCAAATAAAGAAAATACGCTAGTGTAAGAAAATAAATTTAGCACATGTTTGTTTTCAGCATGATTTTTTACCCACTCCCAACCTGCGCGCATATCAAGAAAGACGCCCGTATTTTGATTTTTACCAAGCGTGACCTGACAGCGTAGTTCTGGGTTTAAATTTGCCCAGAAAATGATAGGTAATTCAACTGATTCACGCTCACAAAGCGTGTAACTTGATAACTCAGGCCGAGTTCTGTTTTGTACCAAAATGCTTTTAATCTGGATTTGAGTTTTAAACAGCCTTTTTAGTTGTGTCTCAATTTCTTGATCAAGAGACTCTGAAAAATTCTGGACGAAAAGGTAAGGTGGGTACCATTCAATATTAAGTTTTTCATAGCCTGAAAAATTTTGTCCGCGCCCATGAAAAACTCTTGCTGCCTGTTTGGGAAAATTTATTAAGTTATTTGTGATTTCATTTATCAATTTAAATCTACTTCTTTAAAAATGAGTCATTAGAACTCTGGTATGATAAGGCTTTATTTTTCAGGTTAAAAGGCATCACTATGATATACAAATGGACAATTTCAGTATTGTTCTTAATGGCCAGTTTTAGTGTTAATTCAGTTGAACAGCAAATGGCTGAGGTGAACTCTGCTGCGAAGCTAAAAATAGTCACGACTTTTAGTATATTGGCAGATTTGTTTAAGAACGTTGGCGGGCAGTATGTTGAGGTTCATACCTTGGTTGATTGGGATGAAGATGCGCATGTTTTCCACCCATCACCGGCGGATGTCAGGCGCTTAACCAAAGCAGACTTATTGGTATTGAATGGCCTTGGATTCGAAGGATGGTTGGAGCGACTAATCTCATCATCAAACTTTAATGGCAAGCTAGTGACAGCGGCTTCCGGTGTTGATGTTATTAAACGTCTGGAGGATAAAGAGAGTGACCATCACGATCACCATGATCATCATTTGGATGTTCAGGGCTTTGATCCACACGCATGGCATAGCCTTTCGGCAGTTAAAAAATATATCGACAATATTTTAAACTCACTCGTTGAACTTGATAAAGCCCATCAGGCTCAATACCAACATAATGCTTCACGATACTTGAGCGAATTAGATAAGCTCGAATCTGAAACTAAGCTAAGAATGTCAAAACTCAGCGAAGCGCAGAGAAATATTGTGATTCCTCACAATGCTTTTGCTTATTTAGCGAGAGATTTTGGCCTTCACGTTTATAGTTTGAAGGGGATTAGTACAGAGGCAGAGGCGTCGGCAGCACAAATTGCTCAGGTCATTCGAAAGATAAAATCAGAAAATATTCATGCGGTATTTACTGAAACAACCGGAGACGATCGTTTGATGAAGTTGGTTCAGCAAGAGACTGATGCGCGTATGGGGGGGGCTTTGATTTCTGGCGCTCTATCTAAAAAACTCGCGCCGACTTATCTGGACATGATGCGTTATAATATTGAAAAAATTATTCATGCTTTGAGTTCTCGAGAATAATAAAAGTAGAAATAATGAGTTTTTAAATTATTCAAATAATCTATAGAGAGCTTTGCACGACTTAAGCCCCAGTCATTCTATTCGTCGCTCTTACTATCATTCCCTTTGTTGCTCTTGCTGTCATTCCCGTAGTCACTTGAGCGGGAATCCATGTCGGTTAATAGCTATTGTAAAGCATATGGATACTGGCTTAAAAGACTACTGGCATGACGATGCTGGTTGGACAAACGCCTGGCGTGTAAAGCTCTATTTACTCAGACATTCGAAATTATAGTTCTAATTTCGGCACGCTATGCTCGACTGTGCAATGAATGACTCCATCTTGCAATGTGGCGCTAATCTGGTCGCCAGCTTTGATTTTTTTGCTGCTCGTGATGACTTTTTTATCTTTCCCGTTTTTATCTTTTTTGGCTAAAATGGCATAACCGCGGCCGAGTGTTGCTAGTGGGCTAGCTGTATTGAGTGTTTGCGCAGCAATTGACAGTCGATACTGTTGAGATTCAAGCAGGTTATTTTGTTTATTTAGCAGTTTCTCGTATAAGTAGCTGACGGCTTGTGATTTTTGTTGAATCTCATGTGAGGGTGTAAATTTAAAGAAAGCTTGAGTGTCAGTCTCATAGCGGTGCTGGGCTAAGGTTAAGCTACTTTTTATGGCAAGGTTCAGCCGGGAAAAAAGTACGGCCATATAGGCTTTCTTATCGTTAAGCGTTTCACCAGGATGTTTTAAACGGCGGCGAATATTAAGCAAATTATCATTAGTATTCTGTAAACGCATTGCCATAAAGTAGTGTAAGCGACGTTGCTGCTGGTCTAGCTGTTGCATTAATTCAAATTGATCAGGCGTTACTTTTTCCGCCGCGGCTGATGGTGTAGGTGCGCGATAATCAGCGACTAAGTCTGCAATCGTAAAATCCACTTCATGACCGACAGCACTAACAACGGGGAGTGAACTGGCAAAAATTGCCCGTGCAACCGCTTCTTCATTAAATGCCCATAAATCTTCTAGCGAGCCACCTCCGCGGCCAACAATTATCACATCCGCTAGCTGGTGTTTATTGGCGAGCTCAATGGCGTGTGTAATTTCGGCTACTGCCTTATCGCCTTGGACAGAAACCGGCAGTACAATAATTTCCAAAGCCGGAAAGCGTCGCTGTGTAACCGATATAATGTCATGAATGACTGCGCCGCTTGGAGAGGTAATTACGGCAACTTTATTTGGCGTGTTTGGTATGCTCTTTTTCTTGGCGTCATCAAAAAGGCCTTCAAGTGATAATTTAAGTTTGAGGGCATCAAAGTCAGCTTGTAGTTGGCCTAGTCCTGCTGGTTCCATTCCTTCAACAATAAGCTGGTAATCACCTCGACCCTCGTAAAGGCTGACTTTTGCACGAACAAGAATTAAGTCACCTTCTTTTGGTTGAAAACGTACTCGCTGATTAAAACCGCGAAACATAGCGCAGCGAATTTGAGCCTTCGTGTCTTTCAAAGAAAAATACCAATGACCAGAGCCGGGGCGAGATAAACCTGAAATTTCACCGGAAACCCATATTTGCCCATAACTGACTTCCAGCATGCGCTTCACTTGTCTGTTCAAGTCGCTGACAGACATAGCTTTTGATAAGGCAGGGTTTTCTGATTTGGTCAATGTCATGAAAAGTCTTTTTGAATTATTAAAAGTATAGTTTAACCAATTTGCCCTGATTTTTGTACGTAACGGTATGACTTTTTTGCCAATAAATCATTGCGTTAATCTGATTTTTCAGCCTAGACATGACTCTATCATCATCTATACTTAGCCATAACGGATGGGCACTCGGCGCATCTGCTCAAGGAACGAATAATATCAATGACAATTCTCTTAGTAGAAGATAACCCTGACGAAGAACAACTGGCCATGATTGCATTTGAAAAATCTGGTTTTGATAAAGATGTTGAGGTTGTACGAGATGGGCAAGAAGCAGTCGATTATATGTTGGCTGGTGGAAAGTATCAGGGAAGAGATATATTGGATTTGCCTTCCGTGATTTTCTTAGATATTAACCTACCCAAATTAAATGGCCTCGAAGTTTTAAAAATACTGCGTAAAGATGACAGAACCAAGCTTGTACCAGTGGTCTTGCTTACCTCTTCTGATGAAGAGAAGGATATGGTTGAGGGGTATGAGTCTGGGGCCAACAGCTATATTCACAAGCCCTTCGATTTTCATGAATTTTTACTGCAAATAAAAACACTTGGTAATTACTGGACTGAATATAACCGGACCCCTTATGTTGCAAGAAGAAAGTAGTTTGCAAGTAAAAGATTTCAACTTACTGATCATAGATGACTCTGAAGATGATGTGTTTTTGTTGATGCATGCTTTGAAAAAAGGTGGCTTAAACCCTAATTATACTCATGTTGAGAGTAAAGAAGAGTTAAATGAGGCCTTGAAAAATGAAGGGCCTTGGGATCTAGTTATTACCGATCACAATATGGTGGTTTTTAACTCGACTGAAGCTTTAGGTATCGTGCGAGAGTTTAGTGAAGACCTGTCTGTCATTATTGTTTCGGGCGAAATAGGTGAAAAAACGGCTGTTGACTCGATGCAAGAGGGGGGCGCCCAAGATTTTATTATGAAAGATAATCTGGCGCGTTTGATTCCTGTGATTAGCCGAGAGCTCAAACAAAACGAGTCACGCAAAGCCAAGTTGCAGGCTGAAGCAAATTATCACTACCTTGCTTATCATGATACTTTGACCGACTTGGTGAACCGCAGAGAATTTGAAAACCGTCTGGGCTTAGCCCTTCAAGATGTCAAAAATAGCCAAGAAACACATATCTTCATGTTTCTGGATCTTGACCAGTTCAAAATTATTAATGATACCTGCGGGCATGTCGCTGGCGATGAGCTGTTAGTGAAAGTCACTCAGACGATTAAATCTCAAATAAGAGAACGCGATACACTCGCCCGTTTAGGTGGCGATGAATTTGGTATTTTGCTTGAGAATTACTCCAAAAAACAGGCGCTTGAAATAGCAGAAGATATACGACGCAGTGTCAGTAACATGAGATTTATCTGGCAACAAAAACCATTTGATACTGCGATAAGTATTGGCATTGTACAGGTGGATGAAAATGTCAGTGATCAACAGGAACTGTTAGCTTGTGCCGATATCGCTTGTTATGCAGCAAAAGAGAAAGGCCAGAATGGTGTTACCTGGTATAGCGACGATGATACAGACCTGAATCAGCGCCGCAGTGATATGCAATGGGCACCACGCATTAAACAGGCCGCTCAAAAAGACTATTTCGTGCTTTACATGCAGTCTATGACAAATTTGCAAGATGATGTTGGTCTTCATGCTGAGTTTTTGGTGCGTATGGATGAAGGTGACGGACTTATTCCTCCTGGTGCTTTTATACCTGCTGCAGAACGTTATAACTTAATGCCAACCATTGATCGGTGGGTGGTTAAAAATGTTTTTAAATATCTTGATGAAAGTGGTCTTGGGCGTCAGGAGCAGGGTACTTATTTTGTTAATTTGTCAGGCTCAACGCTGAGCGACCAGTCTTTTTTTGAATATATTAAAGAGCTACAAAAAGAGTACAACATTAACCCTCAATTAATTTGTTTTGAAATTACCGAAACTGAAGCGATTAATAACTTGATCGACGCTGTTGAATTTATCATTGATATTCGGGAAAAAGGCTTCAAATTTGCCTTGGATGATTTTGGTGTTGGTCTGAGTTCATTCACATATTTAAAAACAATCCCTGTCGACTTTCTAAAGATTGATGGTGGTTTTGTGAAGAACATGTTGAGTGACCCGATTGATCAGGGAATTGTAGAAGCCTGTAACCAGATTGCGCATGCCGCAGGTCTCAAAACGGTAGCAGAGTTTATTGAAGATGCTGATACCCTGAACACTTTGAAGGATATGGGGGTTGATTTTGGTCAAGGCTACCATATGGCTAAGCCTGGTCCTTTGCCGCCTATTTAGTCTTGTAAGCTCACTCTCTAATCATATTTTAAATGTGTGCAGTTACTTTATGAGTTACTCATAAAGTAACTATTGATATGATGCCTTAATACTTGAAGCGCGATGCTCTAGATGCACTGGGCATTGAATGGAACCGGGATAAATGTCGTCCGCCATAATAATCTATAACAAGTGTGTAACACTTCTTGTCACCGTATTGCATAAAATCAATTTATGGTTGTTTATGCCCAGCTTGCTAAGCTTGGTTTTACTAGATATTGTTTTAAGAAACTTATTTACAACGACCATTGCATGGAGTCACGAAGTTTCTGGTTTTCTTCTGTTAAGCATCTTCTTTATTGACCTGCCTTATTGTTTATCCAAAAGTGAATTTTTAAAAGTAGACCTTCTTTATAGTCATTTTTCAGCATTTTGGAAAAGTGCTGCACAAAGGGTTTCATTGGTTTGCTGTTTTATTGTTGCAATATTTATTGTTTGGCAGGCACTTGTTGGTGTTCGTGATATGTATGAGTTTGATGAGTTGGCGTTTACTTTGCCAATTCCTCTCTGGCCATTCTCTGCAATGATTGCTGTTAGCGGTCTGTTACTTGGGCTTCAGTCGGTAGCTATGCTGTTTGATCAAAGGCAAGAGGCAGGTCAAATACATGAGTGATCAGAATGTCGGTTTATTAGCCATGTTGATCATGGTCTTGATGATTCTTGTCAGAGTGCCTATTGCGGTTTCGATGCTTATAACTGGTGTGGTTGGGAATACATACTTTCAAGGCTTTGATGCCACGCTGGTACAATTTCAATTACTTAGCTGGGAGGTTGCAACTAATTTTATTTTGATCGCCTTACCATTATTTATCTGGATGGGGCAGCTTGGTTACAGCTCCGGAGTGGGTAGAGATCTTTACAGTTGTTTTTATAAATGGTTTGGCCACAAGCCTGGAGGCTTGGCAGTTTCTTCTATAGTGAGTACGGCAAGTTTTGGTGCCGTGACGGGGTCTAGTGTTGCAACGGTAATGACAATGGGCAAAATGCTCATGCCTGAAATGAAGCGCTATGACTATTCAAACTCACTGGCATCAGGGTCTTTGGCTTCAGCGGGGGTACTAGCAATATTGATTCCGCCCAGTGTGCCATTGGTCTTCTACGGCGTTTGGACAGAGAGTTCGATTGGTGAGCTATTCATTGCAGGTGTTATTCCCGGCATACTTCTTACATTAATGTTTAGTGTTTATATTTGGGTTTATTGTCACTTTAAACCCTCCACAGGCCCAGCAGGTAGAAAATTTCCTTTAGGTGAAAGGTTGGTTTCTCTGGTAAATTTATTGCCCTTTCTCTCTGTCATGATACTTGTTTTGGGAAGCATTTATGGCGGGTTTGCAACAACAACTGAAGCGGCTGCGGTTGGTGTTGCGGGTATGCTATTCGTTGCTCTAATCAAAAAAAGACTCAGTAAAACCGTATTGACAGAAAGTATTAGTGAAAGCTCAAAGTTGAGTAGTAATATATTTTTATTACTACTGGGGGGAGGGATATTTAGCCGGTTTTTAGTACAAACAGATTTAACGCCTACATTGATTCAAGGCATAAACGGTTTGGATCTATCTCCCTATTTGGTGATAGCAGTACTTGTACTGATGTACTTGTTGCTGGGTGCCATTATAGATACTTTTGGCATGATTATTCTGACTCTGCCCTTTGTGTTCCCCTTAATCATCTCAATGGGAATTGATCCGGTTTGGTTCGGAATTTTTATTGTGATGATGATCGAGCTATCGCTGATCACCCCGCCTATCGGACTGAACGTTATTGTGATGAAACAAGTCGTTCCGGATGTCCTGCTTATGGATATCTATAAAGGCACCTTTCCTTTCGTTTTGATTTGTTTATTTATGGTGTTTTTGCTGGTCATTTTTCCAGAGTTAGCGCTCTGGTTGCCGGCTAAAATAAAATGAACATTGGTCAGTCTTAATTTACTTTATATAAAACTAAAAATTAGGACTGAAATTCGTTCGATCTCAAAAATACCATCTATACTTTTAATTACGTCAAACCACGCTCCATTGGCTCCGACTATTTTTTGATGAGGTCCGAATGAAGGAAATAACAATAACCAAAAAATCTACTCGACTAATTCTAGCTTTTTCTGCAGCGGTAGCGTCCAGTTTTTCCTGCGCCTTATCTGCCGAAGAAACGCCTCTTAAATTAGCTGATGTTGTGGTGACTGCAACCAAGACAGGTGAGGTATCATTACAAGAAGTTCCTTCATCCATCACGGTGGTTAGTGAAGATCAGCTGCGTGAATC
>CAJWBJ010000064.1 GCA_913020495.1 uncultured Oleiphilus sp.
TTTTAGGCCGCTAAAAAGCCAAGCGTTCAAAATAATCAATTCGCCCCGCATTTGTTATTTTTATTTCTGCGGTTTTCTTCAACTGGTAACTAACCACTATTTTTATTTTTGTTTGTATATTTACAGTTGGTTATTATTATTTTTCTACGATCGAATAATAGCAGTCTTCATGCCAAACTATAAAATACTTTGTTTTTCAATGGGATAGGTTTGATGGCTATTTCTTTATGTTAATAGACATTATTGTATGGGTACAAAGAACCAAAAAAGCGTATTAATGCGTTTCATTTGGTAACACTAGGTAACAAATATGCGATTTTATAATTTTCATAACTATTACTGAGAAATGAAAGTGTGTAAAAATGAGAGGTGTGTCACACGATTATAGAGACTAGATTATAACTAGGAGGTCTTTCGTCGAGGGATGCCAAGCTTTTGTCTTCTCTCCCATAAGTTTTTACGACTAATTCCAAGTCGGCGAGAAAGTTCAGTTTCATTCATTCGCTCTTGGTTTTCTAGTACGAATTGTTGAAAGTAGTCTTCAATTGAAAGGTTTTTGGCTGGGGCTGGTGGCGCTTGATGGGGTGATTTAGGATGGGTTGGTGTAATGAGACCCTGAGGTATCGTAATATCATCTACTTCTGCCTCTATATCGAGTAATTCAGCTGTAATCATTTTGTGATCACATAAGATAGTGCCTCGTTCGATTGCGTTTTCTAATTCACGCACATTACCTGGCCAGTGATATTCTTTAATGGCCTTCATCGCATCAGGGCTGAATTTAATATCATCTTGACCTAATTTACTACTTGCCTTTTCAAGTAACATTTCGGCCAAGCCTAAAATATCATCCTCTCTATCCCGTAATGGTGGAAGTTTCAATTGGACGACATTCAGGCGGTAATATAAATCTTCTCGAAATTGGCCGGTGCGGGATAGTGCCTTAAGGTTTCTGTGCGTTGCTGCGATGAGGCGCACATCGACATTCCGAGATTGAGTAGAACCGACTCGGCGGATCTCACCTTCTTGTAGTACTCGTAATAAGCGAGCTTGTGCTTCAAGTGGAAGCTCACCAATTTCATCTAAGAAGAGTGTGCCGCCATCAGCGGCCTCAATTAAGCCATTTCGAGCACTTACCGCGCCTGTAAATGCCCCTTTTTCATGGCCAAATAATTCTGACTCGATAAGTGACTCAGGAATCGCAGCGCAGTTTATGCAAATATATTCCTGATTCTTACGTTGGCTGAGTTTATGAATTGCACGAGCGGCTAATTCTTTACCGCTGCCTGTTTCGCCCTGAATAAGTACCGTTGCTTCTGTGGGAGATACTTTTTTAATGAGTCTGAATACTTTGGTCATAGCGTTGCAGTGGCCATAAATCAAACTTCGAATATCTCCATCGTCACTGTCCAGTTCATTTATTGCAAGTTCAGGTAGCGGATCTTTTGAGAAAACATTCTGGATAATATCGAGAATATCAACGTCATCAAAAGGCTTGGCTAGATAATCAACTGCGCCTAGTTTCATCGCGTCGACCGCTGAGCGAAGACTTGCATAGCTGGTCATTACGAGCACAGGAACGCCTTGCGCAAGTTGTATGATATCGGTTCCGGATTGGCCAGACAGACGTAAATCAGTAATGATCAGGTTAAAAGAAGGTAAAGCAAAATTCTCAGTAGCTTCAATAATAGAAGAGGCGACATCAACATGATATTGATTTTCTTCAAGTAAGCTTTGTAGGTTTGAGCGGTTCTCTGCTTCATCTTCTAAAATTAAAATACGCCGCATAGCTTACCTTTATCAAGACCAAAGAATTGTACAAACAAAAATGATAACGGAGAGCGCTTGTGCTTTACCAGTAATTTTAAACTGATGGCATGTGTTTTAGTGTATTTGTGGCAGGAATGTAGTGTTTGTCCCAAAGTTTTATAGCCATTTTAAGGGCTTCTTCTGTCGTTGACGGTTTTTGGGGGAGTGGTAGTTTTAGTAAGGTGAAAAGTTCTAAGAGGTTTTTAAGAGGGGTATGGTTATTGACTGCTTGAGCAAAGGTTTGTTTGCTTAACTTCTGATTTTGACTATTGACTAAAACCGGGAAATGGCTAAATTTTGGTGGTGGCACTTTTAATGCGTTATAAAGCGCAAGTTGCATTGGTGTGGAATCAAGTAAGTCTGAACCTCTAACAATATGAGTGATGTTTTGGGCAATATCATCACAGACAACCGCTAATTGGTATGCATAAAATCCTTCTTTGCGCTTTAATACGAAATCATTTTGGCAGGTAATATGTTTTTTCCCAAGTATGCCATCTTCCCAGCTGAACTCAGTTTTGAGCAGCTTAAATTTTGTAGCGAAATTAACTAGTTCTTTTTGGTTGATTGTTTGCTTGTTACAAGTTTCTAAATGAACACCATTTCGTTCTTTAAGCTGTTTACGACTGCAAGGGCATTGAAAGGTATATTGTTGATCAGCGAGTTGCTTAAGAGCATGTTCGTATAAATGAGAGCGTTCTGATTGAAAACTTATTTCTTCATCCCAAATTAGGCTATGTGCTTGTAGTGTCTCAATAATAGATCTATGAGCATTAGCTTGTTCACGTTGAGCATCAACATTTTCAATTCGGAGTAACCATTTACCCTGATTAGAGCGCGCTTCAAGGAAACTAACTAATGCTGCAAAGAGAGATCCAGAGTGGAGAGGGCCTGTTGGGGAGGGCGCAAAACGGCCGCGATAAAGGCTCAATATTTAAATGAAAAAGGTGTTAAGGAATTAACACCGTTAATCATGCCGTCTTTGAATAAAAGCATTTGTGGCTTCTTTTCAAGAAGAGTAAACCTAGATGCCGATTTGACGTTCTTTAATTTCAGCAAGCGTTTTGCAATCAATGCAGAGTGTTGCTGTTGGTCGAGCTTCGAGGCGACGAATACCAATTTCAACACCGCAAGAGTCACAGTAACCGTAATCTTCATCTTCAATGCGGTCGACTGTTTTATCAATTTTCTTGATCAACTTTCTTTCACGGTCACGGGTACGTAATTCGAGACTGAATTCCTCTTCCTGAGTTGCTCGGTCACTTGGGTCAGCATAGTTAGATGCATCTTCTTTCATGTGAGTTACAGTCCGATCCACTTCTTCCATTAACTCTAGCTTCCAAGCTAATAGGATTTGGCGAAAATGAGCAGATTGCGGCTCGTTCATATACTCCTCACCTTTTTTTAATTCATAAGGTGTAAAGTCAGAATGTTTATCAGGCATAAGGATTTCTCATATCTCGTATTTTTTCTCTCGCGAACAATAAGTGTGCGAGGTATTAAATAAGTTATGCATTAGCGTATCAATTTAGTATCGGACATGATCGCCAGCTAAGCCAGCGGAAACTAGCAGAAACTAGTCAATTATGTCAATTTTTATTGCTCGTAGTGCATAACGGCTAACAGAAATAATTTAAAATTTCTTTCTTAAGCTATACTGAATCTAGCTAAAAATTTATAAGAGCAGTTTAGGTATTTCGTATGTCCAATAAAAAACACATTTTATTAGTAGACGACAGTCGAGTATCTCGACTGATGTTGAAAGCAATTATTCAGAATCAGTATAGCGACTGGGAAATCAGTGAGGCTGAAAATGCTGAGATTGCATTAGCAATGTGTATTAAAGGCTCTTTTGATTTCATTACACTAGATATGAATATGCCTGGTCGCGATGGTTTAACCGTGTCTCCTGAATTACAGGAAGCTTGTCCTGAAGCCAAAATAGTGTTGCTTACAGCCAACTTTCAGGAGCGAGTAAAAAGTAAAGCTGAAGATCAGGGTTTGGTTTTTTTACCTAAGCCGATAACTGAAGAAAAGATACTGAAATATTTATCTGGTGCCTGTAGTAACTAATACTCATTATATTGGTGTATAGCGCAGTAACCGCGACTTAAAATCAGCATGTTAGCTAGTAATTTTAAATAAAAGCCTTATTATTCTCTAATCGTGACCATATACAATAATCAAACGATTTGATTATTCGTACTTATATTTAAGGCAGACGCAAACATGTTCTCTGAAATTTTTACTTTAGTTGTTGATACGCTTTCGGCACTGTATTTGATGATTATTATTCTTCGATTTGTGTTGCAATTGTCTCGTGCTGACTTTTATAACCCCATTTCCCAGTTTGCTGTGAAAGCGACAAACCCTTTTCTTATTCCTTTAAGGCGGGTTATTCCGGGCTTTGGCGGAGTTGATATTGCTTCGCTAGTCTTAGCTATTATATTTCAGGCTCTTGTTTTATCGCTTAAAATAGCGGTCTTAGCCGCAGTAATGCCTAACCCGGTCGGAGTTATCTTGATGTCTGTCGTGTTAGTTTTGGGTGTTTTACTGAAACTATACTTCTGGACGTTATTAATTATGATTGTAGCTAGCTGGATTGCTCCAGGCAGTCAGCACCCTGCATTATTGTTAATCAATCAGATTACTGAACCGTTAATGAAACCGTTTAGAAAAATCTTACCTTCAATGGGAGGCTTGGATCTATCGCCTATTTTGGTTTTTTTAACATTGCAAATACTAGAAAAAGTAGTAGCGCAGCTTTCATATCAGGTAGGTATCAGTTTTTCCTTAATGTAGTGTAATTGCAATTTTGCTGTTGTAAGTCCTTGAAATAACATCACTTAACATAAATAAACAAGTTTAGAAGGATGTTAACGAAACTTGATAACCTCTTGATTCAAAATAACTTATTGAAAGCTTATGGGCTATAAATTAGCTTTATTAGTTTTCGTTTTAAGTTATATCCGCTTAGATCACGTTTGTTGCCTGAACAATTCTCTATACTCAGAAATAGTATTCATACCCATGCTAGCTCAATCATTTTAATTCGAGCTTATTGGTATAACAAATTTCTGTTCATGACAAATGGTAAGTGCTATGTCAATCAATGCATTGTCTCTGAAAGGTCTATCAAAACAGGTTGAGGCTTATAGTGCCTGGAAAAATCATCTCAAAGGTGAGATCCAGCATTATCAGCAATGGCTTGAAGAAAATAACCTTAGCTCTGATGATATTCACCAACGGCTTAATCGCGGCTTAAATTTATTACAAGATGATGAATTAACAATTGCATTTGTTGGTGAATATTCCAGAGGCAAAACCGAACTAATCAATGCACTGGTTTTTTCTGAATTTGGACAACGTATGCTGCCCTCTCAGGCAGGACGAACAACGATGTGTCCAACTGAAATTTTTTATGACTCGACACGCTCTGATAGTTATTTAAAACTATTGCCAATTGAAACTCGTATTCAAGAACAATCTATTAGTGAGTACAAGCATGACCTTGAGGCATGGCATGAAATCCCAATTGATATTTCTGACCCTGAAAAAATGAGTTTCAGCCTTAAACAGTTAGCATCTACACGGACTGCAACTGTTCTTGAAGCGCGTTCATTGGGGTTTGATGACCGGATGTTAGAGCATGAGCCGGGTGATACAGGCCGTGTGATTATTCCAGTTTGGCGTCATGCCATGATTAGTCTGGATAGCCCTTTATTGAAAAAAGGTCTAAGAGTTCTGGATACACCAGGCCTAAATGCTTTGGGCTCTGAACCTGAGTTAACTGTCAGTATGATCCCGAAAGCCCAAGCGATCGTTTTTGTACTTAGTGTTGATACGGGAGTGACTGCAAGTGATAAAACTATTTGGAACAAGTTTATTAACATAGATGGTGCAGATCATCGTGCAGGGCGCTTTGCCGTGTTAAATAAAATCGATGTACTCTGGGATGACTTACAAGGCGACACCCATACAGCCGCATCAATTGAAAAAGTAAGGCAAACCAGTGCTGATCATTTAAAGATGCCAGTCGAAGACGTTATTCCTTTATCAGCTAAACAGGGTTTAATTGGGCGAGTAAAAAAAGATGATTTACTACTTCAGAAAAGTGCTTTGCCGAAGTTGGAAAAACTCATATCCAAACGAATTCTTGCACAAAAAGAGGTCTTGATTTATGAGGCTTTGATTCACGATGTTATTGGAATGCTTAAAAGTAGTCAGTCAATTTTAAATGAACGCTTAAGTGGTTTATATGAGCGCTATGACGGCCTGTCTAATAACAATTTGAGTGCTGAAGAATTACAAGCACTGGCGGATAAAACGCATAAAGATCATGATTTGTACTATAAAAAATTGATTACGCTCAAATCAAGTCGTCGCTTAATGCAATCACAAGGAGAGATCTTGCAGCAGTTAATGAGTACCTCTCGTTTCGGCGATATTGTTGAACAAACGCGAACTGATCTTCAGGATAGCTGGAGTACGCTGGGAATGATTCATGCTATGAGCCAGTTCTTTGTTAAGCTTGAAAAAGAGATTGAAAATATTTGCACTGAAGCAAAATTGGCAGACAAAATGGTGAGTGCTATTTATCAGCGCTTTACGGCAGATATTCAGGCTAGTCATTTAAAACCCCGCACCTTCTCAATTAAGACTCAACGAAAACAACTCAACGCTTTAAAGTTGAAATCAGCTCAATTTCGTCGACAACCAAAAGTATTAATGACCGAACAGTCCATTCTTATTCAGCGATTTTTTAATACTTTTATAGCTGAAGCACGCTTACTTCAAGAGCAAATTATGGAGGAAGCCGTTCGCTGGCCGGATGAAGCATTACTACCCCTAATGCAATATGCACTAGAGCAAAAAAAGCAATTAGAAGAGCAAGTTGCTAATTTAAAAGCAATGGCGAGTAATACTCGAAACACTAAGTCACAACAAATAGAATTAAAAGAAATGATTGATGCTAGCCGTGAGCAACTTGCGCAAGCTGAACGTATCCACCACGAGTTAAGTCTACCGCCGCCAAGTCATAGTGATGGATTTCAAGGGATCGCGAATTAAGTTGCCATTCATTATATGGGCGTTTACACTCCATTTTCTTTTGATTTGAAAATGCGACTCAGAAACGAATGTCCAGCTCCTCTGTAGAAAAATCGCCTATTGACAATTCAGTTGGCGTTATCAAACCTAAAACGATTCACTTTGATCAGGAACTTGCATTGGTATGTGGTAAAGCCATAAGCCAATATGACCTGATTTATGAAACCTATGGTGAGTTAAATGCAGATCATAGCAATGCTGTATTAATTTGCCATGCGCTAAGTGGTGATCATCATGCAGCGGGCTATTATTCTGAAGATGATAGCAAAGCCGGCTGGTGGGATAGTTGCATCGGCCCGGGCAAACCGGTTGATACCAATAACTTTTTTGTTGTCAGTTTAAATAACTTAGGTGGTTGTGGCGGTAGTACCGGACCTAACTCGGTTAACCCTGAAACAGGTAAGTTATATGGGCCAGATTTCCCAATTGTAACCGTTAAAGACTGGGTGGAAAGTCAGGCCCGTTTGGCAGATAAGTTGGGTATTGAAACTTGGGCAGCTGTTGTTGGTGGAAGCCTTGGAGGTATGCAAGCACTTACTTGGTCCTTGAGTTACCCTGATAGGGTTAAGCATGCCGTTGTGATTGCATCAACGCCAAAACTGACAGCGCAGAATATTGCTTTTAACGAAATTTCCCGTAAAGCCATTACGTCTGACCCTGAGTTTCATGCAGGTCATTACTATCGTCATAATACTGTTCCAACAAAAGGCCTGATGTTAGCCCGGATGATTGGCCATATTACCTATTTGTCTGATGAGGCCATGGGTGAAAAATTCGGACGGGATTTAAAAACAGCTGAGTTTAATTTTGGCTATGACGTTGAGTTTGAAGTTGAAAGTTATCTTAATTATCAAGGTAAACGCTTTTCAAAAACCTTTGATGCGAATACTTATCTGCTGATGACACGGGTGCTTGACTACTTTGACCCTGCTGCTGAATTTGAGGGTTCCTTAGAGCGTGCTCTAAAGCATTCAACATGTGGATATTGTGTTGTTTCTTTCAGTTCAGATTGGCGATTTTCTCCTGAACGCTCTGAGCAGTTAGTCTCTGCGATGGTTAAAGCTGGAAAACCCGTGAGTTATGCAGAAATTGACTCTCCCTATGGGCATGATGCTTTTCTAATTCCAACCGAGCGTTATATGTCTATATTCACAGCTTATATGAGTCGAATTGCACAAGAGGTAAATGCTAATGCGAGCTGATCTTCGTGTAATCGAACCCTGGGTTGAACCCAATACTCAAGTACTTGATCTTGGGTGTGGTGATGGTACTTTGCTCGCCTATCTTCAGGAAAAGAAAAAAGTACTGGGTTATGGACTTGAGATTGACGCAAAGCAAATTACCAGCTGCATTCAAAAAGGCGTTAATGTCGTTGAGCAGGATCTGGATAAGAAAGGCCTGCGTAATTTTGCCGACAAGCAGTTTGACACGGTCATCATGACACAGGCGCTGCAGGCAATCAGGCGGCCAGACTCAATGTTAGATGAGATGATGCGTTTGGGGCGACAAGGCATTGTGACTTTTCCAAACTTTGGTTACTGGCGCTGTCGTCATTATTTGTTATGGCATGGAAAAATGCCTATGTCGAAATCGTTACCACACACATGGTATAACACCCCGAATATTCACTTATGTACTTTTAGAGATTTTGAGGTTTTATGCCGCAAAAAGAACATCAAAATTCTTAACCGGACGGTGGTAGATGCTAACTTTGAACAAAGTCGTTTTGCTCTGATGTGGCCTAATTTATTTGCAGAATTTGCTGTCTATCGGATTGCACGCTAAACAGCTATATGATTAATATCAGAAGCTAAAGTAGTATATAGATTTATGTCTAATCTTTCGGTAAATCAGAGTGGGAGGCCTTCAATGAAACCTTTAAATTTATTTTCACTTATTATATTCATGTTCTCTTTTTGCTGTGGAATGGTGAATGCAGAGCAAAAAGAGGTCTTTGACGGGCCTGATGGAAGCGAATATGAAGTCCATTACATCGGTTTTGTCAGTACATTTTTGGACCCCGAAGTTGCCAAGCAATATCAATTGGTTCGTAGCCGAGCTCTCGGCATCGTAAATATTAGTGTGATAAAAGTGGATGCTGAAGGTAAACGGAAAGCTGTCGGTGCCGTGGTAGAAATTAAAATGACAAATAACCTTCAGCAACCGCAGTTCCTTTCATCACAGCAAGTTGTAGAAGGGAATGCTATTTACTATCTTTCTCAGCTTCAATATAAAGAAGGTGAATTACTTATCTTTGATGTGACGATCTACCCAGAAGGCCGCACTAAAGCCATGCAATTTAGGTTTAGCCAAAATTTCTATAATGAATAAGTTTGTTAAGGGTCTCGTGTGAAAATTGTTCTAGCCAGTGGTAATCAGGGGAAGTTAAAAGAATTTTCTCAGCTTTTAGCGCCTTATGATTTTGAAGTATTTCCTCAGTCTGACTTCAATGTAGTGCCCCCAGAGGAAACAGGTTTTACGTTTATTGAGAATGCGATTATCAAAGCTCGTTATGCATCTAAGATCAGTGGTTTGCCTGCATTAGCAGATGACTCAGGGCTTGCTATCGATGCGCTTAATGGCCAGCCGGGTATATATTCTGCCCGGTTTTCGGATGAAATGACTCAAGGTAATGCGACAGATCAAAGCAATATTGATTTGGCTTTGCAAAAAATGAACGGTTTGGCAGATGCTGAGCGTACGGCACGTTTTCATTGTGTGTTGGTGTATATGGCTCATGCTGAGGATCCAACACCCATAGTGTGCCATGGTCAATGGGAAGGTCGCATTACTCAAACTCAGTCAGGTGTAGGCGGTTTTGGTTACGACCCTGTTTTTTGGGTTCCTGAGTTTGAATGTACGGCTGCAGAGTTAACAAAAGAGCAAAAGAACTTACGTAGCCATCGAGGGCAGGCGTTAAAACAACTAATCGCTCAAATTGATCAGATTAAACAATAGGGCTTAACATTCGGGTATGAGGCAAATGACACGACCACCTTTGAGTCTGTACGTTCATATTCCCTGGTGTGTGCGTAAATGCCCTTACTGTGATTTTAATTCTCATGTTAGCGCTGATACTAACGGTGGCATACCCGAAACTAGTTATTTATCTCAGTTGAAGCTCGATTTGGCACAAGACTTGAGTTATGTTCAAGGTCGCTCGGTGAAAAGCATTTTCTTCGGCGGAGGAACACCTAGTTTAATGAGTGGTGAATTTTATAATGATTTACTCACTTATATTGAATCGTACATTCCTTTTCATCCAGATATAGAAATCACGCTTGAAGCCAATCCTGGTACCACTGAAGCAGGACGTTTTAAAGCCTATCATCAAGCGGGTATTAATCGTTTATCAATAGGTGTTCAAAGCTTTCAGGCTGACCATTTAAAACGATTAGGTCGAATACACTCTGGAGATGATGCAATACGTGCCGTGGAGCAGGCTAAAAGAGCAGGTTTTGATAATCTGAATATTGACCTGATGCATGGCCTCTCTGAGCAATCTGTTGAAGAGGCAATGGCGGATTTAAAGCAAGCGATATCACTAGAGCCAACACACTTATCCTGGTATCAACTGACGATAGAACAAAATACTGAATATTTTCGACACCCACCCAAGCTGCCTGAAGATGAAGCACTCTGGGATATTCAAAAAGCAGGTGCTGAAGTGTTAAAAGAAGCAGGCTTTTACCAGTATGAAGTCTCTGCATTTTCCAAGAAAGATCGAGAAGCAAAACATAATTTAAATTACTGGACTTTTGGTGACTATATTGGGATTGGTGCTGGTGCGCATTCAAAAATAACTATTTTAGGTGATAGTGAGCGCATACTTAGATATAGGAAAACCAGAACTCCAAAAGATTATTTACTACCGAAACCGCATTTTAGAGTCGGCGAAGAAACCGTCGCATCACAAGATTTAGCGTTTGAATTTTTAATGAATGTATTACGCTTGAACCAAGGTGTGGATGAAACACTCTTGCAAGAAAGAACAGGCTTATCCATATTGACACTAGAGCCAAAATTGAGTGAGTTACGTAAAATGGGTTTAATTGAAACAAGTCGTTTAGGGACAACCCAAAAAGGTCATTTGTTTCTTAATAGCATTTTAGATAAATTTTCGGAAATTTGAGCAGGCCTGAAATTGTGAGGCGCTGTTTTTATCACTATAACCGTGAGCACCCATAATAAGGTGTCCACGGTTATATTTGCTTTAAAGTGTTTTAAAAACCTTCTTGGCGGCTTCAATTGTTGCTGTGATCTCAGTTTCACCATGTGCACTTGAAACAAAGCCCGTTTCAAATGCTGAAGGTGCCAAATAAACACCTTGTTCTAACATGCCATGATAAAAAAGCATGAAGCGTTCTTGGTCACAATTCATCACTTGCTCGTAAGTACTTATTTTTTCTTCTTTGGTGAAAAAGAAACCAAACATCGCACCCACTTGATTAAATGCCATAGGAATTCCTGCATCAACAGCTGCAGCCCTTAAACCTTCAATTAAATCGCTGGTCTTCTGTGTTAATGCCTGATAGAAACCTGGTTTAGAAATATTGTCCAGCATTGCCAATCCTGCAGCCATTGCGAGTGGATTTCCTGAAAGTGTACCAGCCTGATAGACCGGGCCTGTAGGAGCGATATGGTTCATTATATCGCTGCGACCACCAAAAGCTCCGACAGGTAGCCCACCCCCAATAACTTTACCTAAAGTTGTTAAGTCAGGCTTTACCTTATAAACAGACTGTGCACCGCCTAAAGCGGTTCTAAAACCAGTCATCACTTCATCAAATATCAATATACTTTCATGCTGGTTACAGCATTCTCGTAAGGTTTCTAAAAATCCGGGGACGGGTGGAATACAATTCATGTTTCCTGCGACAGGCTCGACAATAATTGCTGCGATTTGATCGCCAATGTCAGAAAATAACTCTCGCACTTCATCTGGTTTGTTATAGCTTAAAGTAATCGTATGCTCCGCGACGCTTGCAGGAACACCAGGCGAGTTCGGAACACCTAATGTTAAGGCGCCAGAGCCGGCTTTCACCAATAAAGAGTCTGCATGGCCATGATAACAGCCTTCAAATTTGACGATTTTGTCGCGATTTGTAAACCCTCTAGCTAGGCGAATAGCGCTCATGGTCGCTTCTGTACCAGAGCTGACCATTCGTACTTTTTCAATCGAAGGCACTAACTCGCAAACCTTCTTTGCCATGCGAGTTTCAATTTCAGTGGGTGCGCCATAGCCCAAACCTTGATTGAGCTGAGTTTTAACCGCGCCAATGACTTCAGGATTTGCATGGCCTAATATCATCGGTCCCCAAGAACCGACGTAATCAATATAACGTTGGCCATCGGCATCAATTAAATATGCACCTTCGCCTTTTTCAAAAAAAATCGGGGTGCCACCTACGCCTTTAAAAGCACGAACGGGTGAGTTGACGCCGCCAGGGATAACGGTTTGAGCATCAGCAAAAAGTTGATCAGATTTAGACATAATGACAGGCCTATATAGTTGTAGATTGTTTAAAAAAAGATGAGAAAATTTTTGCAGTTGCTTCAATATCTGTTTGGCCAAAAAGGCCATGAATGACTGCAATAGAATTTGTTTTAGTATTGATTAAACTTCGAATATTTTTAATCGTGATTCCGCCAATCGCAACAGTGGGACAGGGTAATTTAGCAGCTTGCTTTAATACCTCAATGGAACATTGAGGGGCGTTTGCTTTCGTCTTTGATGGGAAAAGACGACCGAAAGCACAGTAATCGACACCCTGTTCAATGCAATTTTGAGCGTAAATCAAATCGTTGTGGCATGTAACGCCTAAAATTTTATCTACACCAAGCTTGCTTCGGGCTTCAATAATATCCCCATCAGTTTTGCCTAAATGTACACCATCAGCCTTAATGCGCAGGCAGAGTTCTATATCATCATTGATGATAAAGCGAGCGTTGTAGTGACTACATAAATCACGCAGATTTTGAGCGTTAGTTAATCGCTCAATGGAACTTGCAGGCTTATCTCTGTATTGGATGGTTCGAGCGCCGCCCTTTAAAGCACTTTCAACTGCTGGTAAAAGTGTTTCGGAAGGTAATAACTGTGGGTCAGTTATAGCGTAAAGTCCACTAGGAAAATTGGTAACGGATTTTGAATTTATTTTCATATATCTATGATTAAAAGCTTATGACTAAAAAGGTTTAACAACGACTAAAATAACAATTCCAATCAAAAGCAGAACAGGAAACTCATTGAACCAGCGATAGAATACATGACCTTTCTGGTTCTCATCAGATGCAAAGGCTTTTAATAACTCTCCGCAATAAATATGGTAAGCGACAAGGGCTATGATAAGAGTAATCTTGGCGAGAAACCACCCACTCTGCATATAGCCGCTAACGTTATAACTCAGTAACCAAGCGCCTAATATTAAAGTGGCTATCATTGATGGTGTACCAATTCCACGGTAGAGTTTGCGTTCCATTATTTTAAAACGCTCTATGCCAGCACTATCTTTTGTTTGGCTATGATAAACAAATAACCTTGGTAGATAGAATAAAACAGCGAACCAACAAACCACTGCAACGATATGAAATGCTTTAACCCAGAGCATAATTATCCTCTTTTATATTGATAATAATTTTCGATGTCAGCCCGAGTGACGATACCGAGCACGCGAGTAATCATGGGGGCACTTGTCCTCTCAACATATAAAGCCTCTGTTTTAGACTCTGCGAACTTATCTAAAGCTTCTTGAAGTGTTGCTTGAAAATATAAGGGTGCAAGATCTTTTCGTTGTGCGGGAATCTCAAGTAAATTAATAAGTAAGCGCTCTTTAAGGTCATCTTCTTCAGCCTCTAAAAATAGCAGTTCATTTTCTTCAAGGTAATGCGCTAAATCAACTATTGGTAATAAAGAAACCGGTTTGCCTTCACTACCATCAATTAAAATCCATTTTGGTTCTTGTCGTAAATATTCTTTGGCTTCTTCAAAACGAATAATTTTATCAGAACGGCATATTTGTCTGGTCATAATTGCACCAACACTAACGCGTCGAAGCGCCTGTGTTACAGGGCTATTATAATAATCAAGCCCTTGCTCTTTTAAAATAGTTAAGAATACTGACTTCTGTTTAAATACTTCGCTGGCCACCATGCTGGAAACAACAATGATCAACATGCTAGGCAAAATGATATTTGGATTTTGGGTCAGTTCAAGAATGGCAAGCAGGGCAGCCAAGGGGGCCTGAAGTGCTGACCCCATCATTGCTCCCATTCCCAGCATGGCATAGAAACCGGGCGATGAGGCAATTGAAGGCATTGTCCACTGCGCAATTAAGCCTAATGCGCCACCAACAGTTGCGCCAATAAATAAAGTTGGGCCGACAAGTCCGTTAGGCATACCCAAGCCCACACTAATTGAGGTGGCAACGATTTTTGCAGCGGCAATGGCGCATAGCATCAATAAGCCAAACTCACCTAATAAAGCCTGATTAACCGTATCGTAACCGACACCCATTATTTGTGGAAACATTATTGCAGTTGCTGCTGTTATAGCGCCAGCAGCTAAAATACGGAAAAAGATGTCATGTTCAGTAAAACGCATCGCACGTTGCAACAAACTAACGAAAGCGGCAGAAACAATACCAATGATGATGCCGCAAAGAATAATGTAGGGTACCTCTGCTAAAGAGTTCATATTTAATTGAGGGACTAAAAATGCAGGATCAGCGCCGTAGACAGTCTGAGTGATAATTGCTGCTGCAACAGAAGCCAAAATAACGGGTGTAAAGCCAGCAATTGTGTACTCCATCATTACGACTTCCATAGCAAAAATAACTCCGGCAATTGGCGTATTGAATGAAGCAGAAATTGCTGCGGCAGTACCACAACTAATGAGTGTTCGAATACTATTGTTTGGCAATTTAAAATATTGTCCCATTAGGCTCGAACAAGCAGCGCCTAAATGAACTGCAGGCCCTTCACGACCTGCGGATTGCCCACTTAAAATCGTTAATACACCGCCAATAAACTGCATAATGAAACTTTTGAAGGTGATATAGCCTTGGTGGTAGTTTAAGCGCTCCATGACAAATGCCACGCCCACCTTTCGCTGGCTTATTTGTAAGCGATACCAGATGGAACCGATTAATATCGCGCCACTAATCGGCAGAACAGCACGCATTAAGCTAGATAAACCTTCAAAATTCTCAGGGTCACCATTTGGAAGGTACTGGGCAAGCGGCCATTCAATTAATAAACGAAATAATAAAATTACACCCGCGGTAATGGTGCCGGAAATTAAGCCTAAAATTGAGAGCTGGGGAAGCGCATCAACACCTGAAAGCTTATGGCGAAATAGACGTTTATAATTTTCGAATGTCTCTTTGAAAGATGCTTTGGTTGACATAAAAAGAATTGTTCTTCATTAAGAATTAGAGCATTTGAATGATTCTACTCGCTTATAGTAAATGAGTCTCTATATGCAAAAAAATAGGCATAAATTCTTTTTTATTTGTTCTTCACTGTTGAATGAAAAGAGCGTGGTATAATCTTTGCCATCTATTATTGATTACACATTGAGAAGACGAGGTTTGAAGTGATTAAAGCAGGAATTGTAGGCGCAACAGGTTATACCGGTTCAGAGTTATTACGTATATTAGCCTTGCATCCTGATGTAGAGGTATCTGTGGTGACTTCGCGCTCCGAAGCAGGTAAAGCCGTTTCAGACAGGTTTCCACATTTACGTGCTTATAATGACCTGAAATTCACTGACCCAAGTATTAAAATTTTAGCTGAATGTGATGTGGTATTTTTTGCCACGCCACATGGTGTTGCACAAGCCATGATGCCTGAATTCATTAATTCAGGTTTAAAAGTGATTGACCTCTCTGCTGACTTCAGATTGAAAGATTCCGATTTATGGGCCAAATGGTATAACCAGCCTCATGGTTGCCCGGAACTTATTGAACATGCGGTTTATGGCTTGCCTGAAGTAAACAGAGCAACGATTAAAGATGCTAACTTAATAGCATGCCCTGGTTGTTACCCAACCGCGATTCAATTGGGTTTTTTACCCTTACTTGAGAATAATCTTGTTGATACAAGTCGCTTAATTGCAGACGCAAAATCAGGCGTGAGTGGTGCGGGTCGTGCTGCAAATGTCAGTGCCTTGCTATCAGAATGTGCTGACAGCTTTAAAGCATATGGTGCTTCCGGTCATCGTCATAGCCCTGAAATACGTCAAGGTTTGAATGGCTTTAGTGAAAGTGAAGTCTCATTGACCTTTGTTCCACATTTAGTTCCTATGATTCGAGGAATAGAAGCAACTTTATATGCTGAATTAACGAGCGATTTGCCTTTGGAAAAAATACAGGCGCTATATGAAAAACGCTATGAGAATGAACCTTTTGTTGATGTAATGCCTTTGGGGTCGTTACCAGAAACGCGTAGCGTCAAAGGTTCAAACTACTGTCGTATCGCACTGCACCAACAAGCTGATAGTAATACCATTATTGTACTATCTGTGATTGATAACCTTGTTAAAGGGGCTTCTGGTCAGGCAGTTCAAAACATGAATTTGATGTTTGGCTTGGATGAACAAGCAGGCATTAACCAAGTGCCGTTGATGCCATAAATTAATCGTGTAAAGAGTTGTTTTTTAGGGACGTGCGTCTTATTCAAAGGAAAATAAATGGCAAATCGCAAAGCTCAAGATAAACTGATAGTGGTAAAGCATAAACCGGGGATTAAGCGAAAACGTCGTTTAGTGTTTTTGACGGGCGTTGTCGTGATTGGTGCAGTCTGTTTTTTACTTGGTGATTACCAAAGTCGCTATCAGCACAATCGGGTCGTGACTAAGCTTACTGAGCTTTCTAATGATTATGAGATGTTACAAGAAAGTGAAGCTAAGCTGCGTCAACAGGTTGCTAACCTAGAAAGTGGCCGCGCCATTGATGACTTGGCGAAGGAAGAAATAAAGGAAACAATTCGAAATTATAAATCGTCAATCTCGCAGTTAGAAACCGATGTCTCGTTTTATCAAAACATTATGGCTCCTTCTGACAATGCAAAAGGTTTGCAAGTTCAAAAAGTTGAGATTAAAGCGGGTGCGATTAAAAATCGCTTTGCATATAAAATAGTATTAGCACAAGTCGCTGATAATAAAGCTTATGTAAAAGGTATTGTGGCCGTTAATTTAATTGGTATGCAAGGTGATAAAAAGAAAATCATCCCATTGCGAGATATTTCAGAACAGAAAGAACTAGGGATAAAGTTTAAATTTAAGTATTTTCAGGATCTAAGTGGTGAGTTAATTCTTCCAGAAGGGCTAGTACCTGAAAGTATACAGGTCGTCGCGCAATCAAAGGGCAAAAAAGCCTCACGCTTGGAACAAAGCTTTGAATGGCAAACGCTCATCAACCATTAAGTGGTAACACAATTATTATAGGTATCGGAGAAATAAAATGTGGGGAAATAAAAAAAGTAAAAGTAAGCAGCACCAAAGTACCACGACTCACTTTGATACCTTGGTTTCGAAAAAAACCCAAATCGTTGGGGATCTTCAATTTTCTGGCGGTTTGCACATTGATGGTTTAGTTCGTGGAACAATTCGTGCTGAAGAAGACAGTGAAGCCATCGTACGTATCAGTGACATAGGCGAAATAGATGGTGATGTTATCGCGCCGCATATCATCGTTAATGGAACCGTTCATGGTGATGTCTATGCGTCTAAGCATATTGAGCTAGCTGCTAATGCCTCAATCAAAGGTAATGTTTATTACCACTTGATTGAAATGGCTATGGGAGCTGAAGTGAATGGTAATCTTGTTCACCATAAAGAGCCCGTATCTATCAAACATCATGATGGCAACGAAAATGAGACAGAGTCCTTACCGGAGCAAGTGTCTTTAAAAGCGATTAGTTCACCTGCAGAATTAGACTCAAATTCAGCTATTAGCTCAGTTTCCAGTTCAAATACAGCAAAATAGTTGACTAAATTACTAGGTTAATTGGATAATTAACAATCTGTTGTTATTTTTGATTATTCAAGTCCCCGGAGCCTAGATGAGTGTCGTCCAATCCCACATGCCATCCCCCTTAGTTTTTACGGATGCTGCGGCTAATAAAGTCAAGTATTTAGTAGACGAAGAGGGTAACCCTGACTTGCATTTAAGAGTCTATGTGACGGGTGGTGGCTGCTCGGGTTTTCAATATGGCTTCACCTTTGATGAAGAACAATCTGAAGATGACACTATAGTTAGTAATCAAGGCGTGAATCTGGTGGTTGATGCGATGAGTTATCAATATCTAGTCGGGGCGACTGTTGATTATACGGAAGGCCTGAAAGGTTCACAGTTTTCGGTTACGAATCCTAATGCAGAAACGACGTGTGGCTGCGGTTCTAGCTTTAGTATCTAGAAATAACTACATTCTCGATTGCTCTGCTATAGTTTAGTTATCTAAAGTTTAACTTTCTGAGCTTATTGAGACACGTACTGATGCCACACCATAAAGACGCCTTAAATAAGATAAATGAAAAGCTGTCTATTGCTGAGAAGTTAAAGACACTTCATCAAGTGACACAACAACATCACCCCTTTATTTCCAGAATTGCTGTCGTGCTTTATGACAGCGACACAGACCTGCTTAAAACCTTTCTATACTGTGGTGAAGATGAAAACCCGCTCGAGAACTACCAAGCTAAATTATCTGACACGACATACCTAAAAAAAATTCTCGAAGCATCTGAGCCAAGAGTCATCAATGACCTGACTCAGCTCCATGACTCACAAAAACGTCATACCCAAGCATTGCTAGACGCAGGTTATTTATCCAGCTATACCTTGCCAATGATTGTTAATGATCACTTTTTTGGTTTTGTTTTTTTTAATGCTCTTGAAAAAGATGTCTTTAATGAGCATGTCATGATTGAACTCGATATGGTCAGTCATATGATCACGCTGCTCATTTATAATGAACGCGCGAATATAAGAACATTGTTAGCAACGGTTAAATCGGCCTTAAACATCACGCACTCAAGAGACCCGGAAACAGCCTCACACTTAGAGAGAATGTCTCGATATACACGTTTGATAGCTAGAACTCTTGCACCAAAATTTAATTTTGATGATCAATATATTGAGCATATTTACCTGTTTGCCCCTTTACATGACCTAGGAAAAATTAAAGTCCCTGATCGAATCCTCTTAAAGCCTGACAAACTTACCAGCGAAGAGTTCAGTGTTATGCAAAGTCATCCGGGTGATGGGCGTGAGCTGATCGATTTATTATTAGAGAATTATGGGCTAAATGGTGTCGGCTTTGTTGATATGCTTAGAAACATCACAAATTATCATCATGAATATGTTGATGGCAGTGGTTATCCTGAAGGTTTATCAGGTGATCAAATTCCTATAGAAGCCCGAATTGTCACTGTTGCAGATGTTTTCGATGCATTAACCAGCGAACGTCCTTATAAAAAAGCGTGGACGAATGAACAAGCCTACCAAAAACTACAAGAAATGTCGGGAAAGCAATTTGATCCACAATGTGTTGACGCTTTATTAAATAGTAAAGTTGAGATTGAAGAAATTCAACGTACCTTTATGGAAAATGATTACGGTTAAATGTTAAGAAACACTTAACCGCTTTATCAATCTGTAAAAATTACTTCTGTTCACACCAAGCTCTCGAGCAGCAGAAGCTTGATTGCCTTTATGTCGTTCCAGCACCGCTTCAATGAAGCTTCGCTGAAACTCATCCAAAGCTGTTTTTAAACATCCTTTAGCCGTAAAGTATAGTGCATCATCACTCGGAGCCGTTGTATTAGTCATACTGAGTGGCGATTTCTCAGTATTCTGTGCTTTGACAGTTTCACCATTAAGCTTGATGTCTAAATGAGTCGAATTGATACTAATGCAACGTTGATCTCGACCTTGTTCAGAAATGGCTTTTAAGGCAGAGCGGCTGAGCATGTGTTCCAGTTCGCGTACATTTCCTGGCCAGGTGTAGTTCATCAGTGTTTGTTTTGCATCAGGTGTTAGCCTAAGGCCTTGTACACCTAAACGTTTTTGGTTCATTTCCAGTAAGTAGCCAGACAGCAATAAAATGTCATGCCCACGCTCTTTTAATGGTGGAACCCAAATCGGGTAAACACTTAAACGGTGGAACAAATCTGAACGGAAACGGTTTTCAGCAACTTCATTTTCTAAATCTCGATTAGTGGCTGCAACGATACGTACATTGGCTTGGATGTTTCGGTCTGAACCTACACGCTGTATTTCGCCGCTTTGTAGGGCTCGCAGTAGTTTAGGTTGAATAGAAATTGGTAGCTCACCAATTTCATCTAAAAATAAAGTACCTCCATCAGCAATTTCAAATTTTCCTGCACGGCTTGAAACTGCGCCAGAAAAAGCACCTTTTACATGACCGAAAAGTTCGCTTTCTGCGATATTTTCAGGGAGCGCTGCACAGTTCACGTAAATCAGTGGGCCTTGGTTTCTGGGGGAAAGCATGTGTACCTGACGTGCGACTAATTCTTTACCTACTCCTGTATCACCCGTTACGAGTACTGTTAATTCAGATTGAGCAACAATGTTTAGCTCATTTTTTAACTTCAGCATAGACTCACTGCGGCCAATAATTTCACTGGGCGTTTCAGCGACTAGTGTTTGGCTGACTAACTTATGATGTTTCGCTTGTGCTCCCATTACTTTAATCCTCTCGGCTGCTTTGACAGATGCTTCGGTTAAGCGTGTAAAAGTACTTAATTCGTCAATATCAATTTTATCGAATGAACCTGCTTCCATTGCATCTAAAGTGAGGAGGCCCCATGGCTCATTATCAATATAAAGAGAAATACCCATGCAGTCATGAACATCGAGTTGGTGGTCGATATTTTCAACTAAACCGTCATAGGGGTCAGGTAAGTCAGAATTGGCTTCAAAATGTAATGGGCTTCTGGATTGAAGTGCTTGTTGAAACCGGGGGTGTTCATTTATTGCGAAACGCCGACCCAATACATCGTCACTTAAACCAATCATGGCCAGCGGGCGTAAAAACTGACCTTCCAGTTTTAGAACGGCAGCCGCATCAAAAGGAAAAACTTTATGCAATCCCGTTAAAAGCCGTTGATAACGTTGTTGAGCAGGAAGATCTTTTGGCAAGTCTGAAATGATCATGGTGATCGTATCAATAAGCGCGCTTTTTGTTGTCATACCAACCTCGATTTTGTCTGAATGACAACTTCTTAAAGTGGTCATTACGATTGTGTAATCAATAAAATCTTTATATATCAGTGTGTTGCGTGATGGTACGAATCTTGTTTAGTAATAAGTACTCGTCACTAATGTCGAGTGAAATTATGGCAGTGAAGAATTCCTTGCTGTTTGACTAAGGTCAAGTAAGCAGGTCATTTTGACACGTATACCCACTAAAAGCTGAAAATGAGCAAGGTAGGTAGTAGGTGGCCATTTTTTGAAAATAAAGGCGAAAAAATAGGAGTTTGCTATAGATGAAACAAATTAAACTAGCAATGTCAGCTTTAGTATTAGCCATGGGTGTTGGTGGTGGCGCAGCAAATGCCGCAACTAATACTGCACCGACTTTAAGTCCGGCTGATTTCGAAAAAGCAAAAACAATGTATTTCCAACGTTGTGCTGGTTGTCACGGTGTTTTACGTAAGGGTGCAACAGGTAAAAATCTGGAGCCTGAAAATACCTTGAAGAAAGGCACGAAGCGTCTGTCTCGAATTATCGAGTTAGGTACTGAAGGCGGAATGAATAACTTTGATGATCTTTTCAGCAAAGAAGAGATTGATATTCTTGCTAAGTACATTCAGATGGAACCTCCTGTACCGCCTGAAATGTCTCTTCAAATGATGAAAGATCGTACTAAGGAGTATATCGCACCAAAAGATTACCCAAGCAAACCACTACATGGTCGAAACTGGGAAAACTTCTTTGTGGTTATCGAGCGTGATGCGGGTAAAGCTGCAATCATTGATGGCGATAAGCATGAAATCGTGGCGCATATCGACACGGGTTACGCCGTTCACGTTATCAAAGGTACAGAGCACCATAAGACGGGTCACCCAGATGATGCAATTGGTCGTTTCTGGTACACCATTGGTCGTGACGGAAAAGTAAACAAGATCGATCTATGGCAAACACCTGACAAAATGTTAGTTGCAGAAACTCAAATGGCATATGACGCACGTGATATTGCTGTATCGGGTGATGGGAAATACGTTATTGCTGGCGGCTACTGGCCACCACATTTCGTTATCATGGATGCGGAAACGCTTGAGCCATTAAAAGTTGTTTCCTCTCGTGGTGTGAATGTTGATGGTGAATACGTCAACGAAGCACGCGTAGCAGCAATCTACACTACGCCTAATGAGCCAACTTGGATGGTGGCAATAAAAGAACTAGGTCAAATGTGGCAAGTTGATTACAGCGACATAAACAACTTACGTATCGATCAAATCGATTCTGCTAAGTTCTTGCACGATGGTTTCTTTGATCCAACGGGTCGTTACTTCCAAATCGCAGCTAACGCATCGAATAAGATGGTTGTTGTTGATACGAAAGAACGTAAGTTAGAGAAAATGATCGACGTGGCTAAGTTGCCTCACCCAGGTCCTGGTGCAAACTGGATTGATAAGAAGTGTGGCCCTGTTGGCGCGACCACTCACTTAGGAATTGGTGAAGTGTCTGTTTGGGGTAATGATCCAATTGGCCATCCTGATCAAGCATGGAAACTTTGCTACACAGTTGAAACCGATGGTGCTGGTGCGTTTATTCGAACTCACCCTGACTCGCAATTTGTTTGGGCAGATCAGCTGAAGCATCCAGAAGTGGAAATTCAGCAGAGTGTTCAGGTTATCGACAAAGATACACATGAAATTGTGAAAACAATTCGTGTAACAGAAGAAGACGGCAAAGTTGCACTTCATATGGAGTTCAATAAAGACGGATCTGAAGTTTGGGTATCTGTATGGAATCGTACCGATAACAGTAATCCAACAGGTGAAATCGTAGTTTATGATGCGAAAACGCTTAAAGAGATTAAGCGTATTAAAGGTCTGACTACACCAACTGGTAAGTTCAACGTTTATAACCGAGCAAACCACAAAACCTAGTTATCAAAATAACTAGTATCAAGGAAGAGAGCTTTTGCTCTCTTCCTTTCTCTCATCATATTTAATGAATTTTATGGAATTAAAATTCTAGGGAGTCTCTTCAATGAGTGCAGCACAAAAACTCAAAGGCCTGATGTCTAAAAAGATAATGTATGGCGCAACAGTGACCGCCGCGTTATTTTTCATGTTGGTCGGGGTGATCTTCTGGGGTGGTTTTAATACTGCAATGGAAGCCACTAATACGCTGGAATTTTGTATCAGCTGTCACGAAATGGAAGAAAATGT
>CAJWBJ010000065.1 GCA_913020495.1 uncultured Oleiphilus sp.
GTTTACCAGCGCACAAACACCTGAGTTTTCTACTAAATCATTCTTACTGCATACAACTTGATTAACTGGCATGTGTTTATCCTTCTAGATCTTGTTAACTGACAGACTTAAGCTGACTTCGCGATAAGTTTAATTTTTTCATCTTCACTAGCTGGGCGAATTTGACCACGCTCTTGAACGAATACCACGTTATTATCTTCTTCGTTTGAGTTAACAAACTGTCTGAAACGCTTTAACTTATCTTCGTTCTCAATAGTAGTTTTCCACTCACACTGATACGTATCAACGACAAGTGACATTTGTTGCTCGAGTTCATCAGCAATGCCTAAGCTGTCTTCAATCACAACTTCTTTTAGGTAGTCTAAACCGCCTTCAAGGTTGTCCATCCAAACAGAAGTACGTTGTAAGCGATCGGCTGTTTTAACGTAAAACATTAAGAAGCGGTCGATGTATTTAATCAAAGTTTCAGTTGATAGGTCTGTAGCAAATAAGTCTGCATGACGAGGCTTCATACCGCCGTTTCCGCAAAGATATAGGTTCCACCCATTTTCAGTTGCAATAATGCCGACATCTTTGCTTTGTGCTTCAGCACATTCACGAGTACAACCTGAAACAGCCATTTTTAGTTTGTGAGGTGAGCGTAGGCCTTTGTAGCGGTTTTCAATATCAATGGCAGTGCCAACACTGTCTTTAACGCCGTAACGACACCAGGTTGATCCAACACAAGATTTAACAGTACGTAATGATTTGCCGTAAGCGTGACCGGTTTCTAGCCCAGCATCGATTAACTCTTTCCAGATTTCTGGTAAGTCATTTAACTTAGCGCCAAATAAATCAATACGCTGGCCGCCGGTAATCTTGGTGTAAAGTTTATATTTCTGGCCTACTTGTCCAATAGCAATGAGTTGCTCTGGTGTAATTTCTCCACCAGGAACGCGCGGTACAACAGAGTAAGTGCCATCTTTTTGCATGTTGGCTAAAAAAGTATCGTTAGTATCTTGAAGCCCAGTGTGTTGGTCTTCAAGAATATAATCATTCCAGGTAGACGCTAACATGTTGCCGACAGCAGGCTTACAAATTTCACAACCAAACCCTTTGCCGTGCTTTTCAATTAGTGAATCGAAAGACTTGATTTCACCAACTTTGATAAGGTGGTATAGCTCTTCACGAGTGTGGGGGAAATGCTCACAAATACTTTTGTCGACGGTAAGGCCGCGGGCTTCCATTTCGCTGTCGACAACATTTTTAACTAAAGCCGCACAACCACCACAGCCTGTAGCAGCTTTTGTTTCACCTTTTACATCACCAATACTGCAGCAACCCGCATCAATCGCATTGAAAATGTCACCTTTACTTACGTTATGACATGAACAGATTGTTGCTTCCATAGGAAGGGCTGAAGCACCCAAGGTTGGAGCTCCTGCACCGTCAGTGGCAGGCAAAATCATATTTTCAGGGCTTTCAGGTAACTCGATTTGGTTTAAGAAGTACTGAAGTAGTGTGTCGTAATCGGAGCAATCACCAATTAGCACTGCACCTAATAATAGTTTTCCATCTTCACTGACTGTAATTCGCTTGTATATTTCTGCTTTCTCATCACTAAATACATAGGTGATTGAGCCTTCAGTTCGGCCGTGAGCATCACCAATCGAACCAACGTCTACACCTAATAGTTTTAGTTTGGTGCTCATGTCGGCACCCGTGAAAGAAGGCTTTTCTTCAACATCACTAAATTGCTGAACAGCAACTTCTGCCATTCGGTAGCCTGGAGCAACCAAACCGTAAATCATGTTGCCATAAAGGGCGCATTCACCAATGGCGAAAATATCTGAGTCGCTTGTACGGCAGTTGTAATCAATTACGATACCACCACGTTCACCCACTTCTAATTTAGCTTTTTTAGCTAATTGGTCGTATGGACGAATTCCGGCTGAAAAAACGATCATGTCGGTATCAAGGTGTGTTTCATCAGCAAAATTCATACGAAGTTTAGTTGTTTTGCTTTTATCGTCGATCAGTGTGGTGGCTTTAGAAGTGTGAACCTTTACACCTAGGCCCTCGATCTTTCGGCGAAGCATCTTACTACCGCCATCATCAAGTTGAACCCCCATTAAGCCGGGTGCAAATTCAACAACATGTGTTTCCAGACCTAAGTTAAGAAGCGCGTTGGCCGCTTCAAGTCCTAACAGGCCTCCACCTACTACAACACCTATCTTAGAGCTTTGTGAATCAGATTTTATTTCACCCAAGTCATCAATAGTTCGGTAGGTTAAGCACTCTTTTCTTTCAGAGCCTTTAACAGGTGGAACAAATGGATATGAACCTGTTGCTAAAATAAGTTTGTCATAAGAAAATGTTCGACCACCTTCTGTCACAACCTGTTTTTTATCACGATCGATGTCAGTGACTGCATCACCAAAGTGAGCGACAATATTATTATCTTTGTAAAATTCCCTGCTTGTTAGTGCGAGATCTTTTGGCTCTTTACCGCTAAAAACTTCTGATAGATGTACACGGTCATAAGCTGGTCGGGTTTCTGCACCGAGAACTGTTATTTCAGCATTAACATCTGATGTAATCATTTGGTCAACAAAGTGATGACCTACCATGCCGTTACCGACGACTACTACTTTAATCTTGTTCATATTTGCCTCGTATGTCTAACTCACAGTGTTCTCATGCGGTATTTCTTTTAATAGAAACTTTTGCATTATGCTTCGTATAAATTGAAGTATTGAGAAGCGGTTGATTGGATTAAAGCATTACTCGTGCCAATAATTGTTTCCTGTAGTTAAGTGGTTGTATTATAAGTATTAATCAGAGTGTATGATTGGGGTTTTATATGAGTTTTTGTTTGATTAATGAGCTTGATATGAATTATTCTGGTGCACTTAAAATGTAGTGCTCGATTTAAGTGCTCAACAATGGTGCGTTAGGTTTTTGGTATATTTTAGTCATGTCACACTTTAAGTGTAAATATTATATGATTAAGCGAATTGAGGTGTATAAATGCATCTTTTCTACATATTCTGAAAAGGTGGAGTGTATATTGCTTTGCTTTATAAGAATGATAAGAAATATTTATGATGTGAATGACTAATAATTCCTTAATCGTCATCAGGTGAAAGAGTACATGCATTTAACGAGTGGCTTAAGCGTCAGTGTTGGACAGGTTTCCAATAAAGGTTTAAAGCATCAGAATGAAGATTCTGTTGGTTTTTATATACCAGAAGAACCGGTACTTACGGTGAAAGGCATGGTTGCCATTGTTGCTGATGGTGTAAGCAGTGCTGAAGCTGGAAAAGAAGCAAGCGAAACCTGCGTGAAGAACTTTTTGAGCGATTATTTCAGTACACCTGACTCCTGGACGGTAAAAACCTCAGCGCAAAGAATACTAACTGCATTGAATCGTTGGTTGTACGGGCAAGGTATTGGATACCATTCTGCAGAACATGGCTATATTAGTACTTTATCAGCAATGGTAATCAAGTCCCGAATTGCACACATATTTCATATTGGAGATAGCCGGGTGTACCGGTTTCGTGCTTCTGATAAGGGAGGGGATTTTGAGCAAATAACACATGACCATTCAGCGAGGGTCAGCAAAGATTCAACCTATCTTACTCGAGCAATGGGTATGGACCTGATGCTTGATGTGGATTATTACTCCGAAGAGGTTCGAGTGGGTGATCTGTTTTTTTTAAGTACTGACGGCGTACATGACTTTATTAAAAGAGGGCACATAAAGCAGGTCTTGTCTGATTTGATGCGGCATGACAAACCAGATTTACAAGCTTGTTGTGAGAACTTGAATTCGCTTGCATTATCTAATGAGAGTGATGATAACGTCAGTTGCCAGCTTATTCTTGTTGATGAATTGCCTGACCCTAATGCTGATGATACATACGTTAAACTTTCGGATTTACCTTTTCCTCCTTTTTTATCCTCTTCGATGATCATAGATGGCTACCGAATTCTATCCGAATTACATGCCAGTAATCGCTCTCAGGTATATTTAGTAGAAGATGTGAAAACACAACACAAGTATGTCATGAAGACACCTTCTCTTAACTATGATGAAGATATTGCCTATAAAGAGCGATTTGTCATGGAACCTTGGATAGCCGGTCGTATTTCAAGTAATCATGTCGTAAAAATTTATGAAGATGATCGCCCCCAGAATTTTTTATATTACGTATGTGAATTTGTTGAAGGACAGGTTTTAAGTGAATGGATGAAGGAAAACCCTAAACCAAGTGTTGACCGTGTCGTAAATATAATTCGTCAGGTGGTAAAAGGGGTGAGGGCGCTACACCGGAAAGAAACTCTTCATCAAGACATAAAACCAGACAATATAATTATTGGGCAGGATGACCATGTCACCTTGATTGATTTCGGTTCCTGTTATATTTCCGGGGTTGCAGAAATTGAGACCGCCTTTGAACGAGATATTGCTTTAGGTACTGAAACTTATGGCGCACCTGAGTATAAGCTTCGTCGTCGTAGTTCGTTAAAATCGGATATGTTTTCTATCTCATTTGTTATGTATGAAATGTTGACGGGTGACTTTCCTTACGGTGAAAAATTTGATGATTGTCAGTCGACAAATGATTTCTATCGTCTGGATTATCGTCCAGCGAGAGATATTAACCCGATGGTTCCAGCTTGGATGGACGGCACGCTTAAAAAAGCCTTACAAATATCGCCAGATTTGCGCTACGACGCTCTATCTGAATTTGTGTA
This sequence comes from uncultured Oleiphilus sp., assembly GCA_913020495.1. Lineage (GTDB taxonomy): Bacteria > Pseudomonadota > Gammaproteobacteria > Pseudomonadales > Oleiphilaceae > PZPK01. Next base: position 4,744 of record CAJWBJ010000065.1, read on the forward strand.
TGATTTAGAGCATCCTAATACCGAGTTTATGGATAAATCACATATACCTATCTCACAAAGAAATCCTTTATTATTTTGGCAAGGGGCGTCGGCGCTATTGTTTGCGTTACAGATGATAACGCTATGGCTCTGGCTTGGTTAGAATATAAAGAATACTGCATCATTAGATTGAACCTTTTATAGGTGTATCTGTCATACTCGTCGTCTATTGTGTTTTACATGTTATTTTGAAGAAGGTTTCGTATGTTAGATACCCGCCCGATGTTAATGTCATCGGACTTCCCGTCTTTGCGAAGAGCTAAGCTTGAAACTTTACAGCTAAATCTTGGTTATTTATGCAATTTAAGTTGTACGCATTGTCATGTTAATGCAGGACCAACTCGTAAAGAGCTCATGACACGCGAAACGATAGATTTAGTGTTTGAATATGCGCAAAAACATGGCGTTAAAATGTTTGATCTAACGGGTGGGGCGCCAGAAATGAACCCACATTTCAGGTATTTGGTTCAACGAGCCAGATCCATGGGGATTCACGTTATGGATCGCTGTAATCTGACTGTTTTACAAGAGCCAGGTTATGAAGATTTACCAGAATTCTTAGCAGAACAAGAAGTTGAAATTGTCGCGTCTTTACCTTGCTATACCCAAGATAATGTCGATAAGCAGCGGGGAAAAGGCGTTTTTGATGGCAGCATGCAGGCCCTTCAGATGCTGAATAAACTTGGTTATGGTCAAGGGCATGAAAATAGAAAGCTGAGTTTGGTTTATAATCCTGTCGGTCCATTTTTACCACCACCGCAAAAACAACTCGAAGATGATTATAAAAGAGAGTTGGCGGAGCATTTTGATATCCTGTTTGATGAGTTGTTTACGATAACAAATATGCCTATTAGCAGGTTTGGCAGTGTTCTGGTTTCTAAAGGTGAATTTGAAAGCTATATGGCACTGCTGAAGGCTTCTTACTCTGCTGATAACCTGAAATCAGTCATGTGCAGAACGATTATGAGTATTGATTGGCAGGGTTTTGTTTATGATTGTGATTTTAACCAGATGCTGATGGTGCCAATGCAATTAAATGGCTCCACCGATATTATTGCAAGTGATTCCGTGGATAAAAAACTGCATCTGTCTAAGTTGTTAGACGCTGATTTGACTGGTTTAAAAATTGCTGTCGCTGAACATTGTTATGGCTGTACAGCTGGACAAGGGAGTAGTTGTGGCGGTGCGCTTGAATAGGTGTTTCAAGTGAACACACCTTTACTAAGTGTTGTCGTGCCTGTTTTGAACGAAGGCGAGGGGCTTGTTGATTTTGTACAACAATTGCTTGAATTTGTTGGAGAAGATAACCAAGTGATTATCGCCGATGGCGGTAGTCAGGATAATAATTTCGCACAGTTAAAGGTCTTGGAAAATGCCAAAGCAAACCTGTATTTGATTCGTTCGTCAAAAGGTCGAGCACTCCAAATGAATGCAGGTGCAAAACTAGCAACAGGTGAAAATTTATTATTCTTGCATGCGGATACGTTATTACCTGAAAGCGCTTTAAAAGAGCTAGAAAGTTTCTCTATCAGTCCGCTTCAATGGGGACGGTTTGATGTGTGTCTTAATAATCCTGCATGGCCATATAAAATAATTTCATGGTTCATCAATCATCGTTCAAGGTTAACGTCAATTTCAACGGGCGATCAAGCCATTTTTTTAAGGCGTGATCTATTCGAACAAATCAATGGGTATACTCAGCAACCTTTAATGGAAGATGTTGATTTAACATGTAGATTAAAAAAAATAAGTCTTCCTTTTTGTATTGATAAGCCAGTAACAACTTCCGCTAGAAAGTGGGAAAAAGAAGGGGTAATTAAAACTGTATGGCTTATGTGGAAGCTTCGAGCCGCCTATGCGAGAGGTGTTAGCCCAGAAATTTTAGTTAAGCAGTATTATAACAACAACAAAACAGACGAAATAGTCTGAATACTCTAACTCTTATCGTTATACTGCCGCCACCTTTAATATTGCTGATTAAAACCTATGACTGTTGAAACTTTTGAAAGCATCTCGCTATATGTCTGTATTACAGCATTAATACTATATATGGCTTATATCGTCTGGGATCTGGCGAAAAAATCGAATGCCGGTAAATTTGGTACAGCTATATTATTTTTTGCACTTGGTTTCGGTGTATTTGGCTTTATTGTTAAAACTGTCATTGTTGAATTTATGGGTGTGTAGAGATCTAACCTGCTGAGTGGTAGTTCATCTACTTATTCCAAATCGACTCAGCTACCTCAATGAATGCTTTGGCGGCATTACTCAAACTCTTTTTCTGGTAACTTACTGCTCCCAGTTTTCTGGATACCGGCTTATATTCAAGTGGCAAAACATAAAGTTCATCGTCAATCATTGTGTTGGGTAAAACTGACCAGCCCATTCCGACTGAGGCCATCATCTTCATTGTTTCTAAATAATTGGTCGGAATGTTTGCGGTCAACTTCAACTTATTCGCTTTAAAAATAGATTCGACAACACGATAGGTTAAGGTACTTTGAGAAGGGAGTATTGCGTTGTGTTTGGACAAATCTTCCGGGATGACACTTTTTAACTGACTGAGCGGGTGCCCCTGCCCACAAATAAAGCTCATTGGGTCATTCCACATTAAGTGGCAATTAAACTCTTTCTTTACAGGATCAATTAAGGTCACTTCTTCAGGTATTGTGATGAAAGCAATGTCAGCCAGATTATCTTTGAGCAGAGGGTATGCGCTTTCAGAGTCGAGGAAATTCAACTTCAATTCGACATCAGGAAAGCGCTTACTGAATTTTTTTAATATCAAGGGTAATCGATGAAGACCAATATGATGACTAGCAACAATACGCAAATTACCAGCAACTTTATTATCAATATTCTGGATAGCATGCTTGGCGTTATCTATTTCATGCAAGACAGATAAGGCATGCGGAAGAAGTATTTCACCTGCTTCAGTTAAAGTGATTTCACGCTGTAAGCGCTCGAATACTTTTACGTCTAATTGAGACTCAAGGTTTTTAATCCGCTTAGAAACTGCAGGTTGCGTCAGGTGTAGTTTATGAGCAGCTTTTGAAAATGACTTTTCATTGACTGTGGTAACAAAGGCTAATAATGAGTCTATATCCATAATATTTACTTCTTAAAATGCAGTATTCCAATTTGGAATATAATAGATAAAAAATATGAATTTGTTTTATTCAAGCTTGAAGCGTAGCATACGTTTAATGAAATTACATACGTGTTTTATTTCCTTTTAAGTATGTTTACTGGAGAAAGAAATGGCTGGAAAAACCTTATATGACAAATTGTGGGATGCCCACTTGGTGAAAGAGCGAGAAGATGGTTCTTCAATCATTTATATCGACCGACAGCTATTGCATGAAGTAACTTCGCCACAGGCATTTGAAGGTTTACGTCTGGCTGGCCGTCAGCCATGGCGCTTAGATGCAAATTTAGCGACACCTGATCACAATGTACAAACGACAGACCGGACTGGCGGTGTTGCTTCAATTGCTGACAAGGTATCGCGTATACAAGTTAGTACATTGGATGATAACTGTGACGATTTTGGGGTTCTGGAATTTAAAATGAACGACCCGCGCCAAGGTATCGTGCATGTGGTTGGTCCAGAGCAGGGAGCAACACTACCAGGCATGACGGTAGTTTGTGGTGACTCTCATACTTCTACACATGGTGCTTTTGGGGCTTTGGCGCATGGTATTGGCACCTCTGAAGTAGAGCATGTATTAGCCACGCAAACCTTAATCCAGAAAAAAATGAAAAATATGCTGGTGCGTGTCAATGGTACCGTTAAGCAAGGTATTACCGGAAAAGATATTGTTTTAGCCATTATTGGTAAAATGGGTACCGCAGGTGGAACAGGTTGCGCCATAGAATTTGGTGGCGAAGCGATTCAAGCCTTGTCTATGGAAGGCCGAATGACGGTATGTAATATGGCGATTGAAGCGGGAGCTCGAGCCGGCATGATTGCAGTTGATCAAACTACGATTGATTATGTTAAAGGGCGCCCCTTTGCACCAAAAGCAGAACAATGGAATGCTGCTGTTGATAATTGGTCAGACCTACACAGTGATGCCGATGCGATTTTTGATAGTGTTATTGAAATTGACGGTGCAGCAATTTTACCACAAGTTACTTGGGGTACATCACCTGAAATGGTTTTGCCTGTTAATGGCATTTTGCCAGACCCCGCAGATGAAACCGATGCAGTAAAGAAAGAAGGCATCGAGCGTGCTTTAGCGTATATGGATCTTAAATCAGGTATGTCGATTAAAGATATTCAGATTGATAGCGTCTTTATTGGTTCATGTACCAACTCTCGCATTGAAGACTTACGTGCGGCTGCGCAAGTCGTTAAAGGTAAAGCTATTGCAGCGCGTATCTCGCAGGCTTTAATTGTACCGGGTTCGGGTTTAATCAAATTACAGGCAGAAAAAGAAGGCTTGGATAAAATATTTACCGATGCAGGCTTTGAATGGCGTGAGCCAGGCTGTTCTATGTGTTTGGCAATGAATGCTGACAAACTCGAGCAAGGTAAGCACTGTGCAGCGACATCTAATCGAAATTTTGAAAGTCGTCAGGGGTTTGGTGGGCGGACACATTTAGTGAGTCCTGCAATGGCTGCGGCTGCGGCACTAGCCGGCCACTTTGTTGATATTCGTGATGTTGAACTTACTAAAATAGATCAGGCTTAGGAGGGAATAATGAGAAAGTTTAACGAATTAACAGGTATTGTTACGCCGATAGATCGTGCGAATATTGATACCGATATGATCATTCCAAAGCAGTTCCTTAAGTCTATTAAACGAACAGGGTTTGGTCAGAACTTATTTGATGAATTACGTTATTTAGATGAAGGTGAAGCTGATCAGAGTTGTGAAGGTCGTCCTTTAAATACAGATTTTGAACTGAATCAGGCACGTTATGCCGGTTCTAATATTTTGATCTCACGCCAAAATTTCGGTTGTGGTTCATCGCGAGAACATGCGCCTTGGGCCTTGGAAGATTACGGCTTTCGTTGTGTAATTGCTTCAAGCTTTGCTGATATCTTTTTTAACAACTGTTTCAAAAATGGTTTATTACCGATTGTTTTGAGTGAAGATACGATTGAACAATTATTTCAGGAAGTATTTGCCAATGAAGGTTATCAGTTAGAAATTGACTTGGCAGCCCAAACAGTTACCACGCCTAGCAAGCAGAGCTTTTCTTTTGAGGTCGATAAGTTTAGAAAGCATTGCTTGTTAAATGGTTTGGATGAAATTGGTGTGACTCTGGAAGATGCTGACGCTATTGAAACTTACGAAGAAAAGCGTCGTGCGCAAGCACCATGGTTATTTGATGCTATTCCAGCGGTTCAGAAACCGTCTGTTTAGAAATTACCTATTTTTCAAAAATACACAGGAAAATATATGTCAAAAGTATTATTACTAGCAGGCGATGGCATTGGGCCGGAAATCGTAACTGAAGCAGAGAAAGTATTAGTTTTATTAAATGAAAAGCTAAATTTAAACCTGGATTTGGACCACGCTAAAGTAGGCGGTTCAGCAATCGATGAGTTTGGTGTTCCACTACCTGATTCAACGCTGGATAAAGCCAAAGCAGCTGATGCTATTCTACTTGGTGCTGTCGGTGGCCCAAAATGGGATGCACTGGATATGGCAATACGTCCTGAGAAGGGCTTATTAGGTTTACGTTCAAACTTGGAATTATTTGGGAACCTTCGTCCCGCGATTCTATACCCCCAGTTAGCTGATGCCTCTAGCTTGAAGCCAGAGATTGTTTCAGGTCTAGATATTTTAATTGTTCGAGAGCTGACTGGCGGGATTTATTTTGGCCAGCCTCGTGGTGTTCGTGTGTTAGAGAGTGGCGAGCGTCAGGGTTATAACACCTACGTTTATAGTGAGTCAGAGATTCGTCGTATCGGTAAAGTTGCATTTGAGGCTGCTCAAAAGCGTGGTGGAAAGCTTTGCTCCGTTGATAAAGCAAACGTACTTGAAGTGACGGTGCTGTGGCGTGAAATTATGGACGATATGGCAAAGGACTACCCGGATGTAGAGCTTAGCCATATGTATGTCGATAATGCCGCGATGCAACTAGTAAGGGCGCCAAAACAATTTGATGTGGTCGTTACCGGAAACATGTTTGGGGATATCCTGTCAGATGCTGCTGCGATGCTAACGGGCTCAATCGGGATGCTGCCTTCAGCATCATTAGATGTTAACAATAAAGGCATGTATGAGCCTTGTCATGGCTCTGCACCCGATATTGCAGGACAAGGCATTGCAAACCCATTAGCAACGATTCTATCGGTTGCCATGATGTTACGTTACAGCTTGAACGAGAATGCCGCAGCAGACTTAATTGAAAAAGCTGTGAGTAATGTTCTGGATCAAGGTTTACGTACTGCCGACATCATCTCTAAAGGTTTAACAAAAGTAACAACAGCTGAAATGGGTGATGCTGTCATTGAAGCGTTAAATAAACTTTAAATCATTATCGAAGTATAAATTATGAAAAAATTAGGATTAGTAGGCTGGCGCGGCATGGTTGGTTCTGTGCTCATGCAGAGAATGCGCGAAGAACAAGATTTTGATCAAGTAGAGCCGATATTTTTTACCACCTCACAAGCAGGGCAGGCAGCTCCGGATGTGGGTAAAGGTGCATCAATCTTGAAAGATGCCAATGACATTGCTGAATTGTCTGAAATGGATATCATTATCACCTGTCAGGGTGGTGATTATACTAAGTCTGTATTCAGTAAATTACGAGAATCAGGCTGGCAAGGTTACTGGATAGATGCAGCTTCATCACTACGTATGGAAGCTGATTCAGTGATCGTACTAGATCCGGTCAATCGCAATGTAATTGATGATGCATTAGATGCGGGAACTAAAAACTATATTGGTGGAAACTGTACTGTTAGCTTAATGTTAATTGCACTAGGCGGCTTGTTTGCTGAAGGTTTGATTGAATGGGTTTCTCCCATGACTTATCAGGCTGCTTCAGGTTCTGGTGCAAAAAATATGCGTGAGTTAATCTCACAAATGGGCGATATTTATAATACGGTTGAAGCGCCATTATCAGATCCAGCAAGTGCGATCTTGGAAATTGACCGGACCATTGCCGAGCGTTTACGCAATGATACGTTCCCAACAGATCATTTTGGCGTTCCGTTAGCAGGAAGCTTAATTCCTTGGATTGATACCCAATTACCATCTGGCCAGAGTCGTGAAGAGTGGAAAGCGGGTGCTGAAACAAATAAAATACTAGGTATTGAAAATGCGCCGATTCCTATTGATGGTTTATGTGTACGTATCGGTGCAATGCGTTGTCACAGTCAAGCTTTAACAATCAAACTAACCAAAGACATTTCGGTTGAAGAGATTGAAGCAAAACTGGCAGTAGCAAATGACTGGGTAAAAGTGATTCCTAATGATCGGGATCAATCAATTGAAGAGCTTACCCCAACCAAAGTAACAGGTACTTTAAGTGTTCCAATCGGACGCATTAGAAAACTGACAATGGGGCCTGAATATATTTCAGCATTTACTGTTGGTGACCAGCTTTTATGGGGGGCAGCTGAGCCTCTTCGTAGAATGTTGCGTATTTTATTAGAGCGCTAATATTTCTTTAGTATGCAAAAATGGCCGACCATAAAAGGATCGGTCATTTTTTGAGTACAGCTCCCGCCATAGAACTTACCCTCCGTTAATAAACGTTTCATTTCTTTACCTTTTTTTGATATTTCACGGATCTAAGTCATAGATTTTATTTAAGTATATTTAGATACTTTATATGTGAGATTCTGTCAAAACCTAATTTTTGTCATGGAATATGGAGAGTTTATATGACACGTTTGAATCAATTGATGTTTTCAAGCTATTTGCTTGTTCTGCTTACAGCTTGTGGTAGCAGTGGGGGGGGAAGTGATGGAGATTCAGTATTAAGGCAGCAAGCATTAGCAGCAAAAAAAGTAGAACTGGGTGAGTTATTATTTGAAGATACTGATTTATCTACGCCCGTAGGTCAGTCATGTGCTACCTGTCATGATAGTGATCATGGCTTTGCTGATGGTTCTGTTACTGTTTTTAGTCCGGTTTCTGAAGGTGCTACGGGGGCATTTGGTAATCGAAATGCGCCCACTGCAAGTTATGCCTCGTTAGTGCCAGAATTCAATTACGATGCGGGCGCACAAGAAAATAAATATACTGGTGGTATGTTTTTAGATGGACGAGCGCATACTCTAGCTTCTCAAGCTAAAGGACCTTTCTTAAATCCGAAAGAAATGAATAATACTGATGAAGGCGCTGTTATTACAAAAATTGCAAATGCGACGTATGCTGACTTATTCAAGGAGGTTTTCGGAAGTTCAAGCTTAAATAATGTATCGACTGCTTATAATCAGGTGGCAGAAGCAATTGCTGCTTATGAAAGCACAGAAGAGTTCCAGCCATTTACTTCAAAATTTGACTATTTCATGGTGGGAGAAGTATCCCTCAGTGCTACTGAGCAACGGGGCTTTGATTTATTTAATGGCGGTGCCTCTTGCTTTGAGTGTCATTCTGAAAACCAAAAGAATGTAGAGTCAAAATCACTATTGTCAGATTTTACTTACCGGAATATCGGGACGCCTTCTAATCCTAATTTAATATTACCATCCCCTGATTTAGGTCTAGGTAGCGTAGTCAATGAAAGTAGTGAAAATGGAAAATTTCGTGTTCCGACATTAAGGAATATCGAGTTAACAGCACCATATATGCACAATGGTGTGTTCGAGACCTTAGAAGAGGTTGTTCGTTTTTATAATACGCGCATTATTGATCAGTGTGGCAGTTCTCCTTTTGTTGGTTGTTGGGATGAGCCAGAAGTTTCTGAAAATGTTGAAACACAGTTATTAGGTGACTTGTCGCTTTTTGAAACCGAAGAAGCAGACCTGGTTGCTTTCTTAAAAACATTAACCGATGGTTATCGTTAGAATTATTGTTGTTTAAATACTCGTTCCCGAAATAAATATGGGAACGAGCGCAAGAGTGATTTAAATATTAAACCTGATAACGTTCAACTCTTTCATTTAACTTTTGTGCCATATCTTTTAGACCATGGCCACCTTGTTCGATTTCTTCAGCGGCACCCAGGATGTCTTCAGCCGTGTCTGAAATCGTGACAATATTTTGAGTGACTTCATTTGATACGGCTGTTTGTTCTTCCGTTGCCGCAGCGATTTGGGTCGACAGGTTATGAACCTGATTAATTGTTTCATCGACATTCTCCATTGAAGAGCCAGAATTGCTAGCGTGCATTAAGCAATCGTTGGCCACATTTCGACTGGTTGACATTGTATCTCGTGCGTTCAATGAACTTTGCTGGAGTGCTACAATCATGTTGTTGATTTCTTCAGTAGACTCCTGTGTACGTTGTGCTAAAGACCGTACTTCATCGGCAACAACAGCGAACCCTCGCCCTTGTTCGCCTGCTCTGGCCGCTTCGATTGCAGCATTAAGTGCAAGTAAATTGGTTTGTTCAGCAATACCTCTAATTGTGTCTAATATTGAGCCAATACGGTTACAGTTTTCTGAAACTTCTTCAATGGTATGCTCTGCTTTTTCAATTTCATTTGATAGCTGGGTAACCGCAGTAGAAGTTTGATCAACACTACTTTTACCATCCATGCATGCACTCTGGGCTTCTGTTGAAGCCTGTTCTGCATCATGAGTGGAGCGCGCAACTTCAGAAAAACTTGCGGACATTTCAGTGATTGCACTTGCCAATAATTGGGTTTGTTCTCGTTGTGAGTCTACTGAATTTTTATTTTTCTCAGTAACATCTGACACGCTATCGGATTGGGTTTGAAGGTCAATACAGATGCTTTTTATATCTGTTACTAGGCCTTGAATATTATGAAGGAATTCATCGAGTGTCGATGAAATTGTACCAATTTCATCCGTGGCAGTATCTTCAGAGCGAATAGTCAGATCGCCGTCACTAGAAACGGTGGTTAGTAGGTTGCGAATACTTGCTACGCGTTTAGTTAGATCTTTTATTTGCCACCAAGTGAGAGAAAAAACGATGGTAATCATGATTAGAAGTGCAATGATTCCGGTATAAAGCGTTGTGTTTGTGTTTGATATTTTTGCTTTTAATAATGTTATAAATTGAGCCTCAGTGTCGTCTGCAAGGTTCTTAAAGCTTTTTATATTATTTGTCGCAAGGGCAAACCAATTTGTTTTATGCACTTCGCTGATGTCATCAAGACCTTTACCTTTAGTAATAAGAATATCTTGAACTTGCTTAACTGACTGATAATCACTGTTTTGAATAATTTGGCTTATTCTGTTTGTAATTTCTTTAGAGGTGTTGTTTTTAGCTTTACTAAAGTAATGTTGCTGGTCGGTGATGTAAGCCTGAATTTCAAAAAGTGTTTCAGGAGCTAAAGTGCCATTCTTGAATGCACCATTTAATTTTCCTCTAATTTGGCCCGCTTTTTCTTTTGTTAGTAGTAGATTACGGTAGGTATAAAAGTCATGAGATATCTCAGGTGATGATATTTCTTGAGCAATTAATTCAATCATATCCAGAACATGTTGATTTAGTTCTGAGTAATATTTAAATGCATTGTTGTTAGGGTTCAGGGAATCAACTCTTTGACGAACACTGCTTTTGGATGACATGAGTGAGTTTAGTTTTGTTTGATAAGTTTGAGTTAAGTTATTTTGATGTCCATGTTCTGAATTTTGAATATAGAGCTCTAATTTTTTCCAGGATTCATCAGCTTTCAACCTTTGGGCGTCTAATTTGTTCTTTCCTTTCTGGCCACTACTCCCTAAAAAACCAGCGCTTAGGCCGCGCTCAACTGCATGCTCATGGGCAATGTTGTCTAATAAAAGTGAGCGCTCTATGTTATGTTCTAATAAAGTGAGTTTAGCGCTTTCATTGAATTTTGCTTCTAAAATTCGCTCACCTAACACGACCGTGATGAGTGTGGGTAACAAACTTAAAATAATTAATTTAGTAGAAAAACGTAAAGAACGAAGCCAGCTAGCCATTCGCTAATTCCTTAAAATATATAGAAAAATAAGTGTTTAAAATAGTCAATAATGTGACGGCCGTCAATATATTAATGAAAGATTGAACTTGTAAATTAAGGAAGGAAGAGACGGGGCAGGGGTAAACCTAGCCCTTTAGGATGTTATATAAAAAAAGCGGTCGCGATTGCTGCACCTGCTGTGAGTATGGCTAATATTGAAATTATGTTTGCATTTTTTGCTTGCTTGATCACAGGAGCCATGTCCTGCATGACTTGAATTTGAGCCTGCGCAGCGCCAACTTTAGCAGCCACTGCTTCTGCAGCGCTACTGGCCGTTTTCTCAGCAATATTAGAGCCTGCATCTGAGCCCGACTTAAGTGCGATATCTTTAATTTGTTGTAACGTCGCAGGTGAAAGTTCTGTGCGTTGTTCTAGTAGGTCACGGATAGATTTAACTTCAGTTGTAATGAGTGTTTGTAGTTGGACTGTCGTTTGTTTCAAGCTCGCATCAAGAACTGATTGAGACACAAGATTGGCATTATGGTCCTGCCTGGATGAAAGCTTACGAATTTCACTTTGGTTTTCATGGATATTGGTTTCTAAACGATGAATCGAACCTGAAACAGGCTGTAAAGCATCTTCAATGGCGCGTGCCACAATGAGTGTTGATACTTCCTCTATCAGTTCCTTGCTCATTTCTTCTTCCTCTGGTTCGATAATTTGTTCAGGTGTATTTTGTTCTTCTGTTTGTCGTGGTGCTTCCTGTAGTGGTTCAGTGACTTCTATCGCTGGTTGTACAGTTTCTGATATTGGTTCTTTATTCGCTGGTTCTTCAGATAAAGTGCTTCGCTCATTTAGTGTTTCATTTAATTCTGCTATAACCTCTAAAAGACGTTCAGGTTTTGCTGGCTTTCCAAGCATGCCGCAGGCACCTGAAGCCTTCACTTCAGCTTCATATTCAGGGCCTTCTTTTGAGGTATACATAAAGATTGGAATATGTGCGGTTAATGAGTTAGATGTAATTGTTTTGGTTGTTTGTAAACCATCCATCCCAGGCATCATATGATCCATGAAAATAACGTCAGGAAGTGGACCAGATTCTAGGCGTACTAGTGCATCTTCGCCTGACTCAACCATTTCGACTTCCAGCCCTGTTTTCTTGACCATACGGCTAAGCATAATTCGGGCAGATTTGGAGTCATCAACGACGAGCGCTGTTTCAACAGCCATGTATTCTCCTAAAAATAAATCAAACAGAAATTTTATTTATTCTAAGCATAGATGATTTCGAGAAAAATACTGAGAAATTTAGGTCAAGGAAGTATTAAATAAAGAAATTAATTCAGAAGGGTGATCTATTTCAAAGTCTGCATTCCAGCTTGAAATACTATTTTTATCTTGGATATAGCCATAGCGAGCTGCAACGGTACGCATATTAGCTGCTTTCCCCGCAATGATATCGCGCTCGTGATCCCCAACGTAGATGGCGTTTTTCGCAGTACAATTCAAACGATCGCATGCTAGAAACAGAGATTCAGGGTCCGGCTTGGCCTTAGTCACGTCATCGGGGCAAAGCGTAATGGCGCTACGAGCACTCAGCGATAACTTGTCGAGCAGTATTTCGGTAAAGCGTCTTGGTTTATTTGTAATAATGCCCCAGGGAATATTGTGTTTTTCGAAATGACATAACGCGTTATCCATACCCTCAAATAGCTGCGCTTGATCACCGGCACACGCTGCATAAAGTTCTAATAGCTCTAAACGTTTTCTTTCGAAAGCTTCTTCGCCGGGGTTGCCGCCAAAAGCTAACTTGGTTAATGCACGGGCACCGTTTGAGACGGTATCACGAATTAATTGTGAATCTAATGGTTCAAAGTTGTGCTGTCTTCGTTGTAGATTAAGCACATTGACAAAGTCGGTTGCTGTGTCAACCAATGTACCATCTAAATCGAAGAGGATTGCTTCTACGTTCTTGAAATGGCTCACTCTGCTTTGGTCGCATGCATCAAGTAATTTACATCAACATCTCTTGCTAACTTATACTCCTTCAATAAAGGGTTATAAACCATTCCTGTGACGTCTTTAAACTCGAGGTCAGCCTGACGCACAAATGAACTGAGTTCTGAAGGTTTGATAAACTTCTTGTACTCATGTGTGCCTTTAGGCAGCATTTTTAATACGTGCTCTGCACCTACGACAGCAAATAAGTAAGCCTTCGGGTTACGGTTGATCGTAGAGAGAAATAATTGGCCGCCCGGCTTTAATAATTTTGCGCAGGCTTTAATAATAGACGCTGGGTCAGGCACATGCTCTAGCATTTCCAAGCAGGTAACAATATCAAATGTGCCTGCTTGTTCTTCTGCCAAAGCTTCTACTGTAATCTGTTGATAGTCTATTTTTACGCCCGTTTCTATTCCATGTAGCTTTGCAACAGCTAGAGGGGCTGCGCCCATGTCTATGCCTAATACGTGTGCACCCCGTTGGCATAATCCTTCAGACAAAATTCCTCCGCCACAACCGACGTCCAGAACACGTTTTCCCGGTAGACGGGCACGTTCATCAATGTAGTTTAATCGTAATGGATTAATGTCATGCAGAGGTTTGAACTCACTTTCTTTATCCCACCAACGGCTGGCAAGGGCTTCAAATTTTGCAATTTCATTAGGATCGACATTTTGAGTAGCTTGATTCATGTTGTTTAGTTTGTAGCCCTTGAATTGATAAACTATTTGTTGGTAATGCTTGTATCAGTGGACTTTATTTTAGCTGCCCACTGCTGAGCTTTAGAAATAATGTTTTTTACATCTAAATTCAATAGTTTGCCATCCTGAAGTAATAATTTACCATTAATCCAGTGGTGGCTAACTTGATTCGATGCAACGGAGTATACAATATCTGAGATAGGATCAAAGCTTGGTTGGCTATTCAGTGCATCTAAATTGATAGCGATCAAATCTGCGCACTTGCCAATTTCAATTGAGCCTGTTTTTTGATCTAGACCTAAAGCCTTTGCACCGCCCAGTGTCGCCATTTCCAATGCCGTTGCTGCATCGAGTGCAGCTGCATTTTTTGCAATGGGTTTTGCTATGAGTGCCGCAGTACGCATTTCACCAAACATGTCTAAATCATTATTACTGGCGGCACCATCAGTTCCCAGTGCGACGTTAATTCCGGAGTCGAGTAGTTTTGACGCTTCACAAAAACCACTGGCAAGCTTCAGGTTTGACTCAGGGCAGTGAATGATTTGCACGTTACTGGTGCTGAGTATTTCGATATCCTGTGGAGACAGCGCTGTCATGTGAACACATTGTAGTGGAATGTCTGGTCCGATAAGACCAAGTTTTTTTAAACGTTGAATAGGGCTTTGACCCGATTGAATAATTGCATCATCCACTTCGTGCTGAGTTTCATGTAAGTGAATTTGTATTGGTAGATTGCTTTCTAGTGCGATGTCACGAATTTTTTCTAATGGTTGGTCTGAAACGGTATAAGGCGCATGTGGACCAAGTCCAATGTTTATCAGGCTATTGCTCTTATATTCATCACTTAACTTTAATGCCTTTTCAATATAATCATCCGGGCCAGTACCCCAGATAGTTGGGAAGTCGAGAACAGGGCAGCAAAATTGAGCACGTATACCAATTTTGTTTGCAGTTTTTGCTGCAATATTAGGGAAAAAGTACATATCACTAAAGCAACTGGTTCCGCTTCTGATCATCTCTGCAATGGCGAGTTCTGTACCATCTCTAACGAAGTTTTCAGAAACCCATTCTCCTTCAGCAGGCCAAATATGGTCATTCAGCCACTCCATTAAAGGCAAATCGTCTGCAAGTCCGCGAAAAAGGCTCATAGCGGCATGGCCATGGGCATTTATTAAACCAGGCATAAGGACGTGTTGCTTAAGTTCAAAGGACTCTGTCGCTGTAAACAGTGAAAGCGCTTCTGTGGTGGGTAGTATTGAAATAATTTTATTATCCAACAACGCTGCACTGTAGTGCTCTAATACGACTCCTTTTGGATTAACGGGAATCACATAACGGGCATGGATGAGTGTATCAACGGCTTGTGTTGTATGAGAAGTAGTCATAATGGCGTCTTGTTTTAAGTGTGTGTCATTGCATTTTTATAAGCTTGATTATGGGAGTATACATTCGTTTTTTAAGTCTAAAAAAATCTTTATTGTAATTGTATGAAATTATAAAATGTTTAATGATTTAAAAAGATATTTTGCTTTTGTCGGAAGCCCTGTAATTACGTAACAGACCAGTGAAAATATCAATGCTTCATACATTGAGTAAATGCTTGATCTCTTCGTTTAAGGTATGAATAAATAGGCTACGAAGCTGTCTCTCTGTATAGAATCAATAGATGAAATCTGCTAGCCTGCATGCTCTTTTAAATTTAGGCTCTTGCTATGACTGAAAAAGAAGGTAAAACCAAACCACAGAACACCGAGTCAATTCAGTGGTGGCAACAGGAAAAGGTTAAGCTTGCCAAGGGGGATGCTTTACGTTTTTTTCAGGAAAACAAGCAACGCCTTGAAAAATCAATAGCATCAATCCATGAACGAAACCTTGTATATCGTGCAACCAATATATTCTTTGTTCTATTCGCTAAAGTGGCGGGCCTTGTTGATAGGCTGAAAGATTTTATTGTTGCAAGCTTTCTTAGAATACCTGCACCTCAAGGTCTAAAAGATTACCTTCACTCTTTGTTAAACGTAGTCAACTTTAAAGGCATAGTTGGTTTTTTTACTGCAAAATTTTATTCATTTAAACGAGCTCCACATAATGTTAGGGCGGTTCAAATGATGGATGATATTATTGCGTTTGCAAAACGAGATGGTTTGGATATAAAAAAACATTTTCCGGATATTGCCAAAAAATTTCAAAAGCGCAAAAATCAGCTTTTACAACACAATTTCTTTAGTGAATTTACCAAGAGTGGTCTTGAGAGGTTTCTAGCTATTCCTTTCTCATTTAACCGTTCTATTTCACCAGTTTTGCCCGATAGCTCCATGTGGCATAAATTTTTTACCTATTTAGAAAGAAAAAATACTAAAGATCTTATTCTTGTAGGTGATCACGGCCAGCGGGTTTCAATGGAGCATGATAGTAAATTTGCAATTGGTTCCTCTCAAGTAGTGCGAACTCTTTATCAAGCTTCAGTTTTGAAAGCTTCAGGTCATCGGATCTTTATTGTTGGTCATCATGAAGGTTATTTAGGTCCTTACTTTGTGCGAAGTGTATTGAGGCAATTAGGCTTCGATAATTTAACCGCTAATTGCAATACGGTCGTTGGGCCGCGTATGTTCTCAAATATAGTTTTAAAAAATGGTGCCAGTAATGTCGGCAATTTATTTTTAACTTTACCCTCACAGAAAACCTCAACAGTTGAAGAAAAAGGTTTGGCTGATGAGTTATTAAAAAATGGACGGCGTACTCAGTTTTTAATCAAGATGCCAAATTCGGGTTTAAAACTCATTGAGCAAATGACGTATACAGAGTTTATGAATAAATTGGTGCGGTCAGATGAAGCTTCATTTAAGCAAGTAACAGCTCAATTAAAGCAAGTGGAGCAAGAAGAGTTAGCAGAATATCTGGAGCTAGCGCGGTTAAATAGTGCTCTGGATGAGCTTGAACGCGTTGATTATGATTTATTTAAGTCTTTAATGCATGAGCCATTCTTGATTTTCCCTGAAGGCTCTCGCTCTTATACAAATAAGCAGGGCGATGTCACGATGAAGTATGTTAACCCAAGATTTATTGATGCTTATTTACGGCCTGGCGATGTTATTTTACCCGTGAATCTGGTTGGCGGTTCTGAGATAACTAACGGCTGGCGTTTAAGTCCTGCAACATTAGGGTTGTCTGTTGGGGAACCTTATAAAGTCGATGCTGAAATGATAGAAAACTACGCAGTAGAAGGGTTAAACGTCATGAGGAAAATTGCAGCATTGCCGAATATTAAAAATGTATATTTTGATGAAAGTATTCAGGCGGGGAAGAAGCTGGAAGATAAAGCTGCGTAATAAGGTCTTTTTTGCATCAATATAACAGTATTTACTGACCAGACCTCCCTGATACTTGTTCGGACTCATCCACTGGGAACGAATAAATGACGTTTATATTTCACCAAAGGCCATTATTTTTTGTCACACTAAGTATCATTTTGTATCAAAAATAAATCTTAATGCTTAGTGTATTTCTAGAATAAGATTGTATTCTACTGAATTTAAACAACTTATTTTGTTTTGTTGTAAGTTGAATTTTATGGTATTCATGTTATGTATACCCAATATAATATCAATATATTTTATTTATTATCTTTAATTCATTAGACTTCACTCCGAAATTAAAACTCGTTCCTTTTATAAAGTTGTAATACGTAGTAAACACGTGAAATTGTAAAAGAAACATCTCCCTTATAGATAAATAAAGGACAAATAAATGTCAGTTTACCAAGACAGTATTAAAGAACTTTCATCAGTAATAGAAGCAAAAGGCGACAGCTGGGCAGCAATCAATCCAGAATCAATTGCTCGCATGCGTGCTCAAAACAAATTCAAGACAGGTCTTGATATAGCGCAATATACTGCTGATATCATGAACGCTGACATGGCTGAATTTGATAAAGACAAGACTAAGTACACACAGTCTCTAGGCTGCTGGCACGGTTTTGTTGGCCAACAAAAAATGATCTCGATCAAGAAGCACTTTAATGGACAAACTGATCGTCGTTACTTGTACCTTTCTGGTTGGATGGTAGCTGCGCTACGTTCTGATTTTGGTCCACTTCCTGATCAGTCAATGCATGAGAAAACTTCTGTTGCATCTTTGGTTGAAGAGCTATACACATTCCTACGTCAAGCTGACGCACGTGAACTAGGCGGCCTTTTCCGTGCACTAGACGCTGCTAATGAAGCTGGCGATTCAGCTAAAGCTGCTGATATTCAAGATCAAATTGATAACCACGTAACTCACGTTGTGCCAATAGTTGCTGATATCGATGCTGGTTTTGGTAACGCTGAAGCGACTTACCTAATGGC
>CAJWBJ010000066.1 GCA_913020495.1 uncultured Oleiphilus sp.
TCTTCGACTTCTTCGACTTCTTCGACTTCTTCGACTTCTTCGACTTCTTCGACTTCTTCGACTTCTTCGACTTCTTCAAACTTCTGAATACCGTCTACACGCCTTAGAATGGTGGAAAAGAGCTCGCTAGGGTTTATTGGCTTTGTAATATAGTCGTTCATACCCGAGGCAAGACACTTGTTCTTATCTTCGACCATGGCATTTGCTGTCATCGCAATGATAGGCAGGTGTTGATTGAATGTTCGTATTGCTTCGGTTGCCTGACAGCCATCCATGACAGGCATTTGCATGTCCATAAGAACCAAATCAAATTGACCCTTCTTTGCTTTTTCCAGACCTTCTTGGCCATTATTGGCAATAGAAACAAGCATGCCTTGCTTACTGAGTATTTCTTTCGCAAGCTCCTGATTCATTAGAACATCTTCAACTAGCAGTACTCGAAGTCCGCAAAAGTTATATTGCTCCCTTACATCCTGATTCTTTAGAGTCGGTGAGGTGGGGGCAGTATTTGATGGGAGGTCGCTCTGCGATTGATTAAATACCTGATGACCAAATATTTTATCCAGCTCTCTTGAAAAAACTTGTTTATTGACCGGTTTTTCTAAAAGTCCGTCAAAGCCGTGTTCTTTTGCTTTTTGTGCTAAACCTTCTTCATTATAGGCTGTTACCAATATTGTTTTGGGTGTAACAAGGTCAAGTTCTTCACCAATAAGTTGCCGACACTCAAAACCATCTTTATCTGGCATCAACCAATCAATCAAGACTAAATCAAAAGGGATGTTGGCTTCTTCTTGAAGGTGAAGTGTTTGAATTGCATCGTCAAAGTTAGTAACACTTGTACAAACATGATCTAGTGAGCCAATGACACCTTTTAATAACTGCCTCGAGTCCGCTTGATCATCAATAATTAAAATATTCAGACTTCCTTTTTTAAGGTACTCGCTTCGATTTTTCTTCCTGCTTTCTAGACGGCAGACAAAGCTAAAACCAAATGAACTTCCTTTTCCTTCCTCACTTTCAATGCTTACTTCTCCACCCATCATTTCTATCAATTGTTTAGAAATACTTAAACCTAAGCCGGTCCCACCAAATTGACGAGTAGTGCTTTCATCGGCCTGTGTAAAAGAGGAAAAGAGGTTTTTCTGCTTATCCTCGGATATGCCAATCCCTGTATCAATGACACGTCCTTCAATTTCTATTGAACCATTTGACTTATCCAATTCAGACAAGTCTAACTCAATGCGAACTTCACCTTCTTGTGTGAATTTAACGGCATTATTGGTTAAATTGACTAATACCTGATGGATACGAAGTGAGTCACCAATTAGAAGGTCTGGTATGTCTTCATCAACATCAATTTTAAAAGCCAAACCTTTTGATTCGACATTGCTCGCGACGATGTTCCTAAGGTTTTCCATCAGTTCGGCAACACTAAATGGAACATACTCGATGTTGAGCTTTCCTGCTTCAATTTTCGAGAAGTCTAGAATGTCATTAATAATGCCGAGCAAATTAGAAGAAGCCATTTTTATTTTACGTAGAAACTCCCCACGCTTCTGGTTTTCATCGCTGTTCATTGCTAAGTCAGTAAAGCCGATGATGGCGTTCATTGGTGTTCGGATTTCATGGCTCATGTTAGCAAGAAACATACTTTTTGCTTCAGTGGAAGCCTCTGCCATTCTTCGTTGAGTTTCTGCTTGTTCTCTTTTTTTGGAGTCTGTGATATCTGCGATAGAGCCTTCGTAGTGGAATTTCTGAAGAGAATCATGAAGAATTTTTTGGATAGAAATTGATACCCAGCGAGTTTGTTGGCTTTGATCTATAAAGCTTGCTTTAAAGTCTGATGTGTTTTCTTTGGCTTTTAGTATAGCTTGAAGCTTGTCAGCCTCGGCCTCTGCTAAGAAACTTAAAGTGTAAGGCTCTGTATTATTTCCTAATAAATGTTCAATTTTGTTTTGCCCAACAATTTCAACAAAAGCATTATTTACATTTGAAAGTAAACCATCCTGATCCATTTGAAAAATACCTTCAATTGCATTTTCAAACAGTAAACGGTACTTGCTTTCTGCTGCCTCTAGGGCCTCAATTGATAAGCTTTGTTGTTCCTCGTGTGTTTTTTTCATTTGTATAACACGATCGGATTGGGCAATTGTGAGCAATATACCTAATGTGGCGAAGCTAATTTCCTGACACCAAATTGTAAATATATTTGCAGGAACTAGTCCTGAAGACTTTAAGCCGATGGTCACCAAACCGACAAGAAGTACCATCCAGCCAACACAATAATATCGAGCAATCATATTGCCCTTAAACAAACAAAATACACCGGCAGAAAAACAAATAAATGAAATAAGTATATTAAAGACTGAGCTGAAGCGAATGACATCGCCGTAGTTAAGAACTGGAGAAAGTAAAGCGAGGATACAACAACAAATTGCAAAAAAGAGTAGTGCCTTATCCCATCTAGGTGAAACGGATTTTAAGTTTAAAAAATTGCGACTATAAAAACAAATGCAGAAAAATGACATATTCATTGCTATAGGTAAACCGACAGTTTGCAACCAAATACTATTGGGCCAAAAATATTGAAATGACAGGCCATTAAGGGTGAATGAAAAGAAAAACTCGCCAATGAGTGCGAGACCAACCCACATATATGAAATGTCACGTAGAAATAATACACTTATAAAATTATAGAATGCCGTAATTAAAATTATGCCGTAAAAAAAACCAAAAACTAACTTTTCTGTATCTATCGCTTCAGCAAAAGTATGACCAGGCCATTTTTTTAAATTAATAGACATCGAGCTATCAGTTTGCACATGCATGTAATAGGTAAGGCTTTTCATTGGTGGGGATACAAGCGTAAAAACAGGATTTCGATACTCTATATCTCTATTTTCGAAAGGAATATGATCACCAGCTAATTGCTTGATATAGCGACCATTTTCGTTTGGTTTAAATAATTCAATTGTATCCAATAAAGAGTAGGCAGATTCTAAAGCCCAGACGATCTCATGGTTAGTTGTATTCTTGGTTGTAAATCGAACCCAGTAAGCTGAAGTAGTAAAACCACCAGTAATGTTCTCACCTTTTACGGGTCTCCAGCCCAGAGTACTGACATCTGTTTCGTCGTTTATCTTTGGTAAGCTAAGAACGGCATCAAAACCTAACAAACTGTCTTTATCTTCAATATATTCCATATAGCGCCCAAGAGACTCTGGAATATTTTTACCATCTAAAATAGCGCTCTCGTTAGCTTGTAATGGCGAACTTAACAAAAAGTATGTTAATACCAAGATAAATAACGATGTGGAACGAAGACTTCTTAACATAATACCAAGCTCTTACATTATGAAATAATTATGCGTATTTTTTTAATTAGATGGTTTGCAATTTATTGATAATTTCCTTTATAGAATTATCAATCTCAGCACCTTTTTCTACGTGAGTAAGGGTTTCATTGACACCGTCCTGTACAAGGTTTATTAGCATTTCTTCTTGATCGTGTAGCAAGCCAAGAGAGTGAAAACTGCTTTCAAGGCGTACCAGTAATCTATCAGCAATATTTTGTGTTTCTTTTTTATGTTCTCTTTGGGTTTCAGTAATTTGTTCTAGGGCATAGTTGGAATTTAACACCAATGATGATACATGCTGACTAACGATTAGTGACTGAAGCTTGTTTGTTGCACCGTCTAAAAGAATAGCGATGTAATCACGGATTCGGCCCCATTTGTCTGGGTCTGGATTGATTGTTTTAATTAATAACGAAATACCTGCAAAATTAAAAATAGCTCTCTGGCCTTTTTCTATTATTTTATTATGGTCTTTGAGTCGTGTAAGTAGTTCTTTTTCAAGGGGTACAACGCAGTTATTTGTTGCTCGATCAATGACCGAATCATCAAAGCGAATTTGTACAGCACAACTAAGATGGTATTGATCAATTGCTGAGATAATCATCTCTGCAAGTTTTTCTGGTTTTTCTGCTGTGAAACTATTTCGAAAGAAATCGAGCACCACACCTTGTTCTCCTGCGCTATCCATTGCGGTTCGAGCAATCTTTTCTACACTTTGTTTTTCACTGGATATCGCCTTTCTTTGTTGACGGTTTTCAACGGCAATTTTTATCTTTGTTTTTAATTGTAAGGGCTCAATCGGCTTGGTCAGGTAGTCGGTACCACCGGCTTCATACCCCGCGAGTATTTCGTCAACCGTGTCGTGAGCAGAAACAAATATAATATCAATATCTGAAGTTTCAGGGTTTGCTTTAAGCTTCTGACAAGTTTCATACCCGTTCATTCCTGGCATTTCGACATCCATCAAAATTACATCAGGCTTTGGATCTTTTGCTGCAACATCAAGTGCAGCTTTTCCGCTTGTGGCTGCGAGGGTAGTGTATTGATCTTTTAAATTTTCGTTGACGATTCTTATGTCTCCGCGCGAATCATCAACTATTAAAACTCGTGGTTTTTCATCTTGCATTTATAAACACCTGTGTAAATTCAAAGTTTAGTATTTAAATCTTTAATGATTTTGGACGCACCTTCAAAGTCGAATAGATCCAAAAGCTCGATTAATGTTTCAAATAAAATTATATGTTCCGCAACGGGCCATTGAGCTAACATCGCAATGGCTTCATCATAAGCGTCCATTTTCTGCTCTTGAATCATTCCGGTTAACATATCAATTTTT
The DNA here is from genome assembly GCA_913020495.1 of uncultured Oleiphilus sp. Classification (GTDB taxonomy): domain Bacteria; phylum Pseudomonadota; class Gammaproteobacteria; order Pseudomonadales; family Oleiphilaceae; genus PZPK01. Next base: position 4,693 of record CAJWBJ010000066.1, read on the forward strand.
TCACTCAACTCACTGAGTTCGTATTTTTTTTCACTTAAAACATCCGTAGTTTCAATAGGTGATTCGTCTATTGATTGTTTCATCTCAGAAATAACTGCAACTAATTCTGTATCGAAGTGCTGCAAAGTGGTGATCTGTGTTTCCTTATCAAGCCTTGAAATGTGTTCAAGTTCCAAAGAAATGGAAGCTAATTTTTTTGCGCCCAAATTTGCCGATAATCCTTTAAAGGTATGTGCTAGTTTTCCTATTGAGAGGAAGTCTGATTTAGAAAATAGAACACCTAATTCTTCTGATGCTGTACCGTAATTTTTAATGAAGTCAGAGAACAACTTTATATACAGTTTTTCGTTACCTTGGCATCGTTCTAATCCATCGGCCTGGTCAATACTTAGCTGAGGCTCAGAGTTTGTTTCAAGAGACTCTTGATTAGTATTGGTTTCTAGTCGTGGGGATTTTTCTAGAACAACTTCAGGTTTATTGCGTTCGATTGGTACATGGCTCGAATCGTCTTCATTAATAACGCCGGTTTCCTGTATGTTATTTACTTTAATTTTTTGATCAATGTTTTCTGATTGAATTTTAAGATTTTCAATTTCTGTAGAAGTTTCAGAAGTGCGTTTTCTACTTTCAATTCGACAAGTAAATTGGAATACAAAGATACTACCTTGTCCCTCAACGCTGTTTACACTTATGTTGCCATCCATTAGTTCAAGCAGCTGTTTGGTAATACTAAGCCCGAAACCCGAACCAATGGTGGAATTTCCATTTACTGTTTTATACGATGAAAATATATGTTCTTGGTCTTTAACAGAAATGCCTTTTCCTGAATCACTTACGCGTCCAGTTAACGTTATGCTACCGGCTTTTTTATTTAATGACACAAGTTCTAACGAAATAGAAATATCACCTTGATCGGTAAATTTAACGGCATTATTACTCAGGTTTGCAATGATTTGATGCAATCTGGCAGCATCGCCAATCAATAAATCAGGAATATCTTCATCAACATCCATATTGAAACCGATTCCTTTTTCCTCTACTTTTTCGGCAACAACATGAGAGACATTTTCTAAGAGTTGGCGAACTCTAAAAGGGGCGTACTCTATGTGTAGCTTACCCGCTTCAATTTTCGAGAAATCCAGAATATCGTTAATTGTACTGAGTAAGTTTGCAGAGTATCTTTTAATTTTCAACAGAAAGGCATCAATACTTGTATCAGTATTCGCTTTTGATGCTTTATTGGTGAAATCAATAATACTGTTCATTGGTGTACGGATTTCATGGCTCATATTTGCAAGAAAAAGGTTCTTGGCTTGTGTAGATGCTTCAGCCATGTGGCGTTGCTTTTCTGCTTGCTCGCGTTTTTTAGTTTCTGTGATATCCGCGATCGACCCTTTATAACTGACATTATTATCAGTAATATTTTGGAATTTATGGATAGAAATAGAAATCCATTTTTCTTCGCCATCAATAGCTGTAAAGCTAGAAACGTAATCAGTAATACTAGCGTTCTCTGCAAGCATTGTTTTTAGTTTTTCAGTTTCATTACTGTCTAGGAAACAAAGACTAAAAGGTTCAAAGTTTTCAGGTTTTAGTTGGTCCAAGTCAACAATATTTGTGATGTTAGAAAATGTTTTATTCGCATTATTTAGAACACCTTTACCATTTAATTTGAATATACCTTCTATCGCATTTTCAAATAATGAACGGTATTCTTCTTCAGCTTGAGATAACGCCTTAAGAGCAGAGTCTTGTTCTTTTTCGTGCGCGCGTTGCCTTTGCAGAAATCGGTCGAATTGTGCAATCGTCATTAGAACGACAAAAAAGAAAAAGCCAACTTCCTGACTCCAGGTAGTTAAAAAAGTTCTGGGGAAAACACCTGACGCCGTTAGAGCAAATGTTATCGAGGCTAAAAACCAAATTACCCAAGAGGCAACGAATAAACGTGATGATGTACTTCCTTGCGACCAAGAATATGCTCCGGCAATAATACATAGAATCCCCATTAAAGAAGCTGATATCGTACAATACCGAATCATAACCCCGTAACTAAGTACCAAGCTTAAGATTGACCCGATGATATTGATACCAAAAAATATCAGACATATTTTGTCGAACCTTGGGGCAAGGACTTTAATGTTCGTGAACATTCGAGTGTATTGAAGCGTTGGTATGTAACCCAGATTAACGAAAAACGGAATATTAGTTGCTGACCACCAATCAGAGTTTGGCCAAAAATATTGAAATGATATACCTTTGACACCACCTAAATATAAAGAGATACCCAAAAATGAAAAGCTCAGCCATAAATACATCGTATCTCTTAGGAAGATAGAATTAACAAGCGAAGTAAATAAGGCTAATAAGACGACACCATAAAAAATCCCCAACATCATTTTAATTGAGTCAACTTCTTGATAAAAAGTATGTGCTGGCCAAGCTTTTAACAAAATATTCATCGAGCTTGTCGTCTTAATTCGAACATAATAAGTATTTGTTTGGAGTGGCTGTGCCACTATTGGAATAACAACATTTCGATAATTAATTTCTCTTGCAGAAAACGGTTGGTGATCCCCCATCAAGCTTTTACTGTAATTCCCAAAATCATCAGGCGTGTATATCTCAATTTCATCAAGCAAAGGGTATGCAAACTCTAGGTTCCAATTAATTAACTTGTTTAGTGTATTTTCAACCGAAAATCGTACCCAATAGGCTGATTGAGTAAATCCAGCGGTAATACCAATTTCAGGGGAAGGGGACCATTCTTTTACATGTCTGATCTCATTAAAACTTCGCTCACCTTTTACATCCTCAACAAACATCATGTTTGAACCAATAGAAGACGGCGCAAGATTCTCATCAAGTATGTAATTTGGGACAGAGTCTGCAAAGGTAAATTGCGTAAAAGAGATCAATAAGCACAGCAGTATGGTGCTAAAAAGTAATTTACATCTCATAGCCATAATTTTAAATTATTATTAGTGAATTTATGATGCTTAAAAAGAAGACTTATAAAGTTCTAAGGTCAATTTAATTATAGACAGGGTATGAGATTTTGCACGTAGCCTTTTCTAGTTGCTATACCTCAATAATTTTGTTGTCACTACAGGTTCTTTTTTGAACTTACACTTATTTACACAGCTGATGCATAATTATATAGTTGATGTATAAATATGTATAACTTGGACAGTACCATGAATGATTGGCATTTTAACCGCCCCCAACTAGCTACAAAATTATTAAAGGTATTTGAGGTTGGTATTTCTTCAAACATTGCTTTAATTGCACCTCGAAGAAAAGGCAAAACCTTGTTCTTGCTAAGTGATTTAGCTCCTGAAGCGCAATCACAAAACTATATTCCAATTTATGCAAGTTTATGGCAGAACATGGACTCACCTCATGAGGGTTTAATCAGCGCTTTGGAAGAAGCAGTTCATGCCATTGCAACTAAATCTAAATTGAAGCAATTATTAGAATCAAAAATCCAAAAAGCTTCCGTTTCAAATGAACTATTAGGGAAAATGGATATTGAATTTTCTGGTTCAGCTCAGAAAGCGGCGCCTAGCGACTTAATCGTGCTCGATAAGCTAATTGGTGAATTAGTTAAACTGGCAAAAAACAAAACTGTACTATTAATGATTGATGAAGTTCAGCATCTGTCTACTAGCGCATCTTTCGACCCACTTGCTCACGCACTTCGGACCTCACTAGACAAACGTCAAGGCGCTGTAAAAACAGTTTTTACAGGTTCTTCGCGACATTATATGAATTTGTTATTTAATGAATCAAAATCACCTTTTTATCATTTTGTGGATCAAGTTCCATTTCCTGATTTAGAGATAAATTTCATTGATTTCGTACGAAAAAAATTACATGAAGAGTACGCGCTTTCTTTTCCAATTAGGCCATTACAGCAAGCATTTAATGATTTTGACAAATCCCCTTACTGGATGATGAAAATGGTCTCCCATTTAGTCACCTTCGAGAATCGGTTAAGCGAGGCTGTCGATTATACAATGGTGGTTATGGAGGCTTCAGAAGGTTTTTTCGAACTCGCACAAGCAATGAAACCAATCGATATTATTGTCTATAAAACACTTTGCGAAGATAAAAGTCCTTTTACCAAAGATGTCTTAGCGGTAGTTGCAAATGAAACAGAACTGAAAGGTATCGCCAGCAATATTCAGCGTTCGATCGAGCGTTTAAAAGGATCAAACATCATCAGCCAAACAGCGAGTCGCAAGTACCATGTAGAAAAGCCAGGATTAAGAAAGTACCTTGAAGATATATGAAAGTATCCACTTCATGATATCTAATTCAAATAGATAGGTTCCAGCATACATAATGGTAATTATTTAAAATATGACTAACCTGAACTACACTAATTAGTTGACAGAAACTAATAGGGTAACTGTACAGGGAGAAGACCATGCAGGTATGTAAAATTACATTATTTCTATTAAACGTAACGCTTATCTCCATGATGAATATGGCTCATGCAGAGGCCATTAACTTACCGCCACCAAAATTCACGATATTCACAGAGGGTTGGGTGCCATTTCAATATGAAACTGAAAAAGGAGAAACGACTGGCATGGCTGTGGAGCTTTTAGAAAAAATTCTAAAAGGAATTCACTCAACACAAGACAGAAGTGACATGCATATCATTCCTTGGACGCGAGCTGTCCGGTCATTAGAGGATGAGAATGCGATTGTTTTCTCTATGACTGTTACCGACGAAAGGCTTCCGAAATATCACTGGGTGGGACCTATTTACGAAATTACAAATTCTATTTATATTCTTGCCGATAGCCGTTTATCTGAAAGCGATTTTAATGTGGGTAATTCTTTAACGACTGCAATTGTATTAGGCGATGTTAATTTTCAATATATGCCTGATTTATTCATTGATACTGACAGAGTAACAGGCGTGACGTCTGATATATCTCCAATCAAAATGCTCCACCGTGGTCGTGTAGATTTTATTATTGATAATAATCTTAATTTTAAAGAAGTCGCCGAACGAGCTAAGCTTGATATAAAGAAATTTAAGAAACTGTTCAGTGTTGATAGCTCGGCGATTAGTTTCGCACTTAGTAAAAAAACCTCAGAAGTGCATGTTAAACGCATGCAAGATCAACTTAACAGTATTAAGCATTCTTCCGAGTATATTGAGTTATTAGAAAAATATGACTTGGAATAGAAAGTCCAGCTTTATGTTTTGACTTATTACTTCCTCTCTTACCAAACCAAGTACTAAATAGCTTTCTTCTATAAAGCTCCCTCAATAAATTACGTACCTATAAAATCAATAATTGATTTAAATCAATTCAACTAAAATGACTCAGCTGATTAATTAGACGAAAGAAGATGTATGAACTATATCAATCAGTGATACACCTAACCCTCCTCATAAGTTCATTCAGCCAAATAATTTTCACAGGTGGTGAAATCATGTTTGACAATCTAAGATTCAGAACCAAATTAATTTCTGGCTACGGCATTATTCTAGGCTTAATGTTGGTTATATCTGTTGTCGTATATATCAGCATAAAATCGTTAATCCAAAATTTTGAATCGGTAGATCATACGTATAAAGTTTTAGATGAAGCATCAAGAATAGAAGCTGCCGCCGTAGATATGGAAACAGGCATGAGAGGTTACTTACTCGCTGGAAAAGAAGATTTTCTATCGCCATACAAAAACGGTAATACAACCTTTAATGATTTGGTAACCAGCTTGTCTGAAACAGTTTCTGATAATCCTGCGCAGGTTACTTTACTGAAAGAAATTTCAAGCACAATTGGTCAATGGAAAAGCAATGTCACTGAGCCAGTAATTGAATTAAGGAGAGAAATTGGTGATGCCAAATCTATGAATGATATGGCTAATGAGATCAAACAGGCAAAAGGTAAACAGTATTTCGATAAGTTTAGAAGTCAATTAAAAACCTTTATAGACCGCGAAAGAAAACTAATGGAAAAACGCCAGAGCAGAGCGAAAACAACTAATAATATTACAGAACTAAAAAAGCTCAATGGCTGGGTCGAACATACCTATAAAGTGATTGCCAAAGCTCAAGCCATTGTCGCTTCAGCGGTTGATATGGAAACAGGCATGCGAGGTTTTTTACTTGCAGGCCAAGAACAGTTTCTAGACCCCTTCAAAGGTGGAAAAGCGCAGTTTTACTCACTTATAAACGAATTATCACAGACCGTTTCTGACAATCCGGTGCAAGTGACATTACTAGGAGAGAGTAAAAAAACTATTACTGACTGGCTAAACCTGGTCGTTGAAAAACAAATTGCTTTACGTCGTGAAATCGGTGATGCAAAAACAATGGATGATATGGCAGACCTAGTTGGTCAAGCAAAAGGAAAAGTGTATTTTGATAAATTTCGTGACCAAATACAAACATTTAAAGCGCGTGAAAGTAGCTTGATGGCAGCGCGCATGAACACGCTCATTAGTACCGAATCCACAGTGATTAATACCACAATTTTTGGCACCTTAATCGCTATAATCCTAGGGCTTGCAATCGCCTTATGGTTAACACGACATATGGTAATAACATTGGGAGGGGAGCCTACTGAAATATTAACTATTGCCAAGACAATCGCTGCAGGCGATCTGAGTATGAAGCTGGATGATACTAGGCAGGCAGGCGTTTTTGGGGCCATGGTTACCATGCAGAAAAAAATTGTCGACGTGGTTGAGCGTATTCAAAACAACTCAGAGCAAATATCTTCAGCTGCGACTCAGGTTAGTGATACGGCAGGGTCTATGAGTGAATCTGCAAGCGAGCAAGCAGCAAGTGTTGAAGAGGTGAGTGCTTCAGTAGAGCAAATGGGCGCATCGATCAGTCAAAATAGTGAAAATTCTCAAACCACTGATAAAATCGCTAGTGATTCTGCAACAGCGGCCACTAATGGCGGAGAAGCAGTTGATGGGACGGTTAAAGCGATGAGAGAGATCTCTGAGAAAATCACAATCATTGAAGATATTGCCTATCAGACCAATATGTTAGCGCTTAATGCAGCAATTGAGGCGGCACGAGCAGGTGAGCATGGTAAAGGTTTTGCTGTGGTGGCGGCAGAAGTTAGAAAATTGGCTGAGCGCAGTCAATTTGCAGCCTCAGAAATCAGCACACTAACCAGTGAAAGCGTTAAGGTAGCAGAAAGGGCAGGCTCGTTACTTGAAAAAATGGTACCTGACATTACTAAGACTGCAGAGTTGGTTCAGGAAATCACCGCAGCTTCAGAAGAGCAGTCGGGCGGTGTTGGGCAAATTAATAGCGCCATGCAACAACTTGATAAAGTAACACAACAGAACGCAGCAGGCTCTGAGCAGCTAGCTGCAACTGCCGAAGAAATGCAAGTACAGTCTAAAAGCTTACAGCAAGTGGTTGCATTTTTTACGTTATCAAATAATGCATTGTTACTAAATAATGTCATTGAGCAAGTGCCTTCCTCTATACGACCATCAACGGAAATTGAAGTTGAAAATACTCAGCTGGATGAAACAAAATTTAAGGGTTTCTAACTATTAGATCACTAGATCTTTAGAGAGTGAACTTTAAACAAAACAGTAACAGATTCTTCTTGGCACACAGCCAAAACGAAAGCTGTTACTGTTTAGTATTGATACAAAAATAAACTTACTTGTAAGTCAGATGATTAAATCTACAACGCAAATAATAACAATGATAAACCTTGCTTATAGCAAATTCACAACCTTAGTGAGCATCGCTATTCTTTAGAGCTATTATCCATTTGTTTACCAAATAATTTCAAAGAATAGACCGTTTCTAGTAATACAACTTATTTTCAATGACTTACTGTGTATCTGAATACAAAAAGCAATTGATCAATAAATAACCACTATAAAAGTGACGATAATGATTATAATAATTAAATTGACGATATATTTTTTGTGGACTATATATAGGTAAATGTTCAGTTAAGCGGCAAGTACTGAAGCTTTTAACACTAACCTGAAAACTTGCCCACTAGGTGTTCTTAAATAAATGTAATAAGCAGTAATGCATGAATGAGTACTTTAATTAACAAAACCTAATCACAATCATTGGTGAAAATATGTTTAAGAATGTTGAAATGAAGTGGGTACTAATAATTGCAATGCTTTTTGCAGGTTTAGTACCTTTAGTTGGAACAGGCTTGTATGCGCTTATTGGCGCAGAGAATGCACTACATACCAAAGGTTTTGATCAGCTCAAGTCACTTAAAACAGTAAAAAAGGCCGAAATCGAAGGTTATTTCAATCAAATTCAAGCACAAGTCGTTACATTGTCTGAATCGCAGGTTGTCAGCGATTTAATGCGTGAGGGGCGTGATAGCTTTCACGAATTAGCTGCCGGCATCAAGGGTGACTCAAGCAAGTTAGCACTCTATAAACAAGATGTTCGTCGTTTTTTTGATAATGAATTTGGACAAAAATTTGCAAAGGAAACAGGCGAATCAATTTCTGGCGCTGGATTAATTGCCACTTCTGATTCAGGTCTCATCGCTCAATATCGTTATATCTCAAACAATAATCACCCGAATGGCAGTAAGTCTCAACTCAATGATGCGCTGGATGGTTCGTCGTACTCGAAAACTCATGCGGAGCACCATCCAATTTTACGCAGTTACTTAGAAAAATTTGGTTATTACGATATTTTCTTGGTCGACCATAAAACAGGCGATGTCATTTATTCGGTATTTAAAGAAATTGACTATGGAACGAACCTATTTACAGGGGCTCATAAAAATACAGGTTTAGCAGAAGTAGTTAAAAAGGCAGCGAATGCACGTTCTCCAAATGAAACCTTTATCAATGACTTTGACTGGTATGTCCCCTCATATAATGCCGCCGCATCATTTATTGCATCTCCTGTTTTTGATGGTGACGAGAAGTTAGGAGTGTTGGTATTTCAAATGCCTGTTGAAGAAATCAACAAGCATTTAATAGTCGAAGAGGGGTTAGGTGAATCTGGCGAGGTTTATTTAGTCGGGTCAGATAATCTTATGCGCTCTCAGTCTCGCTTTTCAAAAGAAAATACGATTCTTGCAACCAAGATCGACTCTCTAACAGCCCAAGCAGCGATTTCTGGTGAAGAAGGTGCCGAAATTACCCCAGACTATCGCAATATCAATGTTCTATCTGCGTATGCACCTCTAGAACTGAAAGGTTTGGATTGGGTTATTCTTGCCGAAATTGATGAAGAAGAAGCCTTTAGAACGATCAATGAACTAGAAAATGCCATTATGATTGCAATGCTAATTGCTATCGCCTTTATCATTTTAATTGCCGTATTATTTGTGCGTCGTGTTATGTCGCAACTAGGTGCTGACCCTGAAGAAGTCAAAAGCCTTGCTGAAAGCATTGCTAACGGTGACCTGTCTATGGATGTAGGAAACAGCCATAACAATAAGCGGGTCGGTGTGTATGCTGCCATGGTTAATATGCAGCTAAAACTTATTGAGGTTGTACAACAAATTCAAGGGAATTCAGATCAAATCTCATCAGCAGCCGAACAAGTCAGCGGTACTGCAAACTCACTAAGTGAAGCGGCAAGTGAACAAGCTGCTAGCGTAGAGCAAACCAGTGCTTCGGTGGAACAAATGGGGGCGTCGATTAGTCAAAATAGCGATAATGCACAAACTACTGATGGGATTGCCAGTGAATCAGCAATAGCTGCAAAAGAGGGTGGGGAAGCCGTAGTAGGTACCGTCACTGCGATGACACAGATAGCTGAAAAAATATCTATTATCGAGGATATTTCCTATCAAACAAATATGCTAGCCCTCAATGCGGCCATTGAGGCGGCACGAGCAGGGGAGCACGGTAAAGGGTTCGCTGTTGTAGCCGCAGAAGTTAGAAAGCTTGCTGAACGGAGCCAAATAGCTGCTTCAGAAATTAGTGCGTTAACTGGGGATAGCGTCAAAGTGGCTGAGAAAGCTGGGAGCTTACTTGAAAAAATGGTTCCAGATATTACCCGGACAGCTGAACTTGTACAGGAAATTAGTGCCGCTTCAGAAGAGCAGTCAAGTGGTGTTGGTCAAATCAACAGCGCAATGCAGCAGTTAGACAAAGTAACTCAACAAAATGCTGCCGGCTCAGAAGAATTAGCCGCGACAGCTGAAGAAATGCAAGCTCAAGCAGAAAATCTGCAGCAAGTGGTTGGGTTTTTCCGCTTAGCAACCAATTCCAAAAATGAAATTCAACGCGAAACTGCTCTATCAGGAGCAATAGATATCAAGTCTGGGTTTAATTCGGTTTTGTCGAGCAGTTCTGAAAGTCTTGATGAGTCGCAGTTTAAGAGTTTTTGAACTTCGATGAGTAAACCTATCTGTATAAGGTTAACTTGAAGTTAGTTTAGTTGTAAATTCTCATTAGTATGAGAATAAGTAGTCTACAGAATTATGCGAGGTCAGTGATGTTAAACTTTGTTCAACCAACCAAGGAGGAGGTGAAACAGAATGGTATTGATAGCCGGTTTCTTAACCCGGGTGAATTTCATTTTGGGCATTCAAACTGTCAAATTCACACCTTATTAGGTTCATGCATTGCTATCACTCTTTGGCATCCTAAGTTTCTTATAGGGGGAATGTGCCACTACATGTTACCTGGTAGTCCTATCCAAAATAATGTGATGGTCATTAAATCGAATATCAATGCGCGCTATTCAGATTTAGCGATGTCTTTATTTGAACAAAATGCGATTAAATATGGAACGAACTTGAATGAGTACCAAGCCAAAATATTCGGCGGTAGCAACATGTTTGTCAATACAGCGCAAAGGGAAGATAAATTGATTGGACTAAAGAATACCGAGGCCGCTATAAAGCATTTACAAAAAAAACATATCCCCTTAGTCGCATCACACGTCGGTACAACAGGCCATCGCCGTATTGTTTTTGATGTTAAAAGTGGGGGGGTATGGGTGAAACATGCGCCGTTAAATTCTTGAGATTTGATAGGTTGATTTTTGGCCTAGTAAGATTAATTTAAGAAACATAGTTGTACAAAATAATATCTAGTAATAGAGGATAATATGGCAGAAAAACAGAAAGACTACTTTTCAAGCCGTGAAGCAGCCAAACTCTTAGGGGTTGCTGTTAGTACCATTCAACTTTGGGTTAATAATGGTCATTTGAAAGCCTGGACAACAAGTGGCGGCCATCGAAGAATTTCTCGGAGTTCAGTCGAGAGTATCTTAAAAGAACAAAATGAAATTTTAGATTGCCATAATGAAGAAAGAGCTTTAACGGTTGTTATTGTCGATGATGATGCCTCCCAGTTACGACTTTACCAAAAATATTTACTTACTTTGGACTTGGATGTCACTGTCATTACAGCGCAGGATGGTTATGAAGGTCTGGTTAAGATAGGTAACACCAATCCTGATATTATCATTACTGATTTAGTGATGCCTAATATGGACGGTTTTAAAATGGTTAGAGCATTAACAGAATTAACAGAAGTAACTGAATTAACTGATTGCGAGATTATTGCTGCTACTGGACTTACTGAGAATGAAGTGAAAGAAAAAGGTGGCTTACCACAAGGCGTTCATCTTCTTACAAAACCTATAAAGTTTGAGGACTTGGAACCGCTTATTATAAATTCACAGACGTAGATATAAGGCAGAAGGAAATGGAAGCTGACAAACTGATTTATGTCTTGGATTTAAATTCATTAAGTACCCATAAAAGTGGTGAGTTCATACCTCGCTATATTGCTAGGCTAAACGCTGCTGGTTATAGAGTAAAACTTGTATCTACATTAAAAAAATTCTTAAGTGACTACGAAAAAGACACCCCGTTTGTAATTATATATTTAGATACCTTTCACAAAGATTGTGATGCGGGAATAAGTTTCATCAATTGCATTGAAAGTAAAATAGCTTACTCCGTTCCCATTGTTTTTATTTCTGAAAATAATGATATCAATATAAGGCTAGCGGCTATTCGCGCACCTAATCAATATTTCTTTTGTAGACCTGGGCAGTATAGAAAGTTAGTCAAAATTATAGAGCAAAACACTGAAGAAAAAACGATCGAAGCGCCATATAGAGTTTTATTTGTTGATGATGATGAAACATCTTTGAAACTCTACAGTTTAATTTTGATAAATTCTGGAATGCTTGTAAAGACATTATCCAAGCCCTTGGATACATTAAAAATATTGAATGAGTTTCAACCTGATATTGTTATTTTAGATGTCATGATGCCTGAGTGTAGCGGGCCTGAGCTTGCACAAGTCATAAAACAGAGTGGCCATTTTTCTACATTACCAATACTTTTTTTGTCTGCAGAATCTAATTTTGATCGTCAACTTGAAATCATATGTGAAGGGGGGGATGCATTTCTTGAAAAACCCGTTAACCCAAAGCAATTGCTAACAGCTATAGATACTTGGGTGAAGCGTGGGAGAAAAGACTACAAACTCAATGTTGAACTCAAAAAAACACTCATTGAAAATGAATTTCAAATCGTGACAATGAATCATCATAGTTATATTAGTGTCGCAGATGTGAGAGGGACTATTATAAGTGTAAATGATAAGTTTTGTGAAATAAGTGGTTATACGCGTGGCGAACTTATTGGTCAAAATCATCGTATGATCAGTTCTGGAATGCATGCCAAGAGTTTTTATGACGATATATGGACAACAATAACTCAAGGTCATGTTTGGCAGGGAGCCATCTGCAATCGAAAAAAAACAGGGGAAGAATATTGGGTGGAGTCGACCATTGTTCCATTTCTGAACGAGCAGGGTATTCCTTATAAGTTTGTTTGTGCACGTACTGATATTACAGCACTTAGAGCCAGTGAAGAACGATTAATTAGAAGCCAGGAATTTTCTAATATCGGTACTTGGGATTGGGATATATTAACCAATAAATTACACTGGTCTGAGGGTATATGGAAATTATTCGGCTATAAAGACACGCTTATAGAAACGACCTATCAGAATTTTCTTTCTCGCTTGCATCCTGAAGACCGTCAATATGTTGAAGAGTCTATCAATGGCTGTGTTGAACACGGCTTAGCATATGATATTGAACATCGAGTTATCTGGCCGGATGGAAGTATTCACTGGCTTCATGAACGTGGCGACGTTGTTCGAAATGCTACTGGCGCGCCATTACATATGCTTGGTGTCGTTCAGGATATTACTAAACGAATACATACAGAGCATGCATATAAGGAAAGTGAAGAAAAATACCGTTTACAGTTTGAATATTCTGAAGAGCCTATGTGGTTGATAGTCGATAACAAGTTTGTGATGGCAAACAAGGCAGCCGCGAAAGTCTTAGGCTACGAAACAATAGAAAACTTATTGAATACGCACCCATCAAAATTATCACCAGAATATCAACCTAATGACGTTTCATCTTACGAAAAAGCAAATAGTATGATGGAGATAGCGCATCATAAAGGGTATCACCGGTTTGAATGGATTCATAAAAAGAATAATGGCGAAGAATTTCCTGTTGATGTCAGTCTGACACGCATTCCTTACCATGGTGACTATGCGCTGTTTTGTGTTTGGAGAGATATATCTGAGCGTAAAGAAATTGAGCATTCTCTCATTACTGCTAGAGAAGAATCTGAAAAGGCAAATTTAGCGAAGTCACAGTTTCTTTCAAATATGAGTCATGAACTTCGTACCCCTATGAATGCGATTATGGGCTTCAGCCAGCTTCTTAATTTAGAAATTGACCCGCCATTAAGTGAATCACAACAAGAGAACGTAGATGAAATACGTAAAGCTTCTGACCACCTTTTAGCGCTCATTAATGAAATACTGGACCTTTCCAGAATTGATGTGGGACGGATTGACCTTTCTATTGAAACCGTGTCAACCCATCGCGTTATTGCAGATGCAATAAGTTTGATTGAGCCCTTGGCACAAAAACGAGGGGTTAATATTTTACTGACAATGAATGGTACAGAAACAACACTCAATAACCTTGCGCTTCATGATCAAGCTTTATTGGCTGACCAGACACGACTCATGCAAGTGATGCTTAACTTGTTAGGAAATGCAGTTAAATATAACAATGAGCAAGGCACAATAACGGTTGATTGCATATATCATGATGAAAGTACCCGTATCAGTATTCACGACACAGGGAAAGGCTTAACTCAAGAACAACAGTCTCTTCTTTTTAAACCTTTTGAACGTTTAGGTGCTGAACATACCTCCGTAGAAGGGATTGGTATTGGATTGGTGATTGCTAAAAAAATTACCGAATTAATGGGGGGCACCATAGGTGTTAAAAGTCAAAAGGGTGCTGGAAGCTCTTTTTGGATTGAACTACCCAATTCACCTCTGACTATAAAACATCAAGACTTTATTAATGAAGAAGAAGTTCTAGAGCCTGATATTGATAATAAAGTTCAACGCACAGTGCTTTATATTGAAGACAATCCTGCTAATCTTAAATTGGTTTCCCAATTAATTGGGCAAATACAAAATATAAATATGTTAGACGCTTGTGAACCCATACACGGGATAGCATTAGCTAAAAAATATAATCCTGACTTAATCTTACTGGATATTAATTTACCAGGAATTGATGGTTTTGAAGTGCTGAAGCAGCTACACAAATTGACAGACCACAGTATTCCAATTATTGCCGTTAGCGCTAATGCAATGTTAGAAGATGTCGAAAAAGGTTTAGCAGCAGGCTTCGACCATTACATTACAAAACCTATTGATATTAGGAAGTTTCTGAGCATTGTTGAAAGTGCATTATTTGAAACGCAACAATAATTGGAACTCTAAATACAATTGTCTAATGTTTGAGGGGTAACAAACGTGAGCAAAACATCAATCGGCCTTAAACAGGCAAAAATTCTCATTGTTGATGATGAATCTGCAAATGTTCGGCTTATTGAAAAATTGCTAGCAATGAATGGTTTTAATCATGTTCTTTCCACTCAGGATTCTACTGAGGCAGTTGCTCTGTATCAAAAGCAACAAAGTGATTTACTTTTATTGGATCTTAACATGCCAAACCTCGATGGTTATGGTGTGTTAGACCAGCTCAATACATTGACGAATGATAATCCGCCTCCTGTATTGATATTAACAGCACAACATCAACAACACTTTCGACAACGTGCATTAGATAAAGGTGCCCGTGATTACGTCACGAAACCTTTTGATGTTGATGAGTTAATTTCTCGGGTATGCAACCTGTTAGAAGTACAACTCGCCAAGAATTACATGAAAAATCAAAATGAGATTCTAGAACAACAGGTACTTGAGCGTACGCATCAAATTAATGAAACACGTTTACAAACAGTTCGACATTTAGGTAGAGCAGCTGAGTATCGTGATAATGAGACAGGCTTTCATATCATTCGTATGAGCAAAGTTGCTGCTTTGCTTGGAGAAGCAATAGGGTTGTCTGCCTACAAATGTGATCTACTTCTTAATGCTTCGCCTATGCATGATATAGGCAAAATCGGTATTCCTGATCATATCTTGCTTAAACCTGGAAAACTAAATGAAGATGAGTGGATAAAAATGAAAAGTCACGCTCAAATAGGTGCTGATATTCTTGCAGAAGATAGCTCTGAATTAATGGTAATGGCCCATGATATCGCATTAACGCACCATGAAAAATATAATGGAAAAGGTTATCCAAATGGACTTAAAGAAGATCAAATACCGCTGTCTGGCCGCATAACTGCATTAGCCGATGTGTTTGATGCATTAACCTCCATTAGACCTTATAAAAAAGCTTGGTCAGTCGAGAAAGCTGTCAATTTAATCAAAGAAGAAAGCGGGCAACATTTTGACCCAAAGTTAGTCGATGTATTTCTTAAAAATCTACCAGAAATAGTGTTAATCAATGAAGCATATTCTGAACCACTAAATGACCAATAAACGAAACCTATTTGATCCTTAAGGCGGAATTGTGAATATAAAAAACAAAAAGACAATTTTTAAAAGCCGGCTGGGGCGACAGTTTTCCTTCTATATTATAATTTTCAGTTCTTTTTTTACATTATTCATTACTGCCTTCCAGTTGAACCTGAATTACCATGAAGAAATCGCACAAATTGAAAAACAGTTTACGAGTATTGCTCAATCCTATGTTGTGTCTGTCGCCCACAGTGTGTGGTCCATAAATGAATATATGATTGATATTGAATTACAGAGTATTTTGTCATTACCGGATGTTGAATATGTTGAAATATCAAGCTCAGATGGTGATAAGTGGCGTTCAGGAGTTCAAAAGACTTCAAATTTAAAAGAGCATCATTATGCATTAGAGCATGATTTTGGAACAAAATACGACCCAAATATTGGCACATTAAGTGTTTATATCAGCATGGAAAATGTATATGAGCGCTTACTCAATGATGTCATTTATATTCTGTTGAGTAACGGGTTAAAAACATTATGTGTTGCCGCTTTTATCTTTCTTTTAGTACAGAGAATGATTACCCAGCGATTAATATACATAGAAGACTTTTTAAATAACTTGAGCCCTGAAAGCCCCTCTGATCAATTACTGCTGGAAACAAAAAGTAAACACAAGAATGAGTTAAACGTACTCGAACAGCATATCAATAACATGTTAGTACGTCAGTCGAACTACTTTATAGAGTTAAAAGAAACCAACACAAAGCTTAATACGCTTTTGGAAGAGCGTGACTTACTGATCGACTATAAACGTAAAACTAATACAGAGCTTGAGAAAAAGGTTTCCGAACGAACTTCTGCCTTATCTGAAAAAATGCAGGAGCTGGACGATCTAAAGATAAGAGCCGAGAAAGCAAACTTAGCAAAATCAGAGTTTATTTCCAGCATGAGCCATGAATTACGGACCCCTCTAAATGCAATTATAGGTTTCTCTCAATTATTTCAATTAGGTATAACTGACCCTCAAGTAATACAGGACAATGCCGAAGAAATACTTTTAGCTGGCAACCATTTGTTAGACCTCATTAATGACATTCTTGACTTATCACAGATTGAATCATCGAAACTTGAATTAGATATTCAAAGCTGCGAAGTAAATCAGCTTCTGAATGACTCTCTAACTTTGGTAAGTGAGTTAGCCAGGCAGGCAAATATAAGCATCAAACTTGAAGTGTCAGAATCAAATGAATTTGTACTAGCAGACCGACTCAGGTTGAAACAAGTAATTATAAATTTACTGACCAATGCTATTAAATACAATCAAACCAATGGCAGTGTTCATGTCAATTGTCAGGAATTGGAAGATTGCATACAAATCAGGATCACGGATAAGGGAAATGGGCTTACTGCCGATCAGATTAAAAAGTTGTTTTTACCCTTCAACCGATTGGGTCGGGAAAAAGGAAAAATTCAGGGTACCGGTATAGGATTGGTTATATGCAAACAGCTTATAGAAAAAATGGATGGAAGCATTGGCGTAGAAAGTAAACCCGGTGTTGGCTCTGTTTTTTGGGTAAAATTACCTTTACCTGAATATCAGGAGAATGACCAATCACTGCTAGATCATGAACCACAACATCCAGAAACAATCACAAAAACTACGAATATATTATATATAGAAGACAGTCTGTCGAATCAAAAAGTAATGTCAGCGTTTCTTAAAACCAGAAAAAATACACAACTAACATTAGCTAATTCAGCAGAAGAGGGGCTGGATCTTTTGGTGAGCCCGCTACCTGACATTATTTTATTGGATATTGATTTACCTGGCATGAATGGTTATGAGTTTATGGGCGAGCTAGCTAATACACCTATCCTGTCAGATATTCCCGTTATCATAGTTACTGCCAAATCGATGCTTTCAGAACGTAAGATGGTTGAAAAATATTCATTCTCTTCATATGTCACAAAGCCAGTCATTATGACCGAGTTATTTACGGCCATTGATGATGCAATTAATACAACAACTAGTTAAATATAGATTTAAGTAGCGTGAAGGTGTAATGAAATGAGCGACAAACCAAAGATACTTGTAGTTGACGATGAAATGGTAAATTGTCGTCTTCTAGAGAAATTGCTAGAAAAT
>CAJWBJ010000067.1 GCA_913020495.1 uncultured Oleiphilus sp.
GCTCGTACTTCCGCTATCTCATTGAAAAAAATTAATTTTAAGTTGGTTGATTCTCAAAATAGCGTCTATGCTTTCTTTTAAGCGGAATAACACTCTTTTCACTTTTGAGTAGTGAGAGCTTGTTTGTGATTAAACAAAAATAGGTCTTAGTTTTATTAATGCCTTTAGCAAATGCTACGAGGTATTTTTTTGCAAAGTGATAAAGCGTTACTTTGCATAAAACAAGAACAGATAGCATATGTAAGCTTGATGAAAGTTTACCAGCAAAATTTCAATGTAACGGAGTAGCGTTCGATGACGAAAAACACACAGCGGTTGCAACAGTTTGCCAAGCTGCCTTTGGCTTTGGCTATTGCTGCCTCGATGTCAACACCTGCTAGCGCCTTTCAATTCTATGTTAATGATTTGGAGGCAAGCTTGGACACCACATTAAGTGCGGGTGCAAGCTGGCGACTAGAGAAACAAAGTGGTAATTTAGTCGGTCAAGGTAATGGTGGTGACGGTGGTTCCATCAATAGTGATGATGGAAATTTAAATTTCGATAAAAGTGACACCTACTCCAAAATAGTTAAAGGAAATACGGATTTTCTCATAACCTATGAAGACTATGGTTTCTTTGCTCGTGCAAGATATTGGTATGACTTTGAGCTTAAAGACGAAGGTCGGGCGAATGATGGAATTAATCCAACCAGAAACTTAAGTGCTGACGGTAAGGCAAATGCCTCGGGCGCTGAAATTATGGATGCCTACGTATGGGCAGATTATTGGTTTGGTGACACGCCTTTAAATATTCGATTAGGTAAGCAGGTTGTCAGCTGGGGGGAGAGTACGTTTATCTTCAATGGTATTAACGTCATTAACCCGGTTGATATTGGCGCAATTAGAGCACCAGGGGCAGAGATTAAAGATGCATTAATACCGGTTAATATGCTTTATGGTTCATTAGGTTTAACGGATGACATTACCCTTGAAGCATTTGTACAGTTAGAATATGAGAAGACCCGAATTGATGATTGCGGAACATTCTTCTCAACGGTTGACTATGTCGCCGATGGGTGTGGCCCGGTGAATGCCCTGGGGCATGTCTCTGAACAAACAAACCGATTAGGTTTAGATGGTACAGGTAACCTTCCAACACAGCTACCAAGGATAAACGATAAGGAGGCTGACGATGCTGACCAGTTTGGTGTCGCATTAAGATGGTATGCCGCAGAATTAAATGAAACAGAGTTTGGTTTTTACTTTCTTCAATATCACAGCCGTGCACCTTTAGTTAGCGGTAAGGTCGCAGAAGATGCTAATGGAGATGGTTCCGTTTCCACTGCCGAGTCATTAGATCCAGTTACTGGCGCAAAATACTTTATTGAATACCCTGAAAAAATTCA
The DNA here is from genome assembly GCA_913020495.1 of uncultured Oleiphilus sp. Taxonomy (GTDB): domain Bacteria; phylum Pseudomonadota; class Gammaproteobacteria; order Pseudomonadales; family Oleiphilaceae; genus PZPK01. The sequence continues at coordinate 1,386 of CAJWBJ010000067.1, forward strand.
GATGTTCGGTACGAGTTTTAACACGACAGGGCCTGGTGGAATTTCTTTGGGGGGAGAGTATAGTTTCAAACATAACTTCCCTATCCAGTTGAACTCGCCTGACTTGGTGACTGCAGCGTTGGCAAAAACCTCTACGGTGAACCCAACGATACCTATTTCTCCTATTGTTCAGAATCGGGGTAATGATGTAAACGGTGATGGTCAAATTGATTTGTCTGAAGCTGCACCTCTCTTCGGTGCCACGCAGCAAGGTTTTGACCTGTATGATGTTTCTCAGTTACAAATGACGGCAATCAAGTTTGTTGACCAAGTGATGGGGGCTAGCCGGTTAACATTTGTGGGTGAAGTTGGCGGAACATTTGTTCATGACTTACCTGATACCAGCGACATTCGATATGGTCGCTTTGATCAACTCAATTTTGGTTTAACCGATCAAGGCTTGGCAGTTTGTCAAGAAACAAACAAAGTGGGCGGCTGTCACAATGATGGTTATGTCACCAGCTTCTCATGGGGTTATAGAATGCGAACGTCATTACTCTACAACGATGTATTTGCTGGCGTAAACTTAACACCACAATTGGCATGGAGTCATGATGTAAAAGGCCATGCTCCAGGTCCTGGTGCTAACTTTATAGAAGGCCGAAAATCTGTAGGGCTTTCATTAAGGGCAGATTATTTGAACCAGTATAGCGCTACTTTTGCTTACACTAATTACTTTGGTGGTGGAAAGCTTAATGCGATTTCTGATAGAGATAATGCTGCACTTAGCGTGTCATATTCATTCTAACAACCCATTGGCTCGGTTTGACGAGGTAGTCTAAATGAAATTAATAAAAACATTATGTGCCATCGGGGTTGTTGCAGCGAGTGTAAATGCTGGCAATGTGATGGCGAAAGTATCACCTGAAGAAGCAGCAAAACTTGGTAAAGAACTTACTCCTGTTGGTGCTGAAAAAGCAGGCAATGCAGAGGGAACTATTCCTGAATGGACGGGTGGAATTATAAAAGCCCCAGCAAGCTATGTTGTTGGTCAGCCTTACCCTGACCCTTACCCAGAAGATAAAGTAAAATTTGTGATTAGCAAAGACAATATGGCTCAGTATGCTGACAAGCTGACTGATGGCCAAAAGAGGATGCTAACGCTTTATAGTGATTATCAGATTAATGTATATCCAACTCGGCGTTCAGTATCTTATTCTGACAAAATTGCGGCGTTTGCAAAAGAAAATGCCTTAAATGCTGAAATGATAGACAATGGAAATGGCTTAAAAAATGTGAAAGGTCTAGTGCCTTTTGCTATTCCAAAACAACCAATTGAATTGTTGTGGAATCATATTATGCGAAATCGTGGGGGGCACTTTAATCGCGTCTCAGTTCAAGTAACTCCAACAGAAAATGGTAGCTTTGCTCCCGTTAGGTTTTATGAGGAATTCTCACGCCGTTTTGAATTAAAAGACTTTGCAAAAAGTAAAGATGAAAATGTATTCTTTTATTTTAAGCAAATGGTGACAGCGCCAGCTCGATTAGCCGGTAATGTGCTTTTGGTTCATGAAACAATTGATCAGGTTAGAGAACCTCGTAGAGCTTGGATCTATAATTCTGGTCAGCGACGTGTTCGTCGTGCACCTCAGGTCGGATATGATGGACCGGGTACTGCATCAGATGGCTTGAGAACGGCTGATAACTTTGATGGCTATAATGGTGCACCAGATCGCTATAATTGGACTTTAGATGGAAAGCAAGAGTTATATATACCTTACAATACTTATAAGTTTGATGACAAAAACTTGAAGTATAAAGATGTTGTATTGGCAGGGCACCTTAATACTGACTATATCCGTTCTGAGTTACGTCGTGTTTGGAAAGTGACGGGTACTTTGAAGTCAGATAAACGACATATCTATTCTAAGCGTGTGTTCTATATCGAAGAAGACTCATGGGCAATTATTGCATCAGATTATTATGATGGGCGTGGAGAATTATGGCGCTATCAGGAAGCTCTTAGTAAGTTCTTTTACGATGTAGGCGCTCCTTTTACAACTATTGAAACTGTTCATGATTTACTGTCAAAGCGGTATATATCATCAGGGTTAGCGAATGAAGAAGCTGTTCGTTATGACTTCACAAAGCGGTTTAAAGCGAAAGACTTTACCCCAGCGGCATTACGTCGTTCAGGAAAGCGTTAGCCTAGAGTTGATTGCTTAGAAAACTAAAAGCCGGGCTAGGTCACTAGCCCGGTTTTTTTATGTCTGATTGTTTGTAAAATAGTCAATTCCTTCCTATATTAATTTAGATATACGACCTCTTTATGCAGCTGTTTTGATATTTATGTAGGTTGTAAATTTCCAATTATGGACGGATGAAGGGAGTTTGCCGTGGATAATAAGTATGAAGTGATTACATACAATCCTGCAAGAAAATCAGTAGAAACAAGTATTTTTCATCAAAAATTCGAAGCTCATTTTGACGTTACACACTGCTATGAATTTGAGCAATTATTATCGATGTTATCAGAGAATAATTTCCAGATTTTATGTATTGAGAGTGTTTCGGGTACTGCAGGGGAATTCCCGGTATTAAAGCAACTTAAAGAATCAGATGAGCCTGCATTACAAGATATTCCCATCGTAGTTTTTACACAGAAGACAGAGCTCGATACACAGCTAGCTACTTATGAATTAGGTGCAGATGACTGTATTTCAACTCAAGAATCTTTTGATGTCGCTGAGAAGCGCCTGGAAAGCCTTATTTATAATGGTATTGCCAATAGACAGCTTAAAGACCAGCTTAAAGCAGCTACCGATGTTGCAATGGCTGCGATGTGTAATACCAGTGATCTTGGCGTTAACATTCAATTCTTACTAGATAGCCATCAGTGTGAGAATTTTGATCAGCTAGGTCAGTTATTTTTTCAAAGTCTAAATCATTATGGGCTGAATGGTAGTTTACAAATGCGTGGTCGTTTCGTAATAAAAAATATGGAAGCAAACGGCATGGAGCGAGCAATGGAATCACAGCTTCTGGATGAGTTAAAAGATAAAGGCCGTTTCTACGATTTTGGTTATCGTACTGTGGTGAATTATGGCGGGACTTCACTGTTAATCAAGAATATGCCTTTAGATGATGAAGTTAAATACGGCGTGATTAAAGATAATATTTTTGCTTTGCTTCAGGGGGTGGAGGCTAGAATTGAAGCTTTGGATACTCAAGCCAGCTTGCTTCAAGAAAGAGAGATGCAAGAAGACCTATTGTCTAAGATGCAGGAAGCGATTTACGAGCTGGGGGTTGACTATAAAGAGCTTACCAAGAACATTGCTAATGTGGTGGACCATATGGCTGTGTCGATTGAAGATTCAATTATGACCTTGCTATTAACGGAAGAACAAGAAGGAATATTAAAAAATCATCTTGAGCAAGGACGAAACTCTGTATGTGACTTGTTTGAACAAAATGCGACTATGGATGATGGCTTAAAAGAAATCATTGAAAGGGTTTCATTGATTCATCAAACAAAAGGCCAGCCCGAATATGAGCAGTTAATAATGGATAGTTTACAGAAAACAGCATGAATGACTTATCAGGCAGGTGGTGTCTCTATAGTGAGACATCACCTACTTGTTGAACTATGAAACATTATGTTGTTTTTTAAGTTTAGTGATTAATGCATCTTTATCTGACCAGACTTTATTTAACCAGACTTGGAAGTTCGCTTTAAATGTAGGGTCTGTTGAATAATCTTTACCCAAAAATTCTTTTGGGATTTCAATTTTATTAAAATGGATGACCACTTTTTTTATTCGACCACAAAATAAGTCCCAGGGGCCAATATCTTTATCGGGATAAATAATCGTGATATCGAGCATCGTGTGCATTTGCTCTCCCATACTACCTAGTACGAAAGCAGCACCACCGGCTTTAGGTTTAAGAAGATTTGTAAAAGGCGACTGTTGCTTGTCATGTTTTTCTTGAGTGAATCGTGTGCCTTCTAAAAAATTAAAGACAGAGACCGGCGTTTCTTTAAATTTTTCGCACGCTTTACGTGTGGTAGCTAAATCTTTACCTGCTAGTTGAGGATTTTTACGTACTTGTTCAAGAGAGTAGCGTTTCATAAAAGGGAAATCTAATGCCCACCAACAAACACCAATAATCGGTACCCAAATTAGCTCTTTTTTTAGAAAAAACTTAAGCATAGGGATACGACGATTTAGAATTTTCTGTGTGATTGGAATATCAGACCATGACTGATGGTTACAGTTTACAAAATACCAATCGTGTCTACTTAAATCGTCTATATCTGTAATATCCCATTCTATTTTAAGGAAAATAGTCATGAAGAAACTATTTAGAGATACCCAATTGGTAGCGCTGGCAATTAGAACTCTCGTTGCTGTTTTTTTTATGAAGGGGAGTGGAATTAATAATTTCAAAAATGCGCCGACGATTAATATGGGCATCCAGAAAATAGTATTAAAAATAACCAATAATAAAATGATGGTGCCTTTAAGGCGTTCCGGAAGAAAACTAAGCATGATCAGACCCTGAATTTTTTTCAGATTCTAACTGTCGGTTCATACAAATTCAAGAAGTTGAGCGCACGTGCGTATTTTTTAGGTGAATGTAGAGTTATTCTCCTAACAGTTGGCCTGTTTTTTCATCTGCTTTAGATTTTATTTCCGGGGTGATGTATTGAGATAAGGTTGCAACGGCAGCAGCCATTACTGCAATATCATCGGTATAACCAAGAAATGGTGTTAAGTCAGGAATACCGTCAATCATACTGATAAAATAACTTAGGCTACCGATAATGACAGTACGACACCAAATAGGGGTGTCTGGTGCGCGTAAGGTATAGTATAAAATAAAAGCATGTGACACTGCCTCTTTGCCGACAAGTCGGAGAGAGGTCTTTATCTTTTTGATGAGCCCCTTTTCGGTGACTGTTGAGTCATTTTTTTCAGGAGTCATTATCATCTGAATAACCTAGTCAAATGTTGGGCTTAGCTGTTGGTCTCGATTAGCAAAAACAAGGCCTAGGTTATCATCTTGAACCCATAATAATGTAATAACATTACCTGGCACAGTAGAGCTACTTGTTACTTCGTTCTTATCTTGCGGAGAAACAAAACCTTTGAGCGTTAGCTGTTTACTATTATTGTCTGTAAATATCATCTCAATCTCTCCGCCCGATAAATTACACGTTGTACTAGTAATACTTGCCAAGGAGTTGGATGCTGGTGCTGATAATGTGTTTTCACCAATTTCATCGCCGACCGTATGAGTCAGCGAACTTGATGATTCTTGCAGTGTTGCATGGCATTCATTTGAGCCTGAGTTTTCGTCAGTTAAGATTAATATGGAATTATTCAAGTTTTTTAAACTATTTTCAGCCGTAGTGATGCCAAAACTATTTCCCAGTAATTTATAGCGATCGCCTTCTTCAGAAAATCTGGGGGTCGCTGTTTGGGATCTAAGCTCAGTTGCGATAGTAATGCCCCTTCCTCGATCCTCATTATCTTTTCCAAACCCTCTCTGAAATACGAAAGCCAGATGCTTGCCATCTTGAGTTGAATGCCCAATTGGGGCAAAAGCTCCTCCATCTAAAGTCAACAAACCTTGTATTTCTTCTTTTCCACTTGGAGCTTCTTGAGATGACTCATTCGTTTTGACTGTAGAAATGCTATGACTGGTCGCTGAAATATTATTTACTTCATTCACACCTTGTACAGCGTTATCTTTATCTCGCTTAAGTGTGTAACTACGATAATGTGTCGAAGGCTGACTTATGCTGACTGTCCCGCCATTTATATTCCATTGTTCGGTTTCAGCAAAAAGCTCTAGTATCTTCTCTTTATTTATAAAGCTACCGTCTTCTAAATTTAAGGAATAGTTAATAACACCATATGTTTTATCATTAAGTTGGTTAATTGAAAAGCTGGTGTCTGTTTCCTGCCCATGTATTTCCCAGGAAAATATATTTAAGTCTTCGATTTGGCTACCGCGTTCAAACTTATCATTATTTTTTGTGAGCTCAAAACTGCCCCCTGTATTGTAGTTGGATCCTAACAACCAAGTTGGGCTGACACCATAGTCAGGTGTTTCTGTGTCAGGGGTGCCAGTAGTGTCATCAGGTTCATATTCATTTGCATGATAAAGGTTGCTGAATAAAGGGTTAAACTGCCAACCCACCGTTTCTGCTTGGGGGATTGCTTGCTCGACGATGCGCTCATTAAGAATGAACCCCTCTGTGGAGGTGTAAGAATCAGAAAGTAACGAGCTAAAACTATTAATCAGGTCAGGATCATTATTAGGCTCTTTAAGCGTAAATGCAGTATTTTGAGCGATTGATAGATTTGTTCGAGTAAAAGGAATGTCGGATGTCAGTAGCTCTGTTCGGGTATCAAACAAATAGGTTGTTTGGTTGTAGTTAGGGTAAATTGGAAGGGTATTTCCCAATTTACTTTCTGGCACAATAATAGACGTTTCAGTGGCAATCAGCACTTCATGATTTTCATTTTCAGGCAGAAGGTTATTGAGTGAGATAGCAAACCAAAGGCTATTATATTGGGTGCTTGTCGTTAAGCGGCTAAGCGTGCTGCCGTCGGTAATAGCGAATGCTCTTGGTGTGCCTTTACTTATGGGGGAGGTATCTCGAGAAATTTCAGCCACTGCCGCTTCTATATGAGTTCTAAAATCTACCTTTTTATCAAGCAGGGTTAGTGCATCATCAATATCAGAGGTACTAGGAATTGTGATTTCATATTCTTGTGCTGTTTTGCTTATTTGTTGTAATAATTTCGCTTTTGCAAGAAACTGGTTTGGGCAGTCACTCGCGGCGCATGGCAGCAAAGCGTCCAAGTCCTCCGGCGTATCAAGGGTGTCGAATAACTTCTTAAGTACGTAGTGTGATGCAACATTGACTGTGATTGACTCACTCTCACTGGCTAGTGGGTACAAGGGGGCATAAATTACCGCGTCATTTGCGAATTTTACCTTGATGACTAAATCGATTTGTTCAACATATAACTCATTAAAGCGTAGTTTATAACCGCCTTCATCCCGTTTCTCTACTTTAGGGCTTGGCGTTGCGCTACTCGGACGCTCTTCAAAGTTATGGTCTAGTGATACAACTGAAATTCGATGAATTGATAGATTGTTTCGTTCCGTGACGCCTTCTAAGGCATATGCTTTTTTAGGGGTTAAGGCATTGAATACATCGCTTTTCCAGCTAGCAAGCATTTCATCATTTACTTCAATTCGAAGGCCAATTACTGATTTTCTGTTCACATCAGTACCATCATCAGGAACTGTCCCGCTGCTGCCATCAGACCCGTCAGCACTTGATTCGCCACCTCCTATACCTGCGTTACCGCATGCAAGAAGCAGAATGCTGAAGAATAGAATATGAATGAGCTGAATTGATTTTGTTAGCATAACGTGAATGTGCCTGCTGTTTAAAAAAGTTAATATAACCCTGATGGTTTGACAAAAAAATGAGCAAGGAAGTTACTATACACCTTTATACTCTGGATTCTGTGATATTACTGTAATTCTGGTACTTTGAGCTGGACTTTGCGTGCATCTGTTTTTTCAAGAAGAAATAAACTGTGTTTTCCATGTGTTTCCTCTTGCTTCACTCCATTGTATAAGCTTTTCTAATTCACTGAGCAATGCTCTTATATCGTGATCAATAGTGACGTCGCTGGTGCTTTTGTGAAGGGTCTTTAATTTATGTTCAGTGTTTTGAACGACCGTTCTAAGCTTTGGTACACCACAGTAATGACAAGCTCCATGTAACTTATGGACGACATCTTCCATTGTTTTAAGGTCATTTTCAGCGAGTAAATGTTCGATCTTTGTGTGTTCATCAGGTAATGATACCAAGAATTTTTCTAGAAAGGTGCTGGCTAGTTCTGGGTTGCCATTACTTAGTTTCAATCCTTCAGCAAAATCGACAATATTATTATCAATATTTTTTTCGTCATCCTCAGTGTTTGATTTTATCTGGTTTGATGACGTTTCGCTTGCTGGGTTCTCTTTGTGCGTTTGAACGTCGGGAAGTGATTCGTCTGGTTTACACAGCGAAGGAATAAATTCAGTGATCGCTGATTGCAATTTTGTTTCATCGATAGGTTTCGTTATTAGGCGCTGAAATCCTTGTCGTAGAAAAGTCTCTTTTTCTTCGGGGAGGGCGTAAGCCGTGAGTGCGATTATCGTTGTTTGTAAGAACTGATCATCAAGCTTACGGATTTTTTTCATTGCTTCGCTACCATCCATTCCAGGCATCTGGATGTCCATGAATATGAGTGGGTAGACATGTTTTTTGCATTGTTCGATCGCTTCAAACCCATCTCGCGCTGAATCGGCCTGAATTCCAAAGCTTTCAAGTATCGATATCACTAATGAAAGGTTAATGTCGTTATCATCTACGACCAGTATCGAATGTGATGGTTGTAGTGGTGGCTGGGTATAGGTCGGTACTAATGTTGTTGTATTAGGCTCAATGATTTGTTCAAACTGGTGCTTGTATGTATTTGAATAAAGCTCTAGGAGTGCGTGATAAAAACGAGTTCGGGTGAGTGGTTTTACTAAGTGCGAGCTAGCATATTGGAGCGTGTTTCGTTCGTAGTGCTCCAAAGTAGGGGTGACTAGAAGAACCTTTTGGTCAAGCTCATTGAGCTGTTGAATGATTTTACTGCTTTCTATTTGGTTCAGCTCATTGCGGTCAAGGCATAATACACTGATGCAGTTAGTTTCATTTTCTTTGTTCGCTTGGTCTGCTAATGAAAGGAGGTGTGTATTTGAATCTGCAAATTGAAAATCCAGGTCCCATGACCGGAATAAATGCTCAATAGCTAAACGTGGTGCTTCTCTTGCTTCGAGGCAAAGTATTTTTCTATGCGTTAATTGATCTAAGGTTTCTTTTCTACGCTCCTGTTCGGGCAGTTCAATAGGGAGAGTGAACCAAAAGCATGAGCCTTTACCCAGTTCACTGTCAAAACTGATATTGCCATCCATCTGTTCTATTAAATTTTTAGAAATGGCCAAGCCAAGCCCTGTGCCACCAAAATTTCGGGCTGTTGTTGCATCCGCTTGTGAAAAAGCACTAAATATTGAGTGTTGCTGCGCGCGAGATAACCCTACACCGGTATCATCAACAGAAATTTTAATGAACTCCCTTGTAATGCCTGGCGTTTCTTCAGCTAACATCACTCTAACGATGACATCTCCTGACTGAGTGAATTTTATGGCATTGTTAATAAGGTTGGTGATGATTTGCTTAATGCGTAAAGGGTCGCCAATAATTTCATTAGGAACATCTTGATAATGAAGGTGAACTAATTCTAGATTCTTGGCATGAGCGGTCGGTGCAAGCATGGTTACCACATCTTCAATTAACTCCCTGAATAAAATAGGGCTCTTTTCAAGTAGTAGTTTGCCTGCTTCAATTTTAGAAAAATCTAAAATATCATTGATAATTAAAAGAAGAATGTCGGAGGATTTTTTTATGGTAGATAAATGGTCTTGTTGTCGACTATTTAACGGACTTTTGAGTAATAAATTTGTGAAGCCAAGTATGCCATTTAACGGGGTTCGTATTTCATGACTCATGTTAGCAAGAAATTCAGATTTTGTTCTATTGGCTAGTACCGCTTGTTTGCGCGCAATATCTAATTCGACATTCTGTATCTCAATGGTTTCAAGTGTCTCTCTTAAGTCTTCCGTTGTTTGTTCTATTTCAAGCGTCATATCTGTTTGAGTTTGGCTCAAACGTTTTGCCAGAGTATTAATACCCGATACAAGCTGGTTCACTTCTTTCGCACGATGGCTGCGAATGGTGATGTTGTTTTGGTCTTTTACCAAATTTTTAAGCTCGGAAGCAATAGTATTAATGGGCTTGATGACTTGCTTGCTTAAATAGCGCGCTGCAAAAAAACTGGCGGTTAATACCACAAGTAAATACCAAATTGCTTGTTTTACAATACCTCCAAATTGAGCCATTACTTGATTTTGACTTACTTTGACAAGTAACCATCCGCTGGTTTCTGAAGCGACTGATTTATCAATGCTGGTATTAGGCGTACGCGTAGAGCTTATAATGGGGGCGACAAAAATTGACTCACCTTCAAACTGAATCAATTTTGGTGACGTTTTAGGGAAGGTGCCTGGGTTCAATCGAGCCGCTAATGGTAAACCTTGATGTATAATGACTTTGTGGGCGCTATTTACTAAAGTCACCGATTCAACAAACTCAGAGCTCAGTAAGCTTTTAGTGTAAATACTTGATTGCTCAATGTCGTCAGGGCTTGAATGGCTTAACAGGTTTGTTGTGCTATACGTCAGCTGAGCTAATTGCTTAAGGTAAGATTGTTCTAAATCAGTAAGTCGATGCTCTATTAAATACCAGGCAAGACTAATCGCCATTATTAATATAGGTAAAGTAACAATGATCAGAATACGTGTTTGGAGACTAAAAGACTTCATATTGATTGCGTTATTTTAGATTCATTAAGTGAATTACTAGAGCAGTCATTTCGTAAAATGAACTTGCAGTGTATCATTTCGTCAGATTATCGCATTTATTAAAAAGGTTATTCATGGCTTTTCCTACAATTGAAGACTATATCGGCAATACGCCTCTCGTTCGCTTGCAGCGCTTGGTGGGCGAAACAAGTAATACTATTTTAGTGAAGTTAGAAGGAAATAACCCTGCTGGTTCAGTAAAAGATCGTCCAGCATTAAGTATGATTCAACAGGCAGAAAGCCAAGGCATAATAAAATCTGGTGATACCCTTATCGAGGCTACTAGTGGCAATACAGGTATTGCACTTGCGATGGCAGCGGCGATCAAAGGTTACAAAATGATTTTGATCATGCCTGAAAATGTTAGTCTTGAGCGTAAAACATCAATGGGGGCTTATGGTGCCGAGATGATTTATGTGACCAAAGATGAGGGGATGGAAGGCGCGCGAGATTTAGCTCAAAGTATGGAAAAAGCAGGTAAAGGAATTGTATTGGATCAGTTTGGAAATCAAGACAATCCTTTAGCTCATTATCTGGGTACAGGTCCTGAAATTTGGAGCCAATCAAAAGGTAAAATTACTCATTTTGTTAGTGCAATGGGCACAACTGGCACCATTATGGGGACATCTCGTTACTTAAAAGAACAGAATGAAGCGATTCAAATTATTGGCCTTCAGCCTGAAGAAGATGCTTCAATTCCTGGTATACGCCGCTGGCCAAAAGAGTACTTGCCAGAAATTTTTGATGAAACACGTGTTGACCGAGTTATTGGAATGGGGCAAGACGAAGCAGAACAAACGATGAGAGCGTTAGCAAAACAGGAAGGGATTTTTTGTGGTGTGTCATCAGGCGGAGCAGTTGCGGGTGCATTACGTTTATCTAAAGAGCTTGAAAATGCGGTAATTGTCGCCATTATTTGTGATCGTGGAGACCGTTACCTTTCAACTGGGGTGTTTTCATAGCTGTTTTCTATTCAATCGTACAGGCTCTTCATAACATATGGCAAAAAGGCGACGTCAAAACACCAAGATACCTAAAGAACTTATCGAATGCGAAATTCTTCGTTTAGGTCACGATGGCCGGGGTATTGCCAAAAAAGAAGGTAAAACTCAATTTGTTGAAGGTGCCTTGCCCGGTGAAATCGTTAAAGCTAAATATATATCCCAACGTTCAAAATTTGATGAGCTTAATACGGTAGAAATTCTAAATATATCACCAGAAAGAGTTGACCCTCCGTGCCAGCACGCTGAAATTTGTGGTGGTTGTAGTTTGCAATATATGTCTGTTTCCGCTCAAATTTCTTATAAACAGCGTGTATTAAGCGAACAATTTAAACACTTTGGTAACTTGTCTCCGGAGCAATGGATTGAACCGCTTATTGGTGCCACTGAAGGGTATCGAAGTAAAGCTCGTTTAGGTGTCGTTTATGTGGGGAAGCGAGATGAGGTTATTATTGGTTTTCGTGAAAAACGCAATAAACTGATCACTAATATTGAACGCTGTGAGGTGCTTGACTCCCGTGTTGGACATCAATTATCAAACCTTCGAAATTTAATCGCCTCTTTATCTATTCGACAGGATATACCTCAAATTGAAGTGGCAATGGGCGATGACTCCGTGGCACTTGTGATTCGTCATATGAGCCCACTTACAGAAGATGATTTGAGTAAAATAACCACCTTTGCCAAAAAGCTTAGTTTTGATGTTTATCTTCAGCCAGGAGACGCCAACTCTGTTCATAAAGTTTGGCCTGAAAAATCATCTGACCGACTACATTACGCTTTGTCTACAACAGAAAGTGAACATACAAATAGAAAGCTTGCTTTGGCTTTCCACCCTACAGACTTTACACAAGTTAATACCGGCGTAAACCGACAGATGGTTACTCGGGCACTTGAGTGGCTGGACATTCAAAGAACAGATAGAGTGCTTGATCTGTTTTGTGGTCTTGGGAATTTTACCATTCCGATGGCATGTTTAGCGCAAGAAGTTATTGGCATTGAAGGCAGCGAGACAATGGTTGAGCGTGGGCGTGAAAATGCTGAACTTAATGCGTTAAATAATGTCTCATTTGAGTCAGCGAACTTGCAGGCAGATTTCACGAAAGCAGCTTGGGTTAAAAAGGGCTTCGATAAAATTCTAATCGACCCGCCACGCTCAGGTGCTCTGGATATTGTTAATCATATTAGTAAGTTCAAAGCTCAACGGATTGTGTATGTTTCCTGTAACCCTGCTACCCTTGCAAGGGATGCGGGAATATTGGTTGATAAAGGTTATACGTTGTCTAAAGCCGGTGTGATGGATATGTTTCCACATACATCTCATGTAGAGTCAGTTGCTCTATTTGTAAGAGAGAATAAAAAACGGGGTACGAATGGTTAAGGTTCGTGAAGACTACATAGAAAATGCTGGTGATGAAAATGCTATTGAACAATGGCTGGCCAAAATTACTGCAATCACAAACTTTGATGATATTGAAAAAGTACGTCGTGCCTGCTTAACGAGCATGGACATCAAAGCCAAGGCAGTTGAAAAAGATCTGGTCTGGGCGCTGGAGCATAATAGTTTTAAAATTGGCTTGGAAATGGCTCAGATTCTAGTTGAATTAGAATTGGATCAAAATGCCATTATTGCTGCCATTTTGTACCGGGCTGTCCGAGAAGGCAAAGTGTCTATTGATGTGATTCGTCAGGATTTTGGTTCTGAAATTGCCAAATTAATTGAAGGTGTCGCGCGTATGGCGGCGATTTCATCAAAACATAGTCCTTTAAAGGGCTCAGTGCTAGGTCAAACTCAAGGCCAGATTGATAACGTACGTAAAATGCTAGTCACCATGATTGATGATGTACGAGTAGTATTGATCAAACTGGCAGAAAGAACGTGTGCAATCCGAGCCGTTAAAGATGCAAGCACCGAGAAGCGTCAGCGCGTTGCAAGGGAGGTGTTTGATATCTATGCACCCTTGGCGCATCGATTGGGTATTGGTTACATCAAGTGGGAGCTGGAAGACTTATCTTTTCGATACTTGCACACTTCCGCCTACATGAAAATTGCTAAATTATTAGATGAACGACGCATTGACCGTGAATCTTTTGTAAAGCGTGTGACTTCAAAGCTTGAGCTGGAACTTGAAAATGCCCATATTCATGGTTCGGTAGAAGGTCGCAGCAAGCATATTTATAGTATTTGGCGAAAAATGCGTCGTAAGCATCTCGACTTCTCTGAAATCTATGATATCCGGGCTTTTAGAATTTTAGTGCCAAGTGATCAGGATTGTTATGCAGTATTAGGGGTTGTGCATTCCTTGTGGCGGCATATTCCATATGAATTTGATGATTATATCGCGAACCCGAAAGAAAATGGTTACCGCTCATTGCATACTGCTGTTATTGGTCCTGAAGGCAAAGTCATGGAGGTACAAATTCGTACCAAGGAAATGCATGAAGAGGCTGAGCTAGGTGTCTGTGCACATTGGCGTTATAAAGGTACTGATGTAAAAAGTCGTTCTTCAGGTTACGAGGATAAAATCAGCTGGTTACGTCAAGTGTTAGAGTGGCAAGAAGAAGTCGGTGATGCATCTGAAATAGCTGATCAGCTAAGTGCTGATGTTGGTGCTGACCGGATTTATGTGTTTACCCCAAACGGGCACGTTGTAGATTTACCCACGGGTGCAACATCAGTTGATTTTGCATACCGGGTACATACTGAAGTAGGCCACGCTTGTCGAGGAGCAAAAGTAAATGGGCGTATCGTACCATTAACCTACTCACTTCGAACGGGTGAGCAAGTTCAAATTCTTACCTCAAATAATCCAGCGCCTAGCCGTGATTGGCTAAACCCTAGCTTGGGTTATCTTCAAACATCAAGATCACGGGCTAAAGTAATTCACTGGTTTAAAGCACAAGATCGCTCGCAGAATATTATTGATGGTCGTGCTTTATTGGATGATGAGCTTAAGCGCTTATCTATTGGTGATGTAAGCTATAAAGAGTTAACTGAGCAAACGCATTTTAATGAACCTGATGATATGTTTGCTGCGATTGGGGCCGGTGATTCGAAACCGACCCATATTGCCCATGTTGCCCAGAAACTCTTGCAGCCAAAAGAGCAGCAACTAAGTTTAAGGCTTCATGAACCCAAAGAAGGGCAGGCTAATACAGGTAAAAAAGATGATATTCATATTAAAGGGGTTGGTCGCTTATTAACTAATATCGCCAACTGTTGTCAGCCTGTTCCAGGAGATCCTATCACGGGTTATATTACGGTTGGTCGTGGTGTATCAATCCATCGTCAAGATTGTATGAATTTATTGCAACTCGAAGATATGGAGCCAAACCGTATCATTGAAGTTTCGTGGGGTGGGACTGAAGATACGGCCTATAGTGTCAATATTGAAATTCAGGCTTATGATCGTGAAGGGTTACTTCGTGATATCACTATTGTACTAGCGAATGAACAAACTAATGTGACCGGGATAAATTCATACTCTGATCAACAAGAGAATGTTGCAACGATTACCATTGTTATGGAGGTGACTAATTTAGAAATTTTAGGCAGGGTCCTAGCTAAAATTAAACAGTTGCCTAATATTATTGATGTTCGCCGGAAAAGAAACGCATAAGGGATGTTTAGTTTATGTATCAAATGGATGACTTGCTTTATTTGATGGCGCGCTTGAGAGACCCTGAATATGGATGTCCATGGGACCTGAAACAAAATTTCAAATCAATCGTACCACATACGCTTGAAGAGGCTTATGAAGTCGCTGATGCGATTCAGCGTGGTGATCGGAATGATATCAAAGATGAACTAGGCGACTTATTGTTCCAGGTTATCTTTTACTCACAACTAGGCAAAGAAGAGCAAAGTTTTGTTTTTGATGATGTCATCGATAACATTGTTAAGAAGTTGGTACGCCGTCACCCCCATGTTTTTCCTGAAGGGCAATTACGAGCATACTTTCCCAAAGGCACTCAGTTTAGCGATGATGAAATCAAATCCCAATGGGAAAAAATAAAGCAAGAAGAGCGTCAATTAAAGCAGCAATGTACAGAAATGCCTGAATTTCAGTCGGATGAATTTCAGCTTGAAAAGGATAGTATTTTAAGTGACTTACCTTCTAATTTGCCAGTATTAAACTATGCTGAAAAGCTTCAGAAGCGGGCTGCTCAGCATGGCTTTGACTGGCCAGATATTAAACCAGTCATTGCAAAGCTCGAAGAAGAACTGGCAGAGCTCAAGCATGAACTAGCACAAGCCAAAGGTAAGCCGCTTGACGATGAACGAGTTCATCAGCGCTTACAAGATGAAATGGGAGATGTGCTTTTCTGTTGTGTTAACTTATCGCGTTTTTTGAAAGTAAAACCGGAGCAAGCTCTGCGAAGTACCAATGAAAAGTTTATACGCCGTTTTCAATATATTGAAAAGCAGCTGTTTGATACAGGGCTGACTCTTGAAAATGCTTCTCTTGAAGAATTGGATGCAGCTTGGGATCAAGCAAAATCTAAAGGCTTATAAGCAGTTTTTTATTAGAAAAGAATAAAAACCTCAACTAGACTAGTTCTATACAAGCCATAATTATTTGATTCCTTAATATAAGATAGGTATCGATGAAACACGCATCTATTTCGCTAACTTTATTCATGGTGTTGTTCGCCTTTTTTTGCTTTCCAGTTCATGCCGAGACATCACAAAATGTTGGTCTCTTATGGGTTGGTAAGTCCAGTATGCAAGATCGTGTATTAAAAGGGTTTATGCAAAAAATTAGAGAGTCGGCCCCCTCTATACATGTTGAAGCTAAACCCCGGTTAAAAGATTTTGAAGAAGCTGCTTTTGTTGTTGAACGGTATGAAAAGCAAAAAGATGCCATTGTCTTTTTGCGATCATCGGGTGCAAAATTTCTTGCCCAGAATCCTCTGACTATCCCCGCATTTATTGGTGGCTGTAATAACCCGGTATTGCTGGGCGTAACTTCGTCACTGGATTCTCCTGATAAAGGCATTACTGGTGTTAGCTATTATCTTCCTTATGATCAACATTTCAGTGCGATTGATAGGGCGTTTCCAGATTTGAAAACGATAGCTCTTTTATTAGAAAAGGGGCATCCCGGATCGGCTATTGATGCTCAGGGTACGAAAGAACAGGCGGATGCGAGAGGAGTGGCCTTACAAACTTATTTTTTTACATCAAAGGATGAGTTATTAAATGAAACCAAAAAACTCAAGAATGAAGTCGATTTATTCATAGTCGGCTCCCAAGCCTTAATATTTGACAATGTTAAAGAACTGGTCAAGTTTGCTGGCAAAGTTCCTGTGGTGAGTTTTTCTAGGAAACCGATTGATGATGGCGCCTTGTTTGGTTTGGTTCCCGACGATTATAAATTAGGCGAGATGTTAGCTGACTCTGTCGTGGATGTTCTCATTCATAAAATACCTATCATGAAAATACCCATAAAAACTGACCCAAGCCCTAAGTTGCGCGTGAATGAGGAAATGAAGAAGTTTCATCGTATTGAAATTTAGTTTGAGTAAGTCTTTATAGAGTTCGAATACCTATCTGCCTATATTCCGGCGACCAGCTTTTCAGGTTTAAATCTTCATAACTTTTACCATATACGTCAAATGACGCATACGCTTTCGTTAATCAGCGAATACCTTTTTATTCTTTAATTTTTAATAATCAGCTACGAACTAGCCAATATCTATGTGGCTCTCAATCAATGTTGTATCCATAAAATATAAAGATTAAGGAAGGGTAGACTCATGAAATTGAAGAAAATTCTAAAAAGCGTTGTGCTAGGTGCCAGTGCATCTATGTTTGCAATGGGCGCAATTGCCGCTGATGACACGATCAAAGTAGGCGTACTGCACTCTTTGTCGGGTACGATGGCAATCAGTGAGACAACCTTGAAAGATACTGTCTTGATGATGATTGAAGAACAAAACAAAAAAGGTGGTTTACTTGGTAAGAAATTAGAGCCTGTTGTCGTTGATCCTGCGTCAAACTGGCCGCTATTTGCTGAGAAAACACGTGAACTAATTTCAAAAGATAAAGTAGATGTTCTTTTCGGTTGCTGGACATCTTCATCGCGAAAAGCGGTTTTACCTGTCATTGAAGAATTAAACGGTTTACTGTTTTACCCTGTTCAGTACGAAGGTGAAGAATCTTCTAAAAATGTTTTTTATACTGGCGCTGCGCCAAACCAACAGGCTGTTCCTGCGGTTGATTACCTAATGAACGATCTTGAAGTGGAGCGTTGGGTACTTGCGGGTACTGATTATGTTTACCCACGTACAACCAATAAAGTACTTGAAGCTTACTTGGTTTCTAAAGGTGTTGATAAAAAAGATATCATGATCAACTACACGCCTTTTGGTCACTCTGATTGGCAGTCAATTGTTTCAGATATCAAAAAGTTTGGTGGTGAAGGTAAGAAAACAGCGGTTGTTTCAACCATTAATGGTGATGCAAACGTACCTTTCTATAAAGAGTTAGGTAATCAGGGTATTTCTGCTGAAGATATTCCAGTGGTTGCATTTTCGGTTGGTGAAGAAGAACTTTCAGGTTTAGATACTAAGCCTTTAGTAGGTCACTTAGCGGCTTGGAACTACTTCCAAAGTGTTGAAAGTGAAGCAAACGAAGCATTTATAGCAAACTGGAAAACGTACATTAAAGACGACAAGCGTGTAACGAACGACCCTATGGAAGCAACGTACATTGGCTTTAATATGTGGGCAAAGGCTGTTGAGAAAGCAGGGACTACTGATGTGGATACTGTTGAACAAGCACTGATCGGTATTACTGTACCTAACTTGACTGGTGGTACTGCTGTGATGAATAAAAACCATCATTTGAGCAAGCCAGTACTAATTGGTGAAATTCAGGATGACGGTCAGTTAGAAGTAGTATGGGAAACTAACGGTACTGTAATTGGTGACGCATGGTCGAACTACCTACCAGGTTCAAAAGACTTAATTGCTGATTGGACTGCACCAGTAAGCTGTGGCAACTTCAATACTAAAACAGCTAAGTGTTCAGGTCAGAACTTCTAAGAAGACCTTAATTAGCTAAGCAAAAAATTCCGACTGACAGCGCATGCATGTGAGTCGGAATTTATCTCAATTTTATATCCCTGAAATATTCAACATTTATTAACCCTTTAATGGAGCACTATCGTGAGAACTCTTCCGATCCTTCTCGCCTGCCTGATAAGTTTTTTACTCAGCTTGTCAGTTCATGCTTCACCTGCGCAACTGGCCACTGAACCATCAGTTCCCGAGCTTCTAACAAAGTTAACCAAGGTGAAGTTAAATAAAGCGATTCCAGTTTTAAAAGCATTGGAAAAACAGGGTGGTGAAGGAATTTTGCCGCTATTTAAAACGATGCTTAAAGGGCAGCTATATTACATTAAAAAAACCAAAGCATTGGTTGCGGTTAATAAGGTTGATGGTGAAAAAGTTTATTCAGATATATTTTCTGGCAACATCTTAGAGTCAATGTCTAAATCAAGCGTTAAAAAAATACGTGTGAATAATAAAGTAAGACGTTTTTTACGCGAGTCTATTGCACGTACACAATTGTCAGCTACAGATGCTGAAGCGCGGTTAAAAGCTTTAAGTTCCTTACTGTCGAAATTAGATGCCGGTATCATTCAAACGATCAAAACGCTAAAAATACAAGAAACAGATGAAGAAGTTCTAGCGTTAATGGATGTTGCGATTGCGATGTTTACTTTATCTAACAGTAGTGACTCAAAAGAACGGCTTTCCGCTGTGTATACCCTATCTGGGAGACTTGAAAATGAAGTGCGTAATTTGTTTGTTAAGGTGGTTGAACAAGAGCGAGATGCCAAGATAAAAGTGGCAGCAGAAAGAGCGCTAGCTTCAATTGAGCAGCGTATTGAAAAATTTCAGTTTGTCGACAAGTTATTTTTTGGCTTGAGCTTAGGCTCTGTTTTATTATTGGCAGCGATTGGTCTAGCGATCACCTTTGGGGTGATGGGTGTGATCAATATGGCGCATGGCGAAATGATTATGCTAGGCGCTTATACAACGTATGTTGTTCAGTTAATGATGCCTAATGCGATTGACTATTCACTTTGGGTTGCCATTCCATTGGCATTTATTGTTTCAGGTTCGGTGGGCGTATTAATTGAACGTGGCGTGATTCGTCACCTTCATGGGCGCCCTTTGGAAACTTTATTGGCGACTTTCGGAATCAGTTTGATCCTTCAACAATTGGTTCGTACCGTGTTTTCACCACTAAATCGCCAGGTCCAAGCGCCTAGCTGGATGAGTGGATCTTTAGATATCAACCCTGTGTTATCCCTAACAATGAATCGCTTATACATACTTGCATTTGCTTTGTTAGTGTTCGGGTTATTACTATTAATTTTGAATAAAACCTCGCTGGGTTTGAATGTTCGAGCTGTATCTCAAAATCGTAATATGGCGAAAGCAATGGGTATTAAAACCGACCGGGTTGATGCGATGACCTTTGGTTTGGGTTCAGGTATTGCCGGTATGGCGGGTGTTGCTTTAAGTCAGTTAACAAACGTTGGGCCGAATCTAGGACAAGCATACATCATCGACTCTTTCATGGTAGTGGTATTCGGCGGTGTTGGTAATTTGTGGGGTACATTGGTCGCTGGTTTCAGTTTAGGTGTCGCTAACAAATTTATCGAACCGATTACCGGTGCTGTCTTGGCAAGTATCTTAGTTTTAGTCTTTATCATTCTATTTATTCAGAAACGTCCTAAAGGGCTGTTTCCTCAAAAAGGGAGAGCAGCAGAATGAGCAACGTTCTTAATCAGCTTAGTTCAATGTTCAATAGTGGAGCGATGGGGCGAGAAGGCCAAGCGGGTAGTCGTACTTTACCGTTTGTTGTGCTGCTATTAGCTGTCACTGTATTGGCGTCTATTGGTAACTTAGCAATGCCTGCTGACTCAATGTTTTATGTCAGCACTTACACCATAAGTTTATTAGGTAAATACCTGTGTTATGCCATGTTAGCGTTAGCTGTCGATATTATCTGGGGCTATTGTGGCATTTTGAGTCTGGGACATGGTGCTTTCTTTGCCTTGGGTGGTTATGTCATGGGTATGTATCTAATGCGCCAAATTGGCGATCGTGGCGTATATGGTAACCCTGATTTACCTGACTTTATGGTGTTTTTGAACTGGACAGAATTACCTTGGTTTTGGCAGGGAATGGATCAATTTTGGTTTGCGATGATTATGGT
>CAJWBJ010000068.1 GCA_913020495.1 uncultured Oleiphilus sp.
TTTGCAGGCGGCACCGCCGATGCTTTCACATTATTTGAACGCTTCGAAGCACAACTTGAAAAACACAACGGGCAACTCGTCAGAGCAGCGGTTGAACTTGCGAAAGACTGGCGTACAGACAGAGCACTACGAAAGTTAGAGGCATTACTCGCAGTAGCAGATAAAGACAACTCTCTTATTATTACAGGAAACGGAGATGTTATTGAACCTGAAGACAGCTTGATTTCCATTGGCTCTGGCGGCCCCTTTGCTCAAGCTAGCGCACGCGCTTTACTCGACAACACCGAATTATCAGCTCATGAGATCGTTGAAAAGGGTCTAGAAATCGCATCTGACATCTGCGTATTTACCAATAATTCCTTTACGATTGAAGACATCACTAAAGAAACACCTCCTTCAACCTCTGACTCAACAAGCGATTAATCTATTATGGCAAACATGACTCCCCGTGAAATCGTACATGAATTAAATCAGCACATTATTGGCCAAGATGGAGCCAAGCGAGCAGTGGCTATAGCGCTTAGAAATCGCTGGAGAAGAATGCAACTTGAGCCATCTCTACGGGATGAAATTTCACCCAAAAATATATTGATGATTGGCCCTACAGGCGTCGGTAAAACTGAAATCGCACGTCGCCTCGCAAAACTGGCAGACGCCCCATTTATTAAAGTCGAAGCAACCAAATTTACTGAAGTAGGATATGTCGGTAGAGACGTTGAATCGATTATTAGGGATATCGCTGATCATGCACTCAATATGTTTCGTCAGAAGGAAATAACTCAAGTTTCTATGCGTGCTGAAGATGCCGCTGAAGACAGAGTTCTCGACGCCCTCCTTCGCCCAGCAAGAAGCCCTTCGACTGTAGATGAACAGATACAGGAGGAGTCATCAACAAGACAGGTATTTCGTAAGAAGCTCCGTGAAGGCGATTTAGACGACAAAGAAATTGATATTGAAATTAGCGCAACGCCAGTTGGAGTTGAAATAATGGCGCCTCCAGGAATGGAAGAAATGAGTAGCCAGCTACAAAATATTTTTTCAAATATGTCTGGAGATAAAAAGAAAACTAAAAAGCTAAAAGTTGCTGACGCTCTCAAAAAGCTAAAAGAAGAAGAGGCTTCCAAATTAATTAATGAAGATGACATCAAGACTAAAGCAATCGAAGCGGTTGAACAAAATGGCATTGTTTTCTTAGATGAAATTGATAAAGTAGCTAAACGATCTGAAGGGGCTTCAGCCGATGTTTCGCGCGAAGGCGTCCAGAGAGATTTACTTCCTTTAATAGAAGGAAGTACCGTCAACACCAAGCTTGGCATCATTAAAACTGATCATATTTTATTTATTGCATCAGGCGCATTTCATCTGTCAAAACCTTCTGATTTAATTCCTGAGTTACAAGGCAGACTACCAATCAGAGTAGAATTAACAGCGCTTTCTGCTGAAGACTTTGAGAGAATTTTAATAGAGCCGAATGCATCTTTAATTGATCAGTATATCGCATTGATGAAAACAGAAGGACTTGAGCTCTCTTTTACAGATGGTGCGATTAAAAAGATTGCGCATATTGCTTGGAAAGTAAATGAAAAGACTGAAAACATTGGTGCCCGAAGACTCCATACAGTTCTTGAGCGCTTATTAGAGCAAGTTTCTTTTGACGCTGGCGATGCTCAAAAAGGCTGCTTTGAAGTAACATCTGAATATGTTGAAAGCCAATTAGACGAGCTATCAGAAGACGAAGACCTCAGTCAGTACATCTTATAAACTGACTCTCTTGGTATAGCGTGTGTCGTATCAACGACAACACACGCTATACACTTGCTAGCCATTAAAAAAACATTACCCACTAAGGCGAGGCCTATTTTTAAATGAACAGTCCTATTCCAAAGCAGCTTAAGATTAAAAATGGTTCTAACTGCCTAGAACTTACGTATGAAGGAGCAAAAACTTACGAACTGAGCTTTGAGTTTCTTAGGGTTCTTTCTCCATCAGCCGAAGTAAGAGGACACGGCCAGGGAAATGAAGTATTACAATATGGGAAGAAGCTTGTCACGATCCAGAAAATAGAACCGACTGGAAACTATGCAGTAAAAATAACCTTTAGTGATCAACATGATTCAGGCTTATATTCTTGGCCGCTACTTTATCAATTTTGCCAAAATAAAGAAAAGCTATGGCAGGAATATTTAGATAAGCTAAACATCGCAGACCAGTCCAGGGAGCCATAGCTCAAATTATGCCAATTCAGATCGCTTTCCTATTCAGGAAAATTCACTAATAAAAATTAAAACAGTGACACTACTTTCTGGCTTACTTTCTCTAAATAACTTTCATTCGATGCTTCTTTTTTCGTAGAGTATATTTTAGCTCTTTTGTCGACCCTTGGTTGATAGGTTGGTAACGCTTCACCGTACAAACCAGTACTAAGCGTTCTATTTTCATCTTCCAAAATATCATGCCGAATGCGAATGCCAGCTGGCCCAAGTATCTTTTCAAGCTCATCAGCCCTGCTACGAAGATTTTCACGTGTCAGCTGATAGGCTTGTTCGCACATCATTTTTCTAGCCTTGAAGCTAAATACACTTGAAAAAAACAAATTTGCATCATCCCGAGCAGGCTCAAATAAAAGCACTGAACGTCCAGGACAGTCCCGCTCTATAGCATTTAAACCAGAAGTTAAACGTGAATGCACCATGGTTCGATAAGACTGCGAAAGCACTTTTGGCATCCCAGAGCCGACTAATTCTTCTCGCTTCATCGTTCCTGTCTCAACAGCCTGATGCACATCGATAGGTACTACGGGATTAATTGCAAAAACAATATCAGCACCATTATCTATCGCAACAGAGGTATGCATACCTTTATTTAAGGTGCCATCAACATAATAATGCCCTTCAACCTCAACAGGCTTATAAATTCCAGGTGACGCCATACTTGACTGAATAGCTTTTGAAATGGGTATATCTTTTTGCATCTCATTACCAAAACGAACGGTTTGCCCGGTTTCTAAATCAGTTGCAAGAATAATTAAACGCTTACGAAGCTCTTTGAAATGGTTGGTCCGCCCAAGCGAACTATAAGAGCGAGAAACATACTGGTGAAACCCGTCATTATCAAAAATACCTGAAGGAATTGCATCAGCAAGTACGGTTAATGATTCAAGTATACTTTGATCATTCGGGTTACTAACTAAGTTCAGCCCGGCATTAAACAACAATTTTGGTACTGCCCGAAATCGATTCATATATTCAGAGAATGCAGGGCGATAAAACACCGCAGGATGAAAAGGGTGAACATCATCTTCATTTCTAACGAAAATACGACACATCTGGGCGGGTGTCATTTGATTCGCTAAATTCGCAGCAACAAAAGATCCTGAATTGACCCCAACATAAACACTAAGATCGTTCAGGTCCAAACCTTCCAATGCTTCATCTAAAGCTCTTAAAGCACCGATCTCATAAATACCACCTAGTGGGCCACCGCCACCTAGAGCAAGACCTAGAGAAGGTTTACCTTTGTTTTTCTGAACAACTTTAGACATTCAACAACCTCATAACATATTTCTCTAAATACATTTTAAACATTAATTCAGATTAAGTCTTTAATTTAGAGTATTCACACTAGGGGAACTTAATCATCTTTTAATTTACCAGGCCTTAAATACCGACCAAACCCAGCTTCTTTCAAAGCTAAGTTCAAAGTACTTTGAATAATAAATGGTGAATCAAGTAATAACACACTTTCCAACAGGTCTTTAGCCCATTTTAAATCAATCCCTCGAATCACTGACTTTACTTTCAATAAATTAGAGGCATTCATTGATAATGCCTCATACCCCATCGCCATTAATAGTACCGCTCCTACTGGGTCACCGGCTAATTCACCACAAATACTCAGTTGAACCTTCATTTCTTTAGCGTCTTTCGCAATACTATATAGAGCCTGAAGTACTGCTGGATGAAAGGAATGATAAAGCGAGGCTACACGTGGATTATTTCGATCAACCGCTAATAAATACTGCGTCAAATCATTCGACCCAA
Source organism: uncultured Oleiphilus sp. (assembly GCA_913020495.1). Taxonomy (GTDB): domain Bacteria; phylum Pseudomonadota; class Gammaproteobacteria; order Pseudomonadales; family Oleiphilaceae; genus PZPK01. Next base: position 4,041 of record CAJWBJ010000068.1, read on the forward strand.
CCGATAGGAAGTCAACTCGTTCTGCTAACTCTCGCACCTGATAAACAGCCGCAGGCACTTCAATCATTACACCAACCTGTGGCATAGAAACATCAAAACCTTCAGAGCGAAGCTGATGATATTCACGATAAATTAGATGTAAAGCTTCTTCAACCTCATTAACATTTGAAATCATCGGCAGCATAATGCGCAAATTATCCAAACCAACGCTAGCCTTCAACATCGCTCGCATTTGGACTAGAAAAATTTCAGGATGATCCAACGTTACTCGTATGCCACGCCACCCCAAAAACGGGTTCTCTTCGGTGATCGGAAAATAAGAGAGTGATTTATCACCGCCTATATCTAAAGTACGCATCGTGACATAGCTGGGAGCAAATGCTTCAAGTTGCTCGCGATAACAGGCTAATTGTTCCTGCTCACTAGGAAAACGTTCGTTTATCATAAAAGGTACTTCGGTGCGATATAAGCCCACACCTTCAGCCCCCTGATTTAAAGATCGAACAACATCAGTCATTAAACCCGTATTCACCCATGCCGCAACTCGATGTCCATCTGTCGTCTCACAAGGTAAGGTTTTTAACGGCTCTAAGCCTTGATCCAGCTGTTTTTCTTCTTCGACAATATGATAATAAAAGCTACGTAGATCATCTGAAGGGCAGGCAAACAACTCACCATTATAACCATCAAGTATGAGCTCTTTATCATCTAGTTGAGTCAGCGGTACATCCACTAAGCCCATAATTGTCGGAATACCCATCGCTCGAGCAAGAATGGCAACATGCGAATTACCCGAACCTTTTATAGATACCAAACCTATCAACCGATCTCTAGATACCTCTCCCAGCATCGTCGCAGTCAATTCATCACTGACCAAAATAGTATTTTCTGGATACTCCCTTGCGCTATGATCATTTTCTTGCAAATAAGACAGTATTCGCCGGCCTAAATCTTTTATATCTACTGCTCGTTCGCTCAAATAGGCGTCATTCATCATTTCAAAATGGCGGGCATAGTCATTAATTATATTTTTCAATGCAGACTGGGCGCATTTACCTGAATTGATTTGATCCCTAACCTCTCCGGCTAAAGCATTGTCATCCAGCATTGCCAAATAAACATCAAACAACGCTTGCTCTTCCGGCCTTAATTGTTCCGATAATCGTGAACCAACACGCTGGATATCACTACGAACAGATTTAATGGCTAATTCAAAGGCGAGTATATCTTCTTTAATATTTTCAGAGTTTCGATCAGGAACGGCATCTAGGTCAGCAAGCGGGAACATCACCACACTTCTACCAATTGCAACACCAGGAGCTCCTGCTACCCCTTTAAATGAAATATCCTTGGCTGACTGCCCGGTTGGTGTAAGCCCTGCTATAACACTAGTTGCTTCATTGTGTGCAATAACACTCGCAAGCTGAGCAGAGACGGTAATTAAAAAGGCCTCTTCACCTTCGTCAAAACACCGGACATTACTAGCCTCTTGAACAACTAAAACGCCTAAAACTTTTTTATGATGGATGATTGGAACACCCAGAAAACTCTCATATCGTTCCTCACCAGTTTCTGGAAAGTATCGATAACGTTCATGTTCTTGAGCATGCTCAAGGTTAATCGGCTCTTCTCGAACGCCAACCAAGCCAACCAAGCCTTCCGAATACCCCATACTAACCTTACCAATTGAGTCAGGGTTAAGGCCTTTGGATGCCATTAATATGTAACGTTTTCTTTCTTCATCAAGGAGGTAAATCGAACATACTTCAGTAGACATGACCTCTTGGACACGCCTTACGATAACATTGAGTGCCTCCTCTAGATTTAAGGCGCCATTTACTTCTTGGATGATGCTCCGAAGCATACTAAGCATTCATTAATTCCCTCTCGCCGTTTCAGGCAGATCAAACTCTAATTTGAATAAGTCGGAAGACAACTCTTTCATTGCCCGTCGGTATACTTCTCGCTTAAATGAAACAACTTGCCCCAATGGATACCAATAACTAACCCACTTCCAGCTATCAAATTCTGGACTATTGCTGGAATTCACTGATACTTTTGAGTCTGAACTTAACATTCTCAACAAGTACCATTTTTGCTTTTGTCCAACGCATAATGGGTGCGAATTATGACGGATCATTTTTTTTGGTAACCTATAACGCAACCAACCCTTTGTCGTGGCGATGATTTGCACGTCAGTCTGGAGTAATCCGACCTCTTCATGCAGCTCTCGATATAGCGCTTCTTCTGGTGTTTCACTGACCTTAATTCCACCCTGTGGAAACTGCCAAGAGCTCTGCCCAATTCGTTTCGCCCAAAGAACCTGATTATATTGGTTCGCGAGAATAATTCCGACATTCAGTCTAAATCCGTCAGAATCTATCACTCTATTTTCCTTATAATTATTTAGTCTTGTTTCATTCTTCCAGAAATTTTGTCAATCAGCAATCAAGTAAGCGCTATCACCTTATTATTTATACTATTTTTTCACTTAGATACGTAATTTTGATAAATCTGCCTAGCCACTTTTCTTATATTAACTACTTTTCTGATATGATTTGTCTTATATTTAGTTTAGCGGAGTTTTTATAAGTGGCCTTAGTAATTTTTGATTTAGACAATACCTTGATTGCAGGTGATAGCGACCATGCTTGGGGAGAGTTTTTAGTAGAGCGGAAAATTGTTGACGCTGAATACTATCAAGCTAAAAACGACCAGTTTTTTCAAGATTACCAATCAGGCAAGCTAAAAATTGAAGAGTACCTTGCTTTTGCATTAGAGCCTTTAGCAAACAATGCTGTAGAAGACTTATTATCATGGCGTGATATTTTTTTGGAAGAAAAGATTTTTCCTATAATGCTTCCTAAAGCGAAAGCCTTAATATCAAAACATCGTGAACAAGGCGACTACTTGCTGATAATCACTGCAACAAATCACTTTGTAACAGAACTGATTGCCAAATCATTAGGCGTAGATGACTTAATTGCGACTATTCCAGAACAGAACAACCAAGGGTTTACTGGAAACATTACCGGCACACCAAGTTTTAAAGAGGGGAAAATAACTCGCCTAAATACTTGGCTAGAAAATCAGGATCTATCAATCGATGGCGCTTACTTTTATAGTGACTCGCATAATGATCTGCCTTTACTCAAATTGGTTGATCACCCTATTGCAGTTGATCCAGACGATACATTACGAGCTTATTGCGAGAAGAATAATTGGCCAATTCAGACCTTAAGGGACGACCAGTAAACACACCTCAACCCCCGAACATCAAGTAGCAGAAAATGATCAAAGTCAGCATATTTACATCACTACTAATAACGTGTTTCACCCTCATTGGTTGCAACAGTCAAACAGAGCAGGCGCCCAAAACAGAAACAACTGAATTGCCCAAAACTTTAGACACCAGCTCGCACACTATTAACACGAATAGTTTGCAGATATTTTTAAATGCAGCAAAAGACTCGTTTAAACAACTCGCCGACTCCAGTATCGCCCTACAAAATGCCATCACAGACTTTGCTAATTCACCTTCGCCTTCACTATTAAATAGGGCTAAAAGCGTACTTTTAGAAACTCATAAGCGATATATGCTAATTCAGGTATTCCAACAAATTGATATACCACACCCTGAGTTTGATTTAAGCCAAAACCAGCCATCAGTCATTCACCCGTTATATATTCGCTTAGACCAATACCCGATCATCCCCGGCTATTTAGATGCAGTACCAAATTACCCCTCCAGTGGTTTAGCTTTTTCGGAACAAGAAATCTCTCCCGAATACCTAAATAACGAACACCAGTTTACTGATTCAGCCTATGTTGCAATTGGCTTTCATGCTTTGGAGTTCATGTTGACTGGCGGCTTAAATCAAACCCCACAAGAGCGAAGCATTGAGTTTGAAGCGCTGACCGATATGACAGAAGAAGTCACACCAAAGTATCGACGAAGCCATTATATTCAATTATTAGCAGCACAAATCAAGGAAGACATACACAAACTATCAGCGGCATGGCTCACCAAGGACGGGTTTTACCCACAAACATTACACGAACTACTACCAAGCGAAAGCACCCGGTTAATCCAACAAGCTTATAAAATGGAGAAACATGCTCTTTCACAACTAAAAGAGCATGCGAAAAACAACCTTCACCCCGAAGAGATAGATGAAAGAAAAAAGCAATTATTACTTTTGAAGTCACTCCCTGTTACAAAGGAAGCACTCGAACAAACATCGCCTTAAGGTATTCTGTTTCTGGAATCGCCGGAACAATAGGGTGATCAGCCCCCTGAGCACCTTGTTCAATAATCTGCAAACGCTTCTCAAGTGTTTGGCCTGACAACCGCAAAGCAGTAACTAATGCTGGTCGAGAGAGATGCATCGAGCACGATGCTGACACGAGTAAACCATCCCGATTTAATAAGCGCATCGCGAGCTGGTTAAGCTTCTGATAAGCTCTTTCACCTACTTTCTGGTCCTTACGTCGAGGAATAAAAGCAGGTGGATCAACAATTACTACATCAAATTTTTCGCCTTCTTCAATTAGCTGACGACACACTTCAATGACATCACCCTCAATGCTATTCACTTTATCTTCAACATTATTTAACACTGCATTCTTAGCAACATAAGATAAAGCCAAAGAAGAGCTATCAACACACGTAACAGACTCCGCGCCAAAAGCAGCAGCCTGAATGCCCCAGCCTCCAACATAACTGTACAGATCTAATACTCTTTTGCCTTTCACATAGTCTTTTAATCGTGCCCGATTCATTCTATGGTCGTAAAACCAGCCTGTTTTTTGCCCAGTCACCACAGGAGCAATAAATTTCACACCATTTTCTTCAAGCGGTGCATCTTCAATTTCTTCACCAAAACCTACTTTAACATAAGATTCCAGCTCTTCTGGTGCGCGCATTTTCCCATTATTCTTAAATAATATCGTCTTGGGCTTACAGACTTTTTCTAATGCTACCAACAACTCATCTTTCAGAGTTTCCATCCCCACCGAAGAAATTTGCACGACAAGCACATCACCAAAACGATCAACCACCAAGCCTGGAAGCGCATCACTATCACCAAAAACTAAACGATAATGGGGACTATCAAAAGCAAGCTCACGCAGAGACAATGCAATTTTTAATCGATGAACCAATAAAGACTGATCCATTTTTTGTTTTGGGTCCCGACTAATCAAACGACCACAAATTAACGACGATGGAGACATGAAAGCCACGCCCATTTCTCGCCCGACATGATCCTTTACTATAATTTGCTCACCGGGAACAAATGACTTAAGTGGCGTTGCCTTTACATCTACTTCATTACTATAAATCCAAAGATGCCCTTGCTTTAGTCTTTTTTCAGCGCCTTTATTTAACTGCAACACATTCATTTCCATCATCAATACCCTCAAACCGAACTAACAATCGCCACACAAGCAAATAAAGGGCGGAGTATACCAAGGACACACGCATGTTGAAGTGTTTATTTTTTGTCCTGAACATAATTTTTTAGAAATTGAAGCAAAAGAACAGATCAAATAACCATAGTAATTTAAACAATTAGGTCTACACTAATCTAGATAACATAGTTTTAAAGAATGAAGTATCAGGAGATATAGTGGCATGCCTGCCGACCTAACCGAAGAACAAATTGCCAAGATACTGCACGGCATTTCTGTTCCAACACAGCCTCAAATTTTGGTTGATTTGCAAATGGAGCAAATCATGCCTGATCCAGACATCACTCGCATCGCAAAACTCATTGCAAAAGATGTTGGTTTGGCTGGCACTATGCTGAAATTTGTAAATTCTCCGTTTTATGGCCTAAGTAACAAAATCACCTCAATTGAACAAGCCGTCTCTTTGTTAGGGATTAACACGGTGATCAATATTTTAAATGGCATAGCCATTAAAGGTGAAATGTCAGATGAGAAAATTGTTGCATTAACTCGTTTCTGGGATACCGCCAATGACATCGCGATGGTCTGCGCTACCGTTGCAAAAAGAGTAGGCTACCCTACCCCTGATGAAGCTTATACCTTAGGTCTATTTCATAATAGCGGCATCCCTCTCATGATGAAAAAATTTGATGACTACCTAAAGGTAATGGAAAAAACCTATTCAGGAGATCATGAGCGCATCATTGACCTGGAAAATGAACAGTTCAATACCAACCATTGTGTCGTAGGCTACTACACTGCCAAATCTTGGAACTTACCTAATCATATTTGTCAGGTTATTTCGGAACACCATAATACACAGCAAATATTTAGTGCTAAAGATGGAAAAAACCAACACCAAAAAACATTATTGGCAGTATTGAAACTGGCAGAACATATCTGTGGGAATTATAAAGTATTAGGAATGCAGGACTCAGACCCCGAATGGGATAACAATAAGGACGACATCCTTGAGCACCTTGGACTGACCAATTATGACATTGATGAACTGAAAGAAAATTTCAGTGACATGGGTGTTAATGTTTACTAATAGATATGATTCAAAAAATATGACCGTTATTTACAGGGCGGCACACGAATACCATTATTTACCAATATAAAAGGTACTCGCGTACTTGCCCTATAAGAAAGTACTTATTGCTTTAAAAAATTATTCCATCACTTTCTGGTAAGCAACATCCAATTCTCTTGCAGCTTTCACATCATCTAAACGTCGAACAGGCTGAGTAAACGGCGCCCCTTTCAACTTTTCAGGCGATGTTTCAGCCTCCTTCTGTATTGCAATCATCGCTTTAACAAAACCTTCAATTTCATCAATAGACTCTGTTTCTGTAGGCTCTATTAATAGACATTCAGGAACAAGCAATGGGAAATAAGTTGTCGGAGCATGATAGCCGTAATCGAGAAGGCGCTTAGCAAAATCCATTGCCGTTACATCTAATTCTTTCGCCTGCTTACTCATGGTAACAATAAACTCATGTGTCGCACGTCGATCTTCATAAGCTAATTTAAAGCCCGCATCAGACATAAGCTTCGCCATATAATTTGCACTCAGTGTTGAATTTTCACCCACACGAAGCAAACCATCCCGACCTAATAAAACCGCATAGATATAAGCACGCAATACAATTCCTGCGTTACCCATAAATGCACTTAAGCGGCCAATAGTTTCTGGCAATTCTTTCTCATCTACCCAATGATAACTTACCGTACCAGATTCACTCTTTTTACAATCCGCCATAGGTGTTGGCAAATAAGGCAGCAGTCGCTCACCTACAGCAACAGGACCTGAACCTGGGCCTCCACCACCATGAGGCGTCGCAAACGTTTTATGTAAGTTCATATGAAGTACATCAAACCCCATATCGCCAGGGCGAACTTTACCTAAAATGGCATTTAAGTTCGCGCCATCGTAATACAGTAACCCTCCTGCATCATGAACCGTCTTAGCGATCTCTTCTATTTGCCGCTCAAATACACCGCAAGTAGAAGGATTGGTCATCATAATACCTGCGGTTTGTGGACCAACGGCAGCCTTAAGCGCTTCCAGATCCACATCGCCATCAGCTCGAACAGGAACTTCTTTAACTTTATAACCACACATGACGGCTGTTGCTGGATTCGTACCATGTGCCGCTTCAGGGACAATAATTTCTGTACGCTCAAAATCCTTTCGGCCATCATGATATGCCTTGATCATGGCAACACCAGCAAATTCACCTTGAGCACCAGCCATGGGACTTAACGATACACCCGCCATTCCGGTCACTTCTTTCAGTGTCTGCTGAAGATCATAAACACAAGACAAGTAACCCTGGCTATACGACTCAGGCGCAAAAGGGTGGCGAGATAAAAATCCAGGTAAACTTGCTGCTTGTTGAGCACCTCTTGGGTTGTACTTCATTGTACAAGAACCTAAAGGGTAGAATTGAGTATCAATTGAGAAATTTTTCCTCGAGAGATTTGTAAAATGCCTGACAGTCTGCAGCTCAGAAACTTCAGGTAAATCGGCTATACTTGTACGTAAAAATTCACTTGGAAGGTTAGTATCCTCAGAAACATTCTGTGGAATTTGAGAGGTCGCATTTCTTCCTTTACTACCGTTTTCAAAAATTAGCATTTAACTGCTCCTTCTTGCAGAGCACGCTTTAGTGCATCAACAAATAAATCCAGGTCAGATTCAGTTTTGACTTCTGTAACGCAAACCAACAAACAGTTTCCAAGCTCTGCGTAATAGTCTGTTAGATCAAACCCTCCCAAAACCCCTTGCTCCGCCATTAACTCAATCACTTCGCTAACATTACGGTCTAATTCAATCACAAACTCATGAAAGACCGTTTTAGGTGAGCGAATTGTGACACCGCTAATACCCTGCAATTTGCTTACGAGTAAATTCGTATTATGATGACTCGCTTGAGCGACCTTTAATAAGCCGTTAAAGCCTAATAAAGTGAGATAAACTGTCGCTGCTGTAACAGCTAAACCCTGGTTAGTACAAATATTCGAGGTCGCTTTAGAACGTCTAATATGCTGCTCCCGAGCCTGAAGTGTTAAAGTAAAACCTTCTTTACCTTCCAGATCAACAGTTCGCCCTATAATCCGCCCCGGCATTTGACGTACCAATTTCTGCTTACAACAAACGAAACCAAAATAAGGGCCGCCTGAAGCCAACGGTAAACCTAAGGGCTGACCTTCACCCACCGCAATATCAGCGCCATTATCGCCCCACTCTCCCGGCGGAGCGAGCATCGCCATCGCCATGGGGTTCACAACACCAATCACTAACATGCCATGATTCTGCCCCCAATTTGTAAGCGTATTAACATCTTCCAGAGTGCCGAAAAAGTTTGGCTGAGCAATGACTAATGCCGCGTAATCTTGTGATTCAAACTGACTTAGTGCCTCATGCTCAATACAAAGATCTTGTGTATTGAGAGGAAGAGTATCTAAAGTAATCCCTTGATTGCTGACGATATCATTCACAACTTTTCTATATAGCGGATGTACACTTCCTGCCAAGAGCACCTTTTTACTTTTCGATTTTCTGTTGGCTCTAATCGCCATAAGCACGGCTTCTGCCAAGCCGGACGCACCATCGTACAATGAAGCATTAGACACATCCAAACCTGTAATCTGGCACATCATAGTTTGGTATTCGTATATCAACTGCAACGTTCCTTGGCTTGCTTCAGCCTGATACGGTGTATAGGCAGTTAAAAACTCGCCACGCATCGCTGTACTCCAAACAGCTGCAGGAATATGGTGCTCATAAGCACCTGCGCCAATAAAACAAAGCGCACCATCATCTTGTTGAGCTCTTTCTGACAAGACTCGCATCATTGCCATTTCATTTAAACCTTCTGGAATGCCATCCATAGGCTTTGCACGAAGGTGCTCAGGTATTTCATCAAACAAATCATCAATTGAATCTACACCGATCACGTCCAACATTTTTTGGACATCTTGATCAGTATGCGGAATAAAGGGCATGAACAATCCTCCTAGGGAGGCGCACTAACGTTTACTATTCGACTATTCATTAGCCACTTTATAAACGTTGCACACAAAGAAAGGAAACTACGGGTGAGCTTTCACTCACCACTAGATATATAAATTAAAACGATTACAAAACGAGCTTAATGCTCTTCAGCTTCGCATAGTTCTTTATAAGCGTCAGGACTCATTAATCCTTCCAACTCTTCCGTGTCACTTACTTTCATTTTGAAAAACCAACCATCATCATATGGCTCGCTGTTAACTAATTCAGGCGAGTCTTCAAGGTCTTCATTTACTTCAGTGACTGTTCCGGCAATTGGCGAGAAAATATCAGAAGCAGCTTTAACTGATTCAACAACCCCGGCTTCTTCACCGGCAACAATTTCAGCGCCAATCTCAGGCATCTCTACAAAAACCACATCACCTAATAAGTCTTGTGCATGATGAGTAATACCAATCGTAACGGTTTCACCATCATCTTCTAAACGCACCCATTCGTGGCTTGGTAGGTATTTTAAATCTCCAGGGATTGTGCTCATTCTTCTTTCCTCAAACTAAAATGCTTAAATATTTTCAAGAAATTTTTATCTGAATTTAATAGATTCAAATAAAAGGTAGTCAATAAAATCAATTCAGTAAATTATTTGTATACTTTTTGGCCATTACGAACAAATGGAGGCCTGACAACCTGAACGGGTATTTGCTTGCCTCGCATTTCAACTAAACAAGTATCACCGGTTTCGCTAGGTACTCTGGCAAGCGCCACCGAATAGCCTAAAGTAGGTGAAAACGTTCCGCTGGTAATCTCGCCATCATCAAAACCATCAACAATGACTTTTTGATGCCCTCTTAGAACACCACGCGCCTCCAAAACCAAACCAACTAACTTATTCGGCACACCTGTTTCTTTTTGTGCAACTAAAGCTGATTTACCTATGAAGTCTCGATCATCCGTAAATGAAACAGTCCACGCCATCGCTGACTGCAACGGCGTTACAGACTCATCCATATCAGAACCATAAAGGTTCATACCCGCTTCCAAACGAAGGGTATCTCTTGCACCTAAACCACAAGGTTTTACACCTTCAGATACCAAGGCTTTCCAAAATGCTGCAGCCTCGGCTTCGGGCACCAACACTTCAAGACCATCTTCTCCGGTATAACCCGTTCGACAAAACATCCAGTTACTATCTTCAAGCCCTTGAAAAACGCTTAGCCGCCCTATCAATTCAGCTTGGGCAGCTTTAACCGCTTTAACTTTTTCAATTGCTTCCGGGCCTTGAATAGCTATCATCGCAAGCTCTGGTCGTTCATTTAACTCTACATCGAAAGACTTAGCCTGTTTTTCCATCCACGCTAAATCTTTTTCACGCGTGCCACAATTAACAACGACACGGTAATCCTGAGGCATGCGGTAGACAATTAAATCATCAATTACACCACCATTATCATCAAGCATACCGCTATAAAGCGCTTTACCTGTTTCTTTTAGCTTATCGACATCATTTGCTAATAGGTAACGTAGAAACTCACGGGACTGAGCGCCTTGGATATCAACAATAGTCATGTGAGAGACGTCAAACATCCCAGCAGATTGACGAACTATATGGTGTTCTTCTATTTGAGAGCCATAATGAAGAGGCATATCCCAACCACCAAAATCAACAATTTTAGCGCCAGAATTTTGATGCTCATCGTGCAATACGGTTTTTGATCCCAAGAGTACTCTCCAGACTAAAAAGCAAAAGAAACAGCCATACTAAAAAATAAGGCCAAAATAAGACGGGCATTTTACCTGAATGATTGGGGAAAAAACCACCAGCATTTGACCTGTATTGGGTCAAAAAGAGGAAATATTCGAAAGAAGTACATTCAGAAATGCTTGGAAGTAGTTGAATTTTAAAATTAAAGACTTAATTGAAAGAAACTATTTATAGCAGGTAAAACTTTACGAAACCCATCAAAAGCATGACTCCCGCCAGACTGAACCCACATTTTTGCGCCATGAAGGCGCGTAACAGCGTCTTGATATGCTAAAACTTCATCGCCTGTTTGAGTTAATAACAATAAATTCTCTGGCGAGGCACGGCTAGTCACCTCAAGAGACCTTAGCTCATCCATGTGTTTCATCTCTACAATGTAACGTTCATCAGTATACACGTTAACATTCTCGCCTAAATAATCGAGTAAAAGGGTGTAAGGCTGAACAGCTGGGTTAATCAATACTGCAGGCAGTTGATACCGCCGCTGAAAATACAAACTGTAGTACCCTCCCAGGGAACTGCCAATAAAGCCTGCTATAGATGTTAAACCAAGAGACTGAATCAGCTCATCAACCACTTTAATTGCATCTTTCGGTCGAAAAGGAAGAGCGGGAACATGAACCGTAAAATTAGATGATTCTGTTTCAAAATAATTACACGTCTGACGCGCTTTTTTAGATTGAGGTGAACTATTAAAACCATGAAGATAAATAAGCGCCTTCATAAGTGGAACTAGTACCCATTACTATCTAAATCTAACTTAAATTCAAAGTCTGTGGTTCTAACAACATTCGTTTCTATTGCGCCATCTGGATATAATTTTAACCAGCGATAACCGGGAGCAATGGTATCAATAGCAAAATCATCAGATTTTGGTAGAAATTGAATACAGGTTGAAGGTGTCGCATACAAATTAACGTTATTCCTAGAACCATCAATCTGCTGATGAATATGCCCCCATAGAATAGCCTTCACGTTATCGAACCGGTCAATAATTTTAAGAAATTCATCCCTGTTATGAAGGCCTATATTGTCCAGCCATGCACTATCGATATCAATAGGGTGATGATGTAAACAAACGAATGTATGTAGGTCTGGCCGTTCTTTTAAGGCAGCTTCAAGCGTCTTGAGCTCACTCGACTCTAAAAAGCCATGGACTTTACCACTCACCATTGAATCCAATAAGATAAATTGCCAAGCGCCCACACGCACAACTTTGTTTAATTCAGAACCGGAGCCAATCACCTTTCGCATCACATCCCGGTCATCATGATTACCAGGAAACCACGAAACAGGACAAGCAAAACGAGAGGTTTTTGACTTAAAATACTCATAGGCATCGGAGGACGCATCTTGCGCTAGATCACCGGTCGCGAGAACGTAATCAGGGTTCGCATGCTGCTTATTCACTTCATCCAAGACAGCTTCTAAGCTGTCACGAGTATTCATCCCTAACAGTTCACCATCTTCACTTTTCGTCAAATGGCAATCCGTTAAATGGAGGATATTTAAAATAGCGTTATCCGCGCTGTTTTCACTAGACATTTATCTTTTCGACTCTTTTTCATTTGCATCTATGAGCATTGGTAAATGATCATAATACTAATTTAACACAGTGCATTACCCACTAACTTAATATGCTTCATCGCATACCCAAAGACTTTCATCAAGCTAGTTTTATTTAGCCCTTACCTTAAATTAGTTAAGTTTTCGAATTTGGGTAGCTATTCGTTAACTATTTTTAGTTTTTTATTGTAATAACGGACGTAGTTAACACTCGTAAATATAATTATATCGTGGCTGTTAGTTTTTTCTGATAGAAAATTCACAACTAGGCGCGTTTAAACGGAAGTGCGTCGCAACATCCATGCATTAAGCAGAAGTTCAGCCATTCAGACAAGAATGAATTCAGCTGATTCTTCTCATCTGGATGGTGCATGGATTTATTGGGGTAATCATTCACACCATTAGTCGCCTGTTGACCTTGATGACCGACAACCTCTGCCACCACCGCATCATGATATAAACGCACCGTCAGTTTCGGATTATTCACCCATTTGCCTGCGGCAGCGGTCTGCTCTAGTAAGAAGGTATCTGTGTACTTGCATGACTCAAGTAATTGAATCAATACTTTGCCGACGAAGTGATGTTCTGTATGCAGATTAAATTCCATTTTTTCAGAATCCCCCATGATACGAATCAGTTTGAGCAAGCGACTGTAGTTGCTTTCATATAAAGCCCCAAGCTGCACTAAATCAGGAATATATTTTTTCCGCATACAAGCCCTTATTTAGCCTTATCCAACCAATTTTCATCAATTTTATTCCGATTCAAGGCAAGCCATTGCAACGAAATAATGGCAGCAGCATTATTGATCTGACCACTTTCCATCATTAACATTGCATCATCGAATGTAACAACATGTACTCGTATATCTTCATCTTCTTCCTCTAGACCAAACACGCCACCCACATTACGGCTATCAACTTGAGCACAATATAAATGGACTTTCTCAGTTGATCCTCCCGGAGAAACAAGATAATCACAAATATGAACCAGCTCACCTAATTCCAGGTCGGCTTCTTCAACCGCTTCTCGTCGAGCAACCTCTTCTGGCTGCTCACCTTGCTCATTGATACCAGCCACTAATTCAATCAACCAAGGAGATTGCGCCGGCTCTTTTTCAAGCGCCTTAACTTCAAGTTCAGCATCTTCAAAAGCAACAGCACCAACCCTAAATTGTTCCAACAATACAACTCTGCTTTCCACGGGATCATAAGGCAATACACAAGTGGCGTTACCACGCACAAAAATCTCACGACTCACAACCCTGCTCCATGAACCATCAAAGCGTTTGTGTTTAAAGTGAAAGCGATCCAGCTTGAAAAAGCCCTTAAAGCAGGCTTCACGCTCGATTACTTCAAAATCATCTTGGTCATATTGCTGTTTGATCATACTTCTTTTTTTACCTGTTCGAGCCGTTAAATGCACATTGTTTATATCAAAACACCAATATCTGGCTCTTTGGTTGATTGTAAATAAATGAGATTTGCAGGTTCATAGTCTAGAGTTCTAAAAAGTTATTGTCCATAATGACCTGCTACGCGAATTTTCACGTTATGCGCGCTCTACAACAACGGGACTCAGATAAAATGATACGAACACCCAAGCTAATCTTATCAAGCATCATTATGGCTATTGCCAGTCAATCTTTTGCAGCAAGCTCTGATCTGATCAGCCTTTATCAACATGCAGAGAATTACGACTCCGGGATTTTTGCGGCTCGGTCAGCCTTTTTGGCGGAACAAGAAGGTGAGAGCCTAGCACTTGCGGGTTTACTACCATCATTCAATGGTAGTGTAAGCGCAGGAAGAACCAATACAAATAATACAAACGAATCACAACGCGATAATAGTTACAAAACCTTGAATTATGCTGTATCGCTTGCGCAACCCCTTCTTAACTTGCCAAGCTGGTATACTTTATCATCAGCCGAACAAAGCACCCTTCGTGCTCAAGCCGTTTACCTTTCAGCTCAACAAAACCTTATCATTGATGTCGCTTCAGCTTATTTCAATATTTTAAGAGAGCAAGAAAACCTAAAATCTGCACGCTCTCATGAAGCAGCCGTTAAACGTCAGTTTGAGCAAGCGAGAGAACAATTTGATGTCGGTCTAATTGCCATTACAGACGTCCATGAAGCAAAAGCATCTTATGACTCGTCGCAGACTGCTCGTATTCGTTTTGAGGGTAATTTAACCATTGCGATTGAAAATTTATCTCGCCTGACAGGGGAATATACGTCTGAACTATCGACCCTTAAAAGCGATTTCCCTATCACGTTAGACCCAACCGATTCATCAGAAGCTTGGGTAAATTCAGCTTTTGAAAATAATTTAAATATTAAGTCAGCGGACTACGCTCTTAAAGCGCTTGAATCTCAATTAAGTTCAAGTAACTCACAGCACCTACCAACACTTGATTTAAATGCAGGATATAGCAATTCGAAGCTCACCAATTCGAACCCGGCTAACAACGAAGCAGAAGAGGGCTCCATATCTCTGACATTAAACATCCCCATTTATTCAGGAGGCGCAACCCAAGCAAGTGTGAGACAAACCAGACATCAGGTTGAACAAGCCAAACACCTTTTAGCATCTGCACAAAGACAAGCACGACTTGAAACAAGAACCGAATACATCAATATTAAAACTAATATTCAAACCGTTGAATCACTCAAACAGAATATTATTTCACGCGAAAGTGCGCTTGAAGCAACAAGGGAAGGTTATAAAGTCGGGACTCGAAACATTGTTGAGGTATTGGACGCAGAAAGAAATTACTTTACTGCATTGAAAGACTACGCCAATGCCCGCTTTGACTTTGTCGAAAGCAATCTACGCATTCGACGTTCTGCTGGAACTCTTAACATGAATGATTTAGAAATATTGAATGCGTGGTTAGAGCCTGTAAAATAATTTTTTAATGCTCATCTAATAATGGCGCTAGATAGTCCACTACCCGGGCTACCGCGCCCTTACTCGCATTCACTTCGTTCATCGCATTATTACCCCGCGCTCGCGCAGTTTCCGGGTCACCCATCAGCTGTTTTAACGCCACTAACAATCGAGCCTCTCCCAAAACAACTTCCATACCACCAGAAGAAACCAGTTGTTCACAAATCGCTTCAAAATTAAAGACATGAGGCCCTGCTAAAATAGGCAAACCTAAAGCGCCAGGTTCTATCGGGTTATGCCCACCAACTTCAACTAACGAGCCACCAATAAAGGCGATATTAGAAGCCGCATAAAAACTCAATAGTTCCCCCATGGTATCCACAATAAAAACATCCGTATCTTTTGGAATACGTGTTTCATGGGTGCGACGATAAGTAGTGAACCCCGCTTGCTCAGCCAACTGAAAAGCACTATCAAAACGCTCCGGATGTCTAGGCACAAGAATTAGCACGGCATCAGGGAAAAATTCTCGTAATTGGAGGTGAATGGCTAAAACACGCGCATCTTCACCATCATGCGTACTCGCTGCCACCCATACAGGTTGCGAGTTATTCAAAGATTGCCTCAACAACCGGCCTTCTCGATGAATGCTCGGGTCAATATTCACGTCATATTTCACACTTCCCGTGACATGAATTTTTTCACTGGATATCCCTAATGAACTAAAACGAGCGGCATCATTTTTGTATTGACACAATACTAATGATAATTCATTCAACATCCACCCAACAGCTGGCTTTAAACGGCGATATCCATTTGCTGAACGTTCAGATAAACGTGCATTCACAATCACAACCGGACAGCCTTTCTTACGAACCAGGTGAATCATATTAGGCCACAACTCGGTTTCCATAATAATAAGAAACTCTGGACGCACACGCCTCAAAAAAGAATTCACCATAAAAGGTAAATCATAAGGTGCATAGACATGAAAAACACTATCGCCAAAAAGCTTATATATTTGTTCTGAACTCGTCGGTGTCATACTGGTGATCACAATGTCACGTTCAGGATAGCGTGCTTGCAACTCACGTATAACGGGCTCAGCCGCTAACACCTCACCTACTGACACTGCATGTACCCAAATACTACGATTCAGATCAGGTGCTTTAAAAATGCCAAACCGCTCTAATTTTCGCGTACGATATTCTGGTGCTTTATATCCACGCCATAATAATTTCAGAAAAACAAAAGGCATACATAATGCGAACAGAATTGAGTAAACTAGTCGTGACATAGAGTGCGTATCATCGTGGTTGCGAATTAGTGTAGCGAAGGGACTGTGTGTTCGCAGTATAACGCAGTAGTGCTTTGATTGAATAGAGTGAAGCTTTGATTGAATAAACTGGAATATCGATAACTTGACGACACAGAAATTGACTCAAAAAATAAAAACAGACCAAAACCCATTATCCATCTGGTTTATTCATGACGACAGGCCTGGTCATTTGAACCAATTACACGGTCTTTCGGAGCGGCTTTCCGCTCATCATAAAATTATAACGACCTGGTTTGATGCCAACTTAAATCAAGTCTCGTGGTTAGAGGCCTTACTCAAAAAGACGAATAAAACCGAGGGGCGGACGCCACCAGACATTATAATTGGCGCAGGACACAAAACGCATAAAGTTTTATTATTTAACGCACGAGCCCATCATGCCTTCAGCGTAGTGCTAATGAAACCCAGCTTACCTTTGAGTTTTTTTGATGCCATCATATGCCCCAAACATGACAACCTCAAAGAGAGCAATCGTATTTTGAATACTTGTGGTGCGTTAAATAAAGTAACTCCAGCCGCTATCCTCACCCAAAAAACAAAACATTTAATGCTCATAGGCGGTCCATCAAAACATTTCGAGTGGCAAGCGCAGCCTCTTGTCGCTCAAATTCAAGCTATCTGTCAAAAGCATACTGATAAAGAATGGCTACTAAGTAACTCTCCACGAACGCCTAGTTCATTCATGACACAACTTATGAAGCTTAATATCCCAAATTTATGCATCTATCATTATCAAGACAATAACCTTGAAGACTTAGACTCACTACTTCAGCAATGTGCAGCCGTCTGGATCACACCCGATAGCGTCTCAATGGTTTACGAATCTTTGACTGCCCGCGCACCCAGCTTTTTATTTAACATGAGCCCAAG
>CAJWBJ010000069.1 GCA_913020495.1 uncultured Oleiphilus sp.
CCATCGTCGTCACCACCGAGCAATAATGAAGATGCCGAAGCAATGCCTGGGAATGTTGACCAACCACCCAGTACAAAAATTGGAGCGCCTAAACTTGTACCAATTTGATTGCGAACTGTGTACGAATCCGTTGTTTGTTGCCACTTAACTGAATCGTTACACCCTCCAAAGGCAAGCTCACCCACCAAGTACTCAATCCAGCTACCATTACAAATACGGTCAGCCCCTTCAGTACCTGTGATGGAACCACCCATACTGAATATAGCTTCGATATTTTCCATGGCTGAGTCAAAGTCAACGTTCACCGCATTGCCTGACGAATTGTAGGCTGTGTTATAACTGGGTGAACCCGTAATCGCATTGCCCGAAATATACATCATTTCAGGGCCACCTTGGCTATGCGCAATCACAAAGAAGGTATCATCTGCCGCACATTGAGTGCCTGACTCCGCATGCGTATAACCATCGCCACTACCCGCCTTGATTGACGTTATTTGACGTGCAATCTCGCCTGCAGCCTCATCTCTCCAATATTCATATCCCGCTTCATCTGATGATTTATAGTACGTTAGTCCGTAGTTATCGCCGGTTTGTAGCAAATCATCCATGAAGTTATCGCCGTTATACTCACTGAAGTTATTATTGCTCCAGTAGTTCTGGGCCTCTGAGGAAGAGCTAACACCATGGCCGTGAACCATAATAAAACACTTTGATGCTAAGGCCTGACCTGCACCTAACATCAAAGAAAGCGATACGGCACATAAGGCCAACATATGTTTTTTCGTTTGTCGTTTGGGTTTAATTACCTTTTTTATGATCATCATAAAACCTGCTTGTTATTGAGTTTTGTTTTTATTGTTGCTTCCTGCCATAAGTACTTATTTTTCATCAACCATGATGAGAGTAGTATTTTTACTACAGCATATTATTGTGAGCTTAGGCCTGAATCACCACGACCTATTGAGCCATTTACATTACATTTCACGACATTTTTTATACCTATCAAAGAAAAACTACCACCCACATAGACACAAGAAACCTCCAAATAAAATACAAGTTGGATCGTTCCTGAATCAGGCAACAATATGATGTTTAACGCTGAATCCCTGCTTGTTAATTAGGCCCAGCCAACGCGTAGTTTGTATTCCTAAACTGATCTAGGTTATACCCCTGTGTGTAAAACTCAGGGTAGATAAGAGGCGCGCGCTGCATCGGTAAAACAACTTTTGCCAGAGAGATACTTTTCAATAGATAAGGTCCGGGCTCTCCTGCATCTCGAATCATCATTCCATCAAAATCCAATGGCACCCAATGACGACCTGGGGTCAATTCCCCTGAAAATTGCGTTGAACCAATCGGATCATTCGTACTGCTATAAAGTGCGGCCTGAAAGTAGAAACGATGTTTCGCTGTCACCTCAACTTCAGCTTCTATTAATAAATTTCCATTTGATGAAATACTGTCTTTATAATTCCCTGTAAGTTGCAGTTCCGGTTGAGACAAAATAAAAGTGACGCCATCGACCATTTCATTCACATCATTAATAATAAGAATTTTATAAATGCCCGACATTAGCGCACTCTTTTCAACAGAGTTATCAACGGGATCTAACTTGAATCGGTATTCATAAACACCATCTTGGTCCAAATCAGAAAATTCAAATTGTTGCAGGTTTTCAGTTTCATTATAAATGAGCTGACCTAAAAACCGTGTAGGAATACGAACACCTCTTGTATCTTGTAAAATGGCAGAAATTAAAACGTCATCGCCATGTAAGTAATATTTCTTATCGGTCCATAAAGTCAGGCTAGCTTCACCGCTTTCACTTTCTACAGTTCGTATATCCAACTCATACCGTCGTTCAATCGGATCTTGCTCAAGCGTAGGGATACTTTGATTGTAGGGAGGGTATTTATTTTGTTGTTTATTATCCTTAAGCAGCGCTTTATGAAATGAATTTTTATCCTTCATTCCTTTTAAATTATCAACATAACTTAAGGCGGGTGGTTTTTTAGGGGGATTTTTTGTAGCTGTATTCGTAGATGCTAGTAGTTGCTTATTCGGCACTTGTTTAGGCTGACTAGAAGCGCGTTCTTCAGGTAATTTTACCTGTACTTCCGCCTCGTCATTGGGCGATTCACTGACCACATTTATCTGAAAGAAAAGCGCAACAGCAATCGCAACCAAGCCTGAAAATAAGATCGTTTTTTTATTCAACATCACAATACAAAACACCCTGTAAATTAGAGGAACGGTAATAAACTTAGCCGTTAAACAGGCATTTCTTAACTAAAAAGAAATGCCTGTTAATTAACCGTCAGAAACTCAAGCTATACCTTAAGTACAATCACTAATTCTTGAGGCCATATTGCCGCTACCGCAATCCAAGCCATTAGGTATCGATTTATTACTTGGAGAGTTCTTGCCACCATTACGTTCCGAATCATGGTCCTCGTCTAAACTGAAGGCATTGTAAGTACGGGGTGTGCCCTTATTTGAGTCTTTACACTTATAAGTAGCACTACCATATTTAATGCCTAAAAAGTGCTTGTATGTTTTCAGGTCATTATACAAATTACGTGTGGCTGAACCAGAACAGCTCATTTGCGACGCTAGGTTAATATAACCATCATCATCACCACTTAATAATAAAGAAGAAGCCGATGCGACACCGGGGAATTCATTCCAACCACCAAGCACCCAAAACGGTACCGCTAAATTAGAACCGATTTGGTTGCGAACTGTATAAGAGTCGCTAGTTTGCAGCCATTTAGTCGAGTCGTTACATCCACCAAAGGCAAGTTCACCAACTAAATACTCTACCCAACTACCATTACAAACACGGTCAGCACCTTCAGTGCCGGTAATAGCCCCCCCCATACTAAATATCGCTTCAATGTTTTCCATCGCCGATTCAAAGTCAACTGTTACTGCACTGCTAGATGAGTTGTATGCCGTGTTATAGCTTGGAGAGCCGGTAATGGCATTACCGGCGATATACATCATTTCAGGGGCGCCTTGGCTATGCGCAATCACAAAAAAGTCATCATTAGCTGAACATTGCGTACCTGACTCCGCATGCGTATAACCATCGCCATTACCCGCCTTGATTGACGTTATTTGACGCGCAATTTCGCCTGCAGCCTCATCTCTCCAGTATTCATAACCGGCGCCATCCGATGATTTATAGTACGTTAGTCCATAGTTATCGCCCGTTTGAAGCAGGTCATCCATGAAGTTATCGCCATTGTATTCACTGAAGTTATTGTTACTCCAATAATTCTGGGCCTCTGAAGCTGAGCTAACACCGTGGCCATGAACCATAATAAAGCATTTATCCGCCATCGCCTGTCCTGCACCAAGCATCAACGAGAGGGATAAAGTGCACAAGCTTAATAAGCCTTTTGTCTTTTGTTTTTGGGGTTTAGTAATTTTTTTTAGAGTAGTCATCATCAAACCTATTTGATTGATTAATTTTATTTTTATTTTGCGTCCTGCGACGAAGTACTACTGTATCTTCATTAACCAATAAGCGAAGAGTCACTTTGGTTGTCCTCAATGAAACAACTTATTATTGAAACCCCCGCTTAATTTCACCATGACCATTTCCGTCATGGGCGAGACATTTCAAGCCATATATTCTTTGTTGTGAATTGAGTGCCTTTAATCTTGCAGGTCTTTAAACTGATTAGGCGCAACGCCCACCCATTTTTTAAATGCGCGACTAAAGGAGGAAGCGTCCTGATAGCCAAGTTGTTCGGCCAATTGCTCTAAGGGAATATCATGATCTTGTATTTGCTGAATCGCTCTTTTTTTACGCTCTTCTTCTAATATGCTTTTATATGTAATATTGCGAGCCTTTAACTGGCGGCTCAAGGTTCTAGGCGACATACAAAGTTGGTCAGCCAATGTCTCGAGAGATACTTTAAACAACTTGTTTTTTCGAATAAGCATTTTAACTCTGTGCTTGATATCGGTTTCATTCTCGATACTACATACTTTGTCTTGGCAAATTTCATCGTTGATCTTAGCGGCTTGTTTATCTGCAAAAACAAAAGGTTTATTCAGCACATCAAGCGGCACCAAGACCCGGTTCTCTTTACAGGAAAAACGGACTTCACCGCCAAAAAAATCCTTGTAACGTATAGCGGAAGTTGGGGGATCATAACTAAACTCATAGGTAAGCTCCATCTTTTGACTACCAAGACAGAACCGGCCAATTGAGTAAATCGCAGCAAACGTATATTCAATAAAAAAAGGCAGTGAGTTATTTAGGCGATAAGCCGGATGAACTGTAAAAACAGCTTGATCCTCGAACACCTCAAAGTTTAGCTGGAAAAGAAGTGTCAGTAATGACTGATAATCTCTTAGCAAATACATCGCCTGCATTGCATTTTCACTACTCATGATCCGACAAGCAAGCAAGCCATCATGGTTGACATAAAACTGCTCACCCAAACTCAATCCAAAGCATGGGTCGGGCGCGAGTATGTAAGCATTATCAATCAGCTTCAGATATTGGTCATAGTCTATCGATAAATCAAAAAGCGTTAAGTCCCTTAAATGGATATCGGTTCCATCAAGTAGTTCTTCTAGCGCCACACCTTCAGCAGCAAGCAATTTGATAAGGGGCTTCACTTTCCCGATAGATATCGTTAACTGGTCGTTTTTTGACTCTGCTTTCCTTGACATCGAACTTGCAGTACTGGACTTAAGTTTCACAAGAGACATAATAATGGCAACTCCAGGGAACGAGTTAATATACGGTGTAAAGTTGTACTTGACCTACTCAAAATACAAAGCCCTGTATATTTAAGCTAGTCATTAAAAGACAAAAGAATGGCTTAAAAGGACAACGAACCAATATTGCCAAGTACCTCACAAAATAATAAGCACCGCACAAAATAATAAGCACCGCACAAAATAAATTGATGGTAGCCGCTCTGCTCCAGACTGACACATGACAGGGTAAGGTGGGCATTCGTTAAGCTAGCCAATAACTCTAACTAAGGCGTCAGAATCACCTTGCCGATATTTCGCCGTTGCTCAATATACTGGTGTGCTTGCGCTGCTTCAGAAAATGTAAAGGTTGTGTCGACATGTGGATTAATCCAACCTTCTGCATGGCCTTTTAATAAGGCTTGCATCCAAACGTTAATCTTTTTGTGCTCGTGCCATAGGTGCCCCATGTTCACACCGAAAACCCCTTTATTCTGATCCATCAAACCGAAAGGGTGATAAAAAGGTGTCTGTGCGACCATTTTCAGTAGTTTTAGTTTTCCTTTAAACCCTGATTCAGCCACGGAAGAAATTCCAAACACTCCTAAGCGCCCGGTATTACTAAGAGCTCGGTAACTATTCTTTAAATTCTTACCACCAAGCGGGTCAGTAATTAGATCGACCCCTCTGCCTTCTGTTAGCGCTAACAGTTCTTTCTGCCAATCTTGCGTTCTATAATCTATGGCATGATTCAAACCTTTTGCTTTCAGAAATTCATGTTTCCCGACACTTGCCGTTCCGAAAGTTGTTGCACCAATTTTATTGGCAATTTCAAGTGCAGCCAAACCTACTCCGCCCCCTGCATTGTGGATCAAGATTGTTTCATAAGAATGCAAACTCCCCATTGCTACGAGCAACTGATACGCGGTTAAATAATTCACAGGAATGGCCGCAGCCGCTTCAAATGACAGTGATTCAGGTTTTTCAAATATTTGATGCAAAGGCACGACTACCTGCTCTGCCTGACCACCAAATCGAGTTAAAGCGAAAACCTCTTTGCCTAACCATTGTTCGTCAATATTTGAGCCTATTTCATCAATAATGCCAGACACTTCATAACCGACAGTACAAGGTAATTTGGGTGCATCAGGGTATAAGCCTTGTCTCGCCATAATATCGGCAAAATTCAGCCCTGCAGCTTTAACGGCAATGCGGACCTCGTTTTCACTTGGTACAAGATCTGCACACTCCTGAACCTGTAACACCTTGGGTTCACCCGCCTTGGTAATCACAATTTTTTTCATAGAAAACTCACTCTTATTATTAGCTGTAGATACTTAAAATTGGCTTGAAGAAAGCTAGAGGCTTATTTCTGGTGGCGCTTGAAAACGATACCCCGCACTCTCAAGTAACTTCCCAAAGCGAATCAATTGTTTTTCTGAGAAATGAGGTCCAGCAAAAGATAAACCTATCGGTAAACCATCATCATTCAATCCTGTTGGAACTGTCAACACAGGTAACCGCGTAACGTTGTAAGGCATAACGAAACTAAAACAATAGTCGCTATAGTGAAGCGTATCACCATCAATTGGAATGGGTTTGTGTTTCTGGTTATGTTCGAACGCTGGTCCTGCTGATGTCGGACTTAACAAAAAATCGTGAGCTTCAAACAGTTTGGTGAGCTCGGCCGTTAGCTCTTGTTGCTCCAACTGAGCTGATGAGAATTGCTTGAAATTCAAGCTTAAACCCTGATGCAGCTCACGCTTAGCCTCTAGCTTAGACCCGCTTAAATCTCGCTGAAATTTCAACTTAAGTAACTGCCGCATTGGCCAACTAAAATCTTGACCAATGACAAAACCAAATATCTTAGCCCAAAGTTTCAAAATTCGTTCTAAGAGTTGTTGGTCAATTTTAATTTTCTCAACTTGAGCACCCGCACTTTCTAAACTTGAGACCATGCCCTCTAAAGCTTTTTTTGTATCCGTACTGCATTGAATACCCAGTATTTCATCAAACCAGCCGATACGAAAATCACTTAGTTTTTTGTGTTCTGGAAATTCTCTATCTATTGGCAAATACCGTAAATAATCCCACCTTGGTGCATAACAAACATTGTAAGCAAGTTCGATGTCGTCCATGGTTCTCGCTAATGGCCCGGTACTGTTCATATCCAAGTAGCCAACATTTCTATCTGGCAACGGTGGGACATGACCATCTGCAGGATGACCATTTTGCGTTGGTTTCAACCCAAACAATCCACAGTAATGGGCGGGATTGCGTATAGATCCCGCAATATCACTGCCAATTTCGAAGGTTGTCATTCCCGTCGCAACCGCTGCAGCGCCGCCACCAGTACTACCGCCAGTTGACCGAGTGAGGTCATACGGATTGTTAGCCGTCGGAAATAACGGACCAAACGTTTGCGAATCAGCTAGCAAGGTAGGTACATTTGTTTTGCCTAATAAAATAGCGCCTGCGTCTTTTAACCTAGAAACTAAAATAGAGTCTTCACTTGGTCGATAATTTTTTAAAGGCGGGTAATTGACCGTTGTTTTGAAGCCTTTTACATTAAAACACTCCTTAACCGTCACAGGTACGCCGTGAAGAGGTCCAAGTGAACGACCACTCAATGCAAGCTGATCTAATTCCATTGCCCTTAAAAGACTATGTTCCTGATCTTGCGCAACGATGGCATTAATCGTTGGATTAAGCTGGTTTATTCTTGCCAGGTAGGACTTCGTGAGTTCTTCTGCACTCACAACACCAGATTCGATGTTACAAGCGTGTTGTGTCGCGCTGGTATAAATCACGTTATTCCCCTCTTGGTTATAAGCCACCTATTAAGGGCGACAGAGAACTATCCTAAAACCATTTATTGAGACATACTTTGCCTTATGAGCCAGTTTATTGACTTAAACAGCCAGACCATAATTCACCCTATATAGCAGGATAAGTAATGAGAACAACATCTTCTTGGTGGTTGCTGAACATGGCCGAATATCTTCGCCGCTTAAAGCTCCCTGTTAAAAGCTTATTTGATGAAGCGGGAGTTTCTTTTCAGTCGCTCATGTATTTCAATACACGATACCCACAGGATGGGGTGACCAAACTCTGGGAGCTAGTCGAACAACGTACTAAAAACGAAGAGATTGGCTTTTTGATCGGCAAACAAATTAATGTTGCTGGCTTTCCTGTACTTGGTTTTTCACTTATTTCCGCTGTTGACTTACGGGATGGATTTGATCGTTTCTTACGTTACCAGCGCGTCATTGGAGAAAGCGCCAATATTAACCTGACAGTCAAGGGAGAAGAGGCTCACCTTTCCTTCAACTTTTTTGGAGATGACGAGCCTATTAGTAAACATACAAACGACATGGCTATCGCTGCAACCGTTTCGATGATTCGACTACTTGCTGGCGATGATTGGCAACCCAAGGAAGTGCATTTTGCTCGGTCCAAACCCAAAAAAGAGGATGATTTCGTTGCGTTCTTTAGGTGTCCTATTTCTTTCGAGCGTAATCTGAATAGTATTATAATCGCAGCAACGGACTTTGCACCGGGCCAGAATAAAGAAAGTCACTTTGATACAGTTTTACTCGCTGCGGAATCAAAAGATAGTCAACAGCCAGTATCTGATTTAGTGACGATGTATCTTCAACAACATATTCAAAACCATACTCTAAATCGCAACCAGGTTGCCGAAGCACTGAATATGAGCCCAAGGTCATTACAGCGAAAGTTAACAACAGAAGTTACGTCCTATCAGACCTTAATTGACCAAGTTAGAGAGGAGAAATCTCGGGAGTACTTATCGGTTCAAAATTTATCCATCACCGAAATTGCTTTCTTATGCGGTTTTTCAGACCCAACTACCTTTAACCGTGCGTTTAAACGCTGGCTGGGGGTTTCGCCAGGAGAATACCGGCAGCGATTAGAGAACGAAAAAAATTAAGTTGATCGTGGTATGTTGATTGAGACATAACATTAATATTAATTCTTTCTATATTTTTTAGGTTTCAGGCCTTCCTATACTTTAGAGGGTATGGAAAATTAACTATAAAAATTCCCAACGTAACATGAAGAATCCATCGAACAGGAAGTCATACCATTATCAAGAAGAATTTGTGCTGAAACGTTCGACTTCATGTGATCAAAATAGAACTTACTCAAATTGAGTCAAAGCCCCCCCTGTGTTATTTTTGTAAATGTTGTTGCAGTCAGTTTGATCTCAGTTCAACTGACTGATTTTATATTTGTACTCCACGTTAAGTCTAATCGGCTATTATTCTGCTCCAATTTCATATTAAGACAACTCTATTTATTATAAAAATTTTGATATCTCATTTGTCGTAAAGAAACTAGGATCAATCAGCAAGACATCTGCCCCTAGATATGACGTATCAATATTCCTACCCTAAAAGTCAACCCAATCATCAGTTCGTTCTATAAACCAAGTTCTTAGAAGCGCTATTATCATCGATGGCATGGAGTTAGAAAACCTAGCAATTAATCCCCCCCAACGACTATCATCGACTTACCCTCAAGAAAGTCATGCTCGTTGGTGGATAGTAACTAGCTAGCTCAATGAGCTTTAAACAATAATTTGAAGACAACACTTACACTCACAGAACCAAAAATAGTTTTCCTCAGCACATTTAAGAGGCTCGAAGGTCAAAGCCAGCGCAATAGGTAATTATTGGACAACATATGTAGTATGAATTTCGATGAACAACACTCTCATAATAAAAAATGAGGCTGTCACCCGATGAAAAACGAGTTACACCTTAAACTTCCAGCCGTTGACCTTAAGTTGGGCATGCATGTTGTAGAGCTAGACCGTCCTTGGCTTGAGACAGATTTCCTGATACAAGGCTTCATCGTTCAAGATCAACAAGAAATAGATGCGTTTATTCGACAATGTGACTACGTGTACATTGCAGGCAAACCCATGCCAAAAGCTCAAGAAAGTGAACGGCGCAACGAAAAAAAAGGCCTATTTTCGAGACAAACCAAAGATGCTTCAAAACAAAAAACTTCAAAGCAGAAAACCAGCGAACATCAATGCCGCACTCCGCCATCAGTTGAAAAGAAACTCACTTATATTAATAAGATTACTATCGAAAAAGAAATAGCAGTTGCCCAATCTACCTACACCGATTCGAAAAATGTAGCCAAGAACATTATGGACGGAATTCGCATTGGGCGAATGCTTGACATGAACCAAGCACGAGAAAGCGTAGACGATATTGTCGATAGCATATTGAGAAACAATAATGCACTCGTTTGGTTAACTAAGGTTAAAGACAAGGACGAGTATACGGCCGAACATTCCTTAAATGTCTGCATACTGTCAATAGCTTTCGCGCGGCATCTGGGCCACGATGAAGAAGATATAAGAAAAATTGGATTAGGCGCTTTGCTACATGACGTTGGAAAATCCAAAGTCCCGGAACACATACTCAACAAACCTGGACGCTTCACGGATGAAGAATTTGAAATAATGAAGCAACACCCTACTCATGGACGTAACTTGCTAGCCTCTTTACCTCAGTCGGATCATGCAGCTATTGACATTGCTTACAGCCACCATGAAAGGATCGATGGTAAAGGCTACCCTAGAGGATTAAAGCCGCATCAAATCCCCTACTTTGCAAAAATTATTGCATTGACTGACACCTATGATGCCATCACCAGTAGCCGATGCTATGACAACGGCAGGGCATCAATGAACGCCTTAGATATTATTTACCAAAATAAAGGCAGCCAATTTGATGAAGAGTTGGCGATAGAGTTTATAAAATGCATTGGTATTTACCCTCCTGGATCCATAGTAGAATTAAACACAGGGCACGTAGGCATTGTCATTGCTGAGAATGCGAAGAGTAAGCTCAAACCCCGAATTATCATTGTCATGGGCCCCAATAAAAAATGGGTCAATGAACGTATTGTTGATCTGGGCAAAGACACTGAAAATACTCAATCCCCTCAACTCGCGATCGCGCGTGAAGTTCCAAATGGCACGCATGGTATTGATATTAATACCTTTATTAAAAAAGGCTTGAAGCTACAGCTCACCAAGTAAGCATTTACTCTAAGGAGGCCATTAATGAATCAAGAAAATGAAAATAAAAGGTATCTGCCTCGATTACTTTGCAATGATAATTTTAGCGACTGTTTAATCAGCATCATGGGGAAGAGTTACAAAGCAACCCCTATCAATTTCCATCACTGCGGCATTGCGTTATACACCATATCACCTATCCCAAAATCGGACGCTGCGAAACTCACCATTTCCTTCCAGAGCTCAGATGGAAGGATACTTATATCAGACTTACCGATAAGGATTGCTCATGCGAACGAAATGGATATAGGTTGCCAGTATGGCATTTCATTTCAAGCTGACAAGATACAGGATATAGATTCTTATATAGATGTAGAGGAAAAACTCATCACAATAGAAGCAGCACTAGCGACTCAAAATCAAAGCGCTGATAGGTATGGCCTGTTTAGTTAAGATAGTGGTGGTTAAGTGCATCAATTGCAGTAGAACCAGACTCAATAGCAATGAACGCCTTAATTTCTCCCCCTACAAAACCAACCCTTGAACGCTAGACTTTGTGTAATCTATACATTGTTTTTATCAAATAGAACCCAAATCATCCTGCTCATTTGTTATGACTCCCCTTATTTATCTTTCGCAACAAATGCCCAAAGACTATAGGCGCAGCCCAAGTCACCGTTATCAATGGCAAAATCAATTTGAGGCAAATGGAGCACGCCAGCTGATTGATTTTGATTAACTGAATAGGCATCAGCTGCAAAGATTGGTTGCTGATGACATAGATCAAAGTTATCTGCTAACAGTTTTTCTAGTTCTTGAGTTTTGGTGTTAAATGACCGGAATCCTTTCGCCATCACAAGCGGGTTTTGACCGTATGCCTGAAGAAAGTTCTCGTTAATATCTATCACAATGAGCACCCCTCCATTTTGAGAAACACGATAAAGCTCTTCACTTACCCTCCTTATATCATCATCGTTCTTAAAGCAACACATCAGCCCAGAGCAGATTACAATATCAAAAACATTATGCTCGTAGGGTAAGTCTAAAACTGACCCTACAACAAAACTCATCGCAGAATTTGAAAGCTCATTACAGATGCCAATAGCAGATTCATTGATATCAATGCCATAGCAGTTTTCGGGTTTAACACGTAGTTCTGTTAAGAATCGTGATTTATCACCACTACCGCAACCTGCTTCAAGAACCTTATATTTAGGGAGGTTAGTCTTGTTGAGTTTTAGTAGCATGGCAATAATAAATTTATTGATTCTATAGTTATTAAATGTTTTATACAGGTCTGCTTTATTTAACAACGCCGCGTCTTCATAGCCATAGTTATATTGAGTCATTATTACACCTTAAGGTTCATTTTTATAACAATCGTAAAATTGACTTCAGGTCCTGCTTACCAACCATACGATCCACCAAAAATACCGCCCCTCGCAACAGATCACTTGGAGCCCGTGGATATTTATCAAAAATCTGGAAATACTTTTTCATCGTCGATATATAGAGCTCTATCAATTGACAATAAATATTCGACCAGATCGGCCTTTTCAGTACCTATGTAGTTTGCATTGTGTATATCAACCTCCAGCACCGCTTCCAGCGTATCAGCACTACCATCATGGAAGAATGGTGCGGTATCCCACAACTCAATCAAACTAGGAGTTCGAATTTCAGTTAAAGCACCTTCTACACCCAGTCGGTTGCCTGATGCCACTTTGATAGTACCGACATCGTGCCTGAGGCCATCACGGAATGCCTCACCGGCATGACAGCTATTACACCCTTTAGAGACGAATACTTCTCGACCTCTTTCTGCTGTACCGCTAAGTGCACCAGTGTAAGTTCGAAAAGGTGAACGTTTAACGCGATTTTTACCAAGACCATTTACATAACTTGCAAGTGCATCCAGGTCGCTGGACTGCCCCTCGGTTGTTAGAGTAAGTGGTGACTCAGTAGTAAACGTCACGCCTGGAATCAGTCCAATTCCGCCATTAAGCTGCTCTATTTGAACTTCAAAATCCTGAACTTCATCGAAATTACCGGACCAGTGTAGATCACCAAATCGCGTCCCACTTGCACCGTTCAGAGACAAGGTATTGCGCAAACCTTCACCCAAATGACTGACATCCCAGGTCATGCCATCGTGACCGCCGCCTGCATGACATGACGCACAGCTAATGTAGCCTTCCGGAGACATATCGGGTACGCGGGCATGATAGAACACTTGCAAACCAAGTAACTCTTCTTCGCTAAGCTGTTCATTAGAGACGGTATCAAGGGAGTGTATCGTTGGATTTTGCGCGCCATCGTGCATCCACCCTGCTATATCTATGGCACTCACAGATCGAGCGGTAAAGTTCTTCACATAGAGCGTACGTAGTGTTGAGCACATACTTTGAGGCGCGAACCCTGCTGACACATTTGCACTGGTATTTTTACTTAGATCATTGAAAGCCACTAAATTATTGCCTTGCAGCGTGTGCACTCGGGTAACACCGTCTGGCAGATAGCTTATTCCTGCAGGATCTGCAGCATTATCAAGGTCGACCGCTCCGTCACGTGTATTCGGTTCTGTATTGGCGTCACGATGATTTAGCAAATCCAGCGTTACGATAATTGGCCTGATGGTATTGTCATCATCTAATGGCTGCCCATTTCGAAATAGGCCTCGATCAACGTTCGCTTTGTTTGCTGAAATATATGCGCTGTTACCATCAGGGCTAATCACAATACTGCTCAGGAAATTCGGTATACCAGAACCGTGATCAAGATCGTCGGGGACCATAACTTTATTAATCGCGATGATTCGTGTCAGGCTCATACCGCCCATGCTGTCAATATCGTAAACCTCAGCGCGCTCAG
Source organism: uncultured Oleiphilus sp. (assembly GCA_913020495.1). Classification (GTDB taxonomy): domain Bacteria; phylum Pseudomonadota; class Gammaproteobacteria; order Pseudomonadales; family Oleiphilaceae; genus PZPK01. The sequence continues at coordinate 13,652 of CAJWBJ010000069.1, forward strand.
CACTCGAGATAAAACGCGTCACTAGAAGCCGATGACCATCAAGCGCCATTGCTTTTGGTTTGGGGCCAACACTAAGGCGAGACAAAATCCCTCCCGTGTTAGCATCTATTTTAATTACTTCACCGCTACCATAAAGAGAGACCAGAAGGTTTTCACCGTCTGCCACTGAAGCGATGGGCTGCGAGCCATGCCCACTATCAACACTACGAACGGGGTAACCTTGCACATCATAAAAAACGATTTTGTCATCGTCCTGATACGTCACGGCAAATTGACTTCCAGCACTCGTTTCAATCTTGGTCACCGATGTCGGGTGCTCATAATTCAGTTTAATCTCACGCTCTACTGCTATCGCAAGCTCGAAGGTAGACGCATCAGTGGTACGATCAATAATCGTGACGCTATCATTGTCAGGATTAACGACCCAGACATTACCATTCTCAATTTCTGGTTCACATGCCAGTTGGCTGGATTGGTTAGGATAAAACGCTTCACCTGAAAACGATGGCGCGGCTATTTCAGGTTCTTCTGGATCAGGCACAGGTTCGCCAATAATCTCGACGCCGGTTGAAAAACGAAACGAATACGGAGCCATGGTATTGCCCATAAAGTCCTGAATACCAGAAAGTTCAACCAAATAAGTAACTTCGTTTTGCAGGTCTTCATTTGGCCAGATAGAAAGGGTACCGGTATGAGATAGTTGATGACGGAACGAAATTGCTTCGTTGTTGTTCCGGTTGGTGACCGTCACCGCATCCACGACGGTCTCAGTTCGCAAGGTTTCAGGTATATGTATATGTATAAATCCATCTACAGGGTAATTAGTCTGTTCTGACAGGGGACGATGACCAGACACAAAAGGAGGTCTTGTATCAGGCTCATCACTTGTCACCATAAAACACATACCCTGCTCGTTTATCCGCTCATCAATCGCTACATCAGTGATAGTAAATGTTTGATCTAAAGTAGTGATAACGTCGCCTATGCTAATACGATTACTATCTATGATGGCAACACCTGACGAATCATGCCTAACAGCTTGCAAGCCCACGCCATCCTGATTAACCATATACTGTCCGATAGGCATCGTTCCGCCGCTATATGTCACAATGGATTGCGTAACCCACCAATCGTAACCACCGAAAATTCCTACTTGACCCAGAGGCCGGAAATACTGGCTGCCATCACAACTGTTATCAATGTCGTTAAATCGATATACGATCTGGTCAAATTCATCTTGACTAATATTGCCATCCGAATAGGCTGCCTCGCAGGCATTGATGTCTACTCTAAAATGATCAACATAGGCGTATTGATCCTGAAAATTAACGTACATCGGATCGCTTGAGTCATCGCCATCAGCAGGGTCTTCTCGATTTTGATTAAAGTAAATTTCGCAACTTAATTGCGGGTTAGAAGGGTCGGTAAAATCGACAATAAATAATCCGGGGTAATGACGTTCCGGCGTCGTGCCTCGTTGTCTGGCAGCCCAGACCATTTTGTTGGTTCCATAAGGTTCCATCCAATAACCACCAATCCCCGTCTGATTTCCATCAGGCTCTGTGATCGTGGGTTGATAGGTACTAATCAGGCGCGGCCTCTGCCCTGTCTTAAATCCTGACACATCGTAAATTGCCATACCCGTCGACTGCTGATCAGACGCCATAACAAGCAGATTACCCAGCCAAGCAGCAAAGCCTGTCACACCCGTTAAACCAAGGTGGTCCCAACTGACAAAATACTCACCTAACCACCTTTCCGGCTCCCCTTCAGGTAAAAGCCGGCTCGGATCACGAATCCACTGCAGACCTGAAGGGTCATCACCATAATCCCACCATCGACGTAAATGATAAGGAGAAAACAACATCGGATAGCTCATTGGATCGAAACCCCAATTCAAATTTTTCGATACTGCTTGGTCATTTGAAGTCGCACCGCCCGGGTTGAAAGTCATATGATCCCCCCCTCCTACTGGGTCGCTATTGCGGGTGTACAAAAAGGCATCCCCTTGGTCAAAACGTATAACCGTTGCATGCGCAAAAATGGGTGAACCTAAAAAGCAGGTATCGCAGGTTAGGGAGCGAATCAAATTCGGTGCACTTAAGTCACTTAAATCCCAAACAGTTGCTTCTGGTCGATAGGTTAAGCCATTCGAGGTACTACCCGGCGCCTCAGGCAAGTTCACCAGCAAAGGTCCAACTAGGTTGAGATTTGCTGTTCGCCCAAATTCAGCACCGGCTTTAACAATAAAATCCCCCTGAGAACCGTAGTCAATATTGGCAGGGTAATCAGCTGCCCAAGAGCCTCCTACTGCAAACATAAGTGACATTATCGCTAGGTAAAGGGTTCGATTTAGCTCTCTCATCATGGCACCTCAACAGTTTCAGGCCTGCTGAATAGACTATGACCCAAGTCGTCATACGCTTCTACAATAACGGTGTAGGTACCACTACTAAGTACTGCAGTCGTCAATGTTCGTTCTACTACTAGCTGCTCTTGAGGCGCATCATTACCTCGCCAGTAAAACACTCGGTACTCATCAGCGAAGCTGTTGCTCCAACTGAGATTAATCCGACTATTTTCGACAGAACTCGTCAACAAAGGTGCTGACAGTATCCCTGACGCCTCCCCCTTATTATCGGAAGAAGTCGAGGCGCCACCTCCGCCACAAGCAATTAAACATAAACTCAAAAATATAATATAGGTAGATTTGAATAGGGCTACAGACTGCTTCATACAACTATGTTCCTGCTTGCAGATAGGCGTGTAATTTATTGTTAGAATAGAACCGCCAGACATGTGATATTTGATGAATCTATTTTTACCAGCTTCTATTTATTGTAAAAGAGCCCATTAATTTTGATATGACACTTAGTGCCAATTCAGGACATTTGATGCCACCTTTGTCACGATATAAACACTAAAAAATCTACCTCCTCGATGAGCTCGAGTTCGTCACAAGTTTTCAAATATCTTAAGGCCGCTTCGCAAACACTATCGACAAAACGATTGCTAGCAGGTAGTTTATGAATAGGCTCGACATATCGTCCCCGAAACACATTTTTTTGATATCTGCTCTTAAAGTCAAACTACCAAACAAGAACAAACTCCAATGGAAATCATTGCTTTTGCCGTATTCTTAATCCTTTTCGCCTCAGTGGGCCTGCTCTCTAGGTGGAAGGCAAGCAATAGTGAAGCTGACTACCTGTTAGCAGATCGAGAAGTATCTCCTTTACTAACGGCACTCTCTGCGGCCGCAACCAAATACAGCGGATATATGTTTATCGGGCTGATGGGGTATATCTATACACATGGGCTTAGCGCGATTTGGATCTTATTTGGTTTTCTTTTCGGAGATGCTATTTCTTTTTTTACCATTCATAGAAAGCTACGAAAAGAAGCCCAACGCTCTGGTGCTCTCAGTTTTTCATCGCTACTTAGCCGCTGGCATGGCGGCGAACGCAAACTACTTAAAGCAGCTATTGGGGTTATCTCCCTCGTATTTCTCACAACTTATGCCGCAGCACAATTCAGTGCGGGCGGTAAAGCGCTTCAAGTGATGTTTGGTTGGGCACCGCAAACTGGCGCTATTATTGGTGCATTGCTGATTACCGCCTATTGTTTGAGTGGCGGGCTTCGTGCATCCATCTGGACAGACGCAGCACAGTCCATCGTGATGACGCTAGCATTGATTCTATTACTCTCAGCAGCAATCAGTTCTGTCGGGGGTTTTACCTTCTTTATAGAAAAACTACAGTCTGTATCGCCTAGCTATCTTGACTTAGGCAGCGCCCGATTCGGCTCTCTGGGTGCAACTGTATTATTTGCGTTGGGGTGGGTATTTAACGGGATTGGCGTCGTGGGTCAACCGCATATTATGGTACGTTTTATGGCTCTAAACCGCTGGGAAAACACTACAATCACCGGCGTTTACTACTTCACTTGGAGCGCCGTATTCCTACTGTTAACCTTGGCTGTTGGTTTATCAGCCAGACTTTTCATTGTCGATGTAGGGCAGTTTGATGCGGAGCTTGCTTTACCACTATTAACACTACATTTACTTCCAGGCATTGCCATTGGCGTCGTGCTGGGGGGGGTATTTGCTGCGACCATGTCAACTGCTGACTCTCAAATACTCGCCTGCTCTGCAGTATTGAGCGAGGATTTCAAACTAGGCCATAGTAATCAATCTAGGCGCTTTGTCACGCTTGCTGTTGCATTGGTTGCGCTAGGCATCAGTCTCTTTGCCTCTACAAATGTATTTTCTTTGGTTATTCTCGCGTGGTCAGCCCTTGCCAGTAGCATAGGCCCCATCGTTATCGTTCATGCACTAGGCAAAAAACCACCAGAAATGGTCTCATTGACCATGATGGCTAGTGGCTTAATCACGGTTATTCTTTGGCGTCAGTTCGGGCTGAATATAGCAGTGTACGAAGGCTTACCCGGTATCGTCGTCAGTTTGCTGGTGTATGTGAGCGCGACCTATTTGATGCCTCGCAGTAAAAACAACTAGCTTCTTATCTCTAAGGTGAATAGGAGTGTCTCCCAATGACTTAAACGGCGGCGCTTTGTAAATACTGATTAACGGAATTACCAAACCAGCGCTTAAAAGCACGATTAAAACTACGAGCGTCCGCGTACCCCACCAGAAAAGGAACATTTTTCACGCTGCATTCATCTTTGGCCAGATAAGAAACCGTCATTTCCTTCCTGACATCATCTAATAAGCCTTGATAAGTCACATTTTCATCTGCCAGCCTTCTATGAAACGTACGTTTACTCATATTAAGCGAAGCTGCGATATCTTCAACCAAAAAATTACCATTACAGAGCCTGCCCGCAATCATACTCTGCACATCTTTCACAAAACTTGGGTAGCAACCTAATTTACTCAAGATATCTTCAGCACGTGATTGAAGAATACTGTAAAGATATTCATTGAACTGATTGTTTTGACTCGCAAGCAGCTTTATGTCAAATGTAATGCTATTTACAGCTTCGTCGAAAACCATTGGGCACCGGAAGTGCTTTGTATACAGGTCAATACTTTCAGGGCTGGAATACTGAAAACTCAGGCGTGTAGGGTAAATTTTCGAGTTGACAAATGTTCTTACCCAATTGAGAAAACCTGAAAACACACGCTCAATCTCAAGCCGGTGAAAATAACCTTCCAATATTGAATAGTGCACTGAAAAGGAAGTACTGGTCTTATAAAATTCTAAATTAATATGGTCTGCCAGAATTTTTGTAAAGCGTATTTTATTGATGATCGCGACTTCTAAGTCGGGACTTGCTGCAAAATTGAGCCCTACTATACCCCGATTATATGGGTTCGATACTGAACCCATTTGAATCCCGATATCCTCGTTTTTAAGTAATGTATCGCCAGCATTCCATAGTTGAAGGTGAGATTTAACAGGATACCGGGATTCAGCTTTCTCCAAGATTGCCAAGCCAATGCCTGACTCTCGCTCTAATACGTCTTTTTGAACGCCAGCTTTTACTAGGGTATTAAACAATTCCCTTGTTGTTTCTATTGCCATTTTTGGGTTAGTTGGTGTCACGTATTTTTTGCCGCCTACTTAGTTCTATTAACTCTAAGTTCTATTAACTCTAAGCTCTATTAAACCCAATACCGCAGACCGACACGGGGCTTGAGCCGAATAGAGCACATCTTTTTATTCTATTTGAGTTTACCTAAGATAAAGGAAACACTGAAAAGTTCAACGCCAGTACGTAAATTCCTTTCTAGACATTTTCAAACCTTCTCAACCACAACCAGTAAACCTACCTTATCTCTGGTTGATTTATTTGCCGCTGGTCATTATCCGGATATGAATGATTCTTCTTATATTCCAAATATTCCTTAATGTACGTCCCGTAAAATTTGTCCACATAGTGCAAAGCGCCGGCATAATTTCCTTTAAATCGAGCATGGTGAAAGTCATGATAAACGGGGCCATCATAAAGCGGTAGAAAACGTAAGGGATTCCAGGGAAAGTCATAACCGGCATGGCCATCTGCGGCTTCAATATTTCGAATGATAATCCACGCATATAATACGTATAGGTGACAGCCTAATAAGATAGGACCAAGCATTGCTAGTGAACCAATCAGCACAAATTCCACCCAATGAAAATAGTTGCCATCCAATGCACAGGTATTTTTAATTCTATGATGTACCGAATGAATATGGCGTAACACCCACTTATTTTCATGCATATATCGATGCATCCAATAAAACAGAAAATCATCAATAATCAGAAAGAAAACAATCTGAAAGACCCAAACATACCACGAAGGAATAGGCCCTGTATGAATGTTGCTCAAACTCAATATCGGCCACACGAGGACTAACACTAAAAACATCATGAGCGAATTTAAAGTTATACGTGCGACATTAGGCCAAAAATACTTTGCTACCTGAAAAGGTTTACTTTGTATTTTATAGGGCTTAGCCCACTTGGGATCGATCCAGGCCAATAATGTCCATGGCAATGCGATCACCAAAAATGAACCTACACTTAGTGCTAATGTTGCAAGCGGAAACTTTAAAAACATCGGGTCTTGATACAGCGCTAGCCATGCTTGAAAAAACTCAGTCACATTAACCTCTTATTTGCCTTTATATAAATTCATCATACTAGGCTTATGTTGTTTAATATTTTATGGTGTATGCTCAAACGATAAAACAAATATTACATTTTGGCTTGTGAAACTATGACAGCATCTTGTTCATCAACGACAACCGCTCCCTTTCTTGGCAGTGTCGCGCTTCCCTATTGGCAAACACTGGTTCGAGTGGCTGAGCAGGTCGGCGTTAATCCAGAAAATTTTGTAGCTTCAACAGACAACCCTCATAGTCAAAAAAGTTTATCCTCAATTCCGGTTGAGCACTATATAGCCTTATTCGAAGCAGGCCTTAATCACTGCTCAGATTTTGGATTAACAACCGGTAAATCAATTACGCCAGGAACCTATCCTGTGCTAGGCATGACACTCCTAAGCTGTCAAAACTTGCTTGAAGTATTGGAACAAGTCGTTCGATACGAAAGCTTAAATCATGATTTAGGAAAGTCTCAACTTAAGATTAACCAGTACGAGAGTGTCTACAGTTGGTCGCCCAATAAGTTGCTTTTCCCAAATGAGAACAGCAACTTTTGTTTTCATCTAATCGTGAGCGTTTTCGCAGGTATTCACACCTTTTCTCCATGGCTAATTAACCGTACTATTCCCTTTAAACAAATTAATTTCACAGGTCCTGAACCACCGAACGCGGATATCTATAAAGATTTTTTTGAAACTGACATACGCTATGGTCAGGAGAGGAATTCGATTATTGTTGAAAGTAGCATTTTGGATTGGCCAGTGCTAAATGGTGATACAAGCTCATTCGATGCCTTAACTTCGTATGCGGAAACGCTATTAAATTCCCGAATTCAAAAACATGACATCATTTCGAAAGTGAAGTCTATTTTACCAGAATCTCTACGCCGCCAATCATTCCGTATTGATGATATTGCAAGTCAACTCAATATCAGTCCACGAACTTTACAAAGAAAGCTAAAAGAATCAGGTTATGGCTATCAGACTTTATTGGACGATGTAAGACGAGAATTCGCCGAACACTACTTAGTCGCATCAGAACTATCAATGAATGAAATTGCATTCTTGATCGGTTATCAAGAACAAAGCTCTTTTAACCATGCTTTCAAATGCTGGAACGGCATTTCTCCAACCTCGTACCGAGAGCAGAAATGAGCTAACTTATAAATATCACACTGGATCAAAAGCTGACTTGCCCTTTTTGCTTTCGATAAAACCCAGGTGAACATCCTTTACAGCGTTTAAAGCTATGACTGAAATTAGTGACATCACTATAACCAAGTCGTTCAGCAATCTCATCAAGCTGTATTGGTTGTGCCAATAATTCTTCTGCTAAGCCCGTACGCACATTATCTCTCAACTGTCGCCAAGTGGTGCCTTCTTCTTTTAATTGCCGATGAAGTGTGCGAGTTGTCCTTGCCAACACA
>CAJWBJ010000070.1 GCA_913020495.1 uncultured Oleiphilus sp.
AGTGGTAGGGAATATCCCACAAGGAGAATAATTGCATGGCAATATACGATCACAAATACGGAGAGTTGTCGTATTTTCGAGTTTTTAGAGCATGGGGTGGTGAAGAGCACCAGGAATATGTTCGTATCAAACGTAGCCGTAAAGCAGCGCATACCAAAGCAAAAGAGATAGATGCTCGGTTTGAAAAGGCGCAAAAGTCATACTGTCAGCAGCAAGCTTTATTGCCTGAGTATCATGTTAGATCTAATGGTCGTATACGTGGTTTAAGGCGAATTTTAGTGAAGCGTAAAGGTCGCTCCCCTTCTGATGTTTTTGAATTAAGAATTAATGTCCCATGGGAGGAGGAAATTAAACGAACAACCATCTCTGTAGGGGTTCATGGGCCTGAAAAAGCATTTAAGCTATCCGTAAATAAAATCTGCGAGTGGTATGGCTTGAAGCCCAAGTCGGAGTCACGCCTAGCAATGATGGCATGTGGTGATTTGTATTTAAAAGAAGAGCGTCAGCAAAAAGAAAACGAAATGAAGCTTGTTGAAGTGAAGCATGACGAAAGTATTTCAAATACTGTTGCAGAGCAGGCATATCAAAAAGCCAGAGAAGAAATTGCGAATTTAAGAGGGGGCTTAATGAAAAGTATTAAGCGTTTTACAGCGTAGTATTCTCATACTTTATATTCAGGGTGTGCCATATGATCAATCACACCCTAAACATAAAGAGAAAGAACTTAGTTTTTCCAAAAGGCTGGCGTAAATAAAATCAATAGCGTGAAAATTTCTAGTCGGCCCATTAACATTGCAAAGCAAAGTATCCATTTTGCGGTATTTGGAATATCCCCGTAATGAATTGAAACATCGCCTAAACCAGGGCCAAGATTGTTGATGCTCGCTCCTACAGCAGACCAGGCGGTGACTTGGTCCAGACCGGTTGCAAGCAGCAGTAATAACAGAATAACAAATACAAATAAGTAGACAGAAAAGAACCCCCATACTGCTTCAAGTACACGGTCTGGAACAGGTTTTTTTCCTAGCTTGACTGGAATAATGGCATTTGGGTGGATTAAGCGTTTAATTTCTCTGAGGCCTTGCTTATATATGAGCAGCACTCGAATAGCTTTCATTCCGCCTCCTGTTGAGCCCGCGCAACCACCAACAAACGCGACTAAAAAAAGTAGAAATGGCAATACGAATGGCCAATGGGCAAAATCAGCAGTGGCAAAGCCTGTTGTTGTTGCAATAGAAACGACCTCGAAGAGTCCTTTTATAATTGAGTCTGTAAGCTCGTATGTATTCGTCGCATATAAAACAGTTATAGTGATAAGCCCAACGAGGCCCATTAATGATGCGTAAAATCGAAACTCGGGGTCTCGGACATATGTAACCCAGTTATTACTTCGCCAAGCGGTAAAATGAAGAGCAAAATTAATACCTGCAACGAACATAAAGAAAATCGCGATTAACTCAATAAGGTGGTTGTCAAAGTAGCCAATACTCGCATCATGAGTGGAGTACCCCCCAATAGCGATGGTTGAGAAACTGTGGCAAATAGCATCAAAAAGAGACATGCCCGCAGCCCAGTAAGCAAGGGCGCAAGCGGTCGTTAAACCAAGATAAATGTACCATAACGCTTTGGCGGTTTCGGTAATGCGCGGTGTGAGTTTACTGTCTTTAACCGGGCCGGGAGTTTCTGCCCGATAAAGCTGCATGCCACCAATGCCTAACATTGGAAGAATGGCGACTGCAAGTACGATCAAACCCATACCCCCTAACCATTGGAGTTGTTGCCGGTACCAAAGTATGGATTTTGGCAGATCATCAAGACCTGTAATAACGGTCGCGCCGGTTGTTGTTAAGCCTGAAAGCGATTCAAAGTAAGCATCTACATATTGTAGGTCTAGTGCATCTGAAAGGAATAAGGGCACAGACCCGCTAATACTCAGTACTAGCCAGAAAAGTACCGTAACAACAAAACCATCCCGAACGCGCAATTCTTTTCTGAGGTTCCGAACAGGTAGCCATACGATAATGCCTGCTCCTAAAGTGATGATGAATGCATGTAAAAATGCATTCATTTGATGGTCATCGTAGATGAGTGATACCACAATGGGTGGCAGCATGCTCAAACTGAATAACATTAGCAGAATGCCAAGAATTCGGCATACGGTTGAAAAACGCATTAAATCTGTTCCTTTATATGCGGAGAATCGTGCATTAATATATTAATTAGAGAGCGCATTAGAAAAATGATAAGCCGACTTGGAATAGTTTTTCGACTTCACGCACTTTTTGTTTATCAATTAAAAAGAGAATAACGTGGTCGTCAGCCTCAATGCGAATATGGTCATGGGCGATCAGAACTTCTTGCTTTCTGACAATAGCGCCGATGGTTGTGCCTGACGGTAGTTTTATCTCATCTAAACGTTTGCCTACAACTTTTGAAGAATGTTCGTCCCCATGAGCAACGGCTTCAATGGATTCTGCTGCGCCTCGTCTCAGAGAGTGCACATTAACGACATCGCCTTTACGAATATGTGTTAATAAGCTGCCAATGGTTGTTTGCTGAGGTGAAACGGCAATATCAATTTCTCCCCCTTGAATCAGGTCAACATAATCAGGGTTACTAATAAGCGCAACGACTTTACGAGCACCAATTCGTTTTGCCAGCATCGAAGCCATAATATTTGCTTCGTCATCATTTGTGACGGCAATAAAAACGTCGGTGTCTTCTATATTTTCTTCTAGTAACAGATCCTTGCCAGCGGCATTTCCGTGTAGAACAATTGTCTTCTCGAGAGACTCTGATAGTGCAACGCATCGTTCATGATAGGTTTCTATAATTTTAACTTGATAGTGGCGTTCAAGCTGTTTTGCCAGACGAAAGCCAATGTTTCCGCCACCAGCAATAATAATGCGACGATATTTTTTTTCTAAGGGTTGTAGTTCGCTCATAACGGCGCGTATATGATCTGTTGCCGCAATGAAGAAGACTTCATCATCCACTTCGATTACTGTTTTACCTGAAGGGATTATTGGTTGCCCCTGGCGAAAAATAGCGGCAACGCGTGTATCGATATTCGGCATATGCTGGCGTAGAAAAGACAAATCATGTCCAATCAGAGGGCCGCCTTCGCAGGCTTTAATTGCTACTAGGCGAGCTTTTCCATTAGCAAAATCAAGGGCTTGTAGTGCTCCGGGATATTCTAATAGGCGAGTAATATGTTTAGTGACGACTTGTTCTGGGCTGATTAATACGTCAATTGGAAAAGCTTTATTGGTAAAGAGTTCTTTTTTGGCAAGATAAGGGGTTGCGCGAACCCGGCAGATTTTTGTGGGTGTCTTAAATAGGGTGTAGGCAACCTGGCAGGCGGCCATATTGACTTCATCACTATTTGCTACAGCAATGAGCATGTCGGCATCTTCAGCTCCGGCCTGTTCGAGAATATTGGGGTGAGCACCTTGTCCGTGCACGGTACGAATATCCAAGTGGTCTTGAAGTTCTCTGAGGCGAGCGCCATCATGGTCAATAACTGTAATGTCGTTTTCTTCGTTTGCGAGATTTTCAGCGAGTGCACCACCCACCTGACCTGCACCAATAATGATAATTTTCATAATGTTGTTATTTAAAAAGTAATTTAAGGTTTAGTCGACCTGATTTTAGTTATAAATACTGTACTCAAAACTAACAATTGTTAAGGTCCGTTTTTGTAAGGCTTGCATAAAAGAACCCGTCATGCCCATTTTGCTGAGGGAACAGTTGTCGGCCAAATCCTGTATCAGTTCCCCAATCGGCTTCAATTGTGTTCAGTTTTGCTGTTGGTTCACTTTTAAGAAAACGTTCGATAATACGATTGTTTTCTTGCGAAAAGATGGAACATGTCGCGTAGAGAAGTTTGCCACCTTGTTTTAGCGTTGGCCATAGTGATGAGAGTAATTTTAACTGTAGAGCGGCCAAATTTTTGATATCACCCTCCTTTCGAAGTAGCTTGATGTCAGGATGACGACGAATAACTCCCGTAGCACTACAAGGCGCGTCTAATAGAATTCGGTCAAATTGATCTCCGTCCCACCAAGTATCAATCAACTCAGCTTGTGCTGTTTGAATATTAGCTGATAGTTTGAGTCGTTCAAGGTTCTCTCCAATAAGTATGCTGCGTTTTGAGTCTACGTCGAGGGCGAGCATGTTAAGGCTAGGTTCTGTCTCTAGCATTGCACAGGTTTTTCCGCCAGGCGCAGCGCAAGCATCGAGCACTTTTAGTTTAGGTTTTAGATCCAACAAGCTGCAGCATAATTGAGCGGCTTCATCTTGAACGCTAACGTCACCTTCTGAGAAATTTGGAAGAAATGCTACATTACAAGGCTTGGTAAGTGAAATGCCTTTGCTTGAAAATGGTGTTGGTCTCGCGTCGATCTCAGCAGATATGAGTTTTTCAAGATAATCATCCCTGCTTGTATGTTGTTGATTAACGCGCAATGTCATAGGAGGGTGCTGATTATTCTGCTGGAGGATGCTGTTCCATTGATTTGGCCAATTATATTTTAATTTCTCGCGTATCCATAATGGATGGCTGGCAATCGCCGCCTCCAAGGGGGCGGTTTTTTCAATAGATAGAATCTTGCGCAATACAGCATTAACTAGGCCTTTCAAATTTCTTATACCTAATTTTTCCGCTGCAGCAACAGTTTCATTTAATGCCGCATGGCTTGGAATTCGAGTGTACTGGAGTTGGTAAGCACCTACTTTAATTAGTGCTTCTGCAATTTTGTCATTTTGATGAAGTGGCTTTTTGAGAAATTGATTATGTTGCGCCTCTAAATGAAAATACCAACGGCAGGTTCCAAAGACCAGCTCCTGAAGTAATGCTTTGTCCTTTTCTGCAACCTGCTCACTTGCTATCGGAAGTAATGTGTTTAGTGAGTGCTGTTGAGTCATTACATCGTGAACAATTTGGCAGGCAATCGCACGTATGTTAGTTGTTGGCGCCCCGTTAGGCTTACTCAAGGGGTTCTCCCACGTTGTTGCCGACATTCAGAATATCTTTTCCACCATTAAAAAATGCGAGAGAAGTGATGGCCTTGGCTCCAGGTAATTGTAACTTAAGAATACGAATGGCATTTTTACCGCAGCGAATGATAATCCCATTTTTATTTTTTTCAATGACCGTACCTGGTTTATTGTCATCTTGGGCATTAATTTCTTCGGCTTCAAATATTCGTATGCGTTCATTTTTTAAAGTTAGGAACGCTACTGGCCACGGGTTGAATGCTCTAATGGTAAGGCATATCTGATGTGCATCATCTTCCCAGTTAATGGCCGCTTCTTGCTTGCTAAGCTTATGGGCATAATTTGCTTGGTCATTATCTTGTATTTCTCCTGACTTAGGAGATTGATCTCTGATATGGTCCAAGTAACTTAAAATTGCATCGGTTCCCAGTTCTGAAAGGCGATCATGGAGTGAACCGCCAGTATCTTCCTTGGTAATCGGTGTTGATACTTTCAGAAGCATGTTGCCAGTATCGAGACCTTTATCCATTTGCATGATGGTAATGCCTGTTTCGGTATCACCTGCTTGAATTGCTCGTTGGATTGGTGCAGCACCTCGCCAGCGAGGTAGTAAAGATGCGTGAATATTGATACATCCCAGAGAGGGAGTCTCTAAAACGGCAGTTGGCAAAAGCAAACCGTAAGCGGCAACAATCATCAAGTCGGGTGCTAAATCAGCTAACTCTTTTTGGGCGGATTCTTCGGTTAGTTTTTCCGGCTGGTAAATGGGAATATCATGCGCTTCAGCGGTAATTTTTACAGGGCTTTTTAGTATTTTCTTTCCTCTGCCTGCACGGCGGTCAGGCTGCGTATAAACTGCAATAACGCGATGGCCTTGTTTAATAATTGCTTCAAGGCTGTTGGCTGCAAACTCAGGGGTACCTGCAAAAATAATATTCAATGTTAATCCATTTTTGGCTTAGATGATTGTTTCAGAATGAGCACGGGTTAGACTGTCTTTAACCTTGGCTTTTATGTATCTTTTCTAGCTTTTTCTTAATTCTATTTCGTTTTAAGCGACTTAAGTAGTCAACAAAAAGTTTTCCGTCCAGATGATCCATTTCATGCTGAATACAGACGGCTAACAGTCCGCTGGTTTCCATTTCAAAAGGTTCTCCTGACTTATTGAGTGCCTTGATCAGTACATGCTCAATTCGGCTAATATCTTCATAAAAACCAGGTACTGACAAGCAGCCTTCCTGCATTTTTTCAGCATCGCCGTCTAAAACAGTAATTTCAGGGTTAATAAAAACAAGGGGCTCATCTTTATCTTCAGAAATATCCATGACGATAATTTGTAAATGTACATCTACTTGCGTAGCCGCTAATCCAATACCGGGAGCGTCGTACATAGTTTCGAACATATCATCCAAAAGTTTTTGGATTTTATTGTCTATTTTGTCTACCGGCTTTGCAATTTTGCGTAGCCGTGGGTCAGGGTATTCTAATATTTCTAGTATCGACATATGTCGTTTAACTCAACTCTTTAAAGAAAGGTGGATGAAATTGTGGTGCGTGTCTCGATATCACTGCTACTATTATCTAATAGAAAGTAAATTTAGTACAAATTCTTAAGTCTTCATCTATAGTGAATGGTTAATAGTAAGTATTTGAACGCGTATTTTAATGTAGGCATCTCATGATTCGAAAGCTCTTTTTTATCTGTTCTATCTTGTATCTGGCTTCTAGCCAGCTTTTAATGGCTTCTCCCGAGCTTGCGGCGGGGCATCCAGACAAATATACCGTAGTAAAAGGTGATACTTTATGGGATATTTCCCAAAAGTTTTTGAAGTCCCCTTGGTTGTGGCCTGAAATATGGCATGCGAACCCTCAGGTAACTAATCCGCACTTAATTTATCCTGGCGATATTTTAGGCTTAGTATACATAGATGGCCAGCCTCGTATTACGATTGTTAAAGAAGGCCCTGATAATGGAGTGGTTAAACTTAGCCCTCAAATCAAATCGACGCCTATTTCAACGGCTATTCCAACTATACCGCTCGATGCGATATCCAGCTTTTTGTCATCAAATCGTATTGTTGACCCTGATGTACTGGATGCCGCACCTTATATATTAATTGGTCGTGAACAACATCTTATTACTGGTGCCGGTGACACTATCTTTGCTCGTGGTGACGTTATGGGTGAAGAAAATATGGCAGTTTATCGGTCAAGCAAAACATATGTAGACCCTGTGACAGAAGAATTTTTAGGTCTTGAAGCAAAATCAATTGCGACAGCAAAAGTGGGCGATATTAATAATGAGGTCGTCACTTTAACTGTAATTCGTTCAAATGAAGAGCTTCGTCAAGGGGATCGTTTATTGCCGACTGAAGATCGCGTGATTAACTCTACTTTTTCTCCAAGCAAACCTGATACTAACATTACAGGTCAAATGATCTCTGTAAATTCCGGGGTGGGTAATATTGGTCAATACAATGTAGTCGTTATTAACCGAGGTGAAAGAGAAGGTATTGTGGAAGGTAATATCCTTGCCATATATAAAAATGGCGGCTTGGTTCGTGATCCATATACAAAAGAGAAAATTGAATTACCATCAGAGCGAGCCGGTCTTTTAATGGTATTTAGAGTGTTTGAAAAAGTAAGCTATGGTTTGATATTAAGGGCAACACGACCATTGGCTGTAATGGATGAGGTGCGAACACCATAAACTTGATTTATTAAATTAATAAACATGGCAAGAGGGGCGCTTATTTGAAATAATAAGCGCCTCTTTTTTTTGGTCAAGGATGATCTAAATGCCGATTTCTTCTGCTTGTTTATCTATTCTTCAATTATCTGCAATTAGGGGTTTAGGCCTCAAAACATTTCATCATTTACATCGAGAGCTGGGCAGTGTTGATCATATTTTAAATGCTGGCTATGCTTTGCTAAATGAGTTGGGTTTGAAAGCGACGATTAGCCAAGCGATATGTGATTTAGCCTGTGCGCCAGAATCTCAGACCTATTCTACTGAAATTCAACGTGCAATGGAGTGGGCTTCATTTGGCCGTCAGCATCTATTAAGTATTGAGGATGAAAATTACCCTTCTCGTTTGAAAGAGATTTATTGCCCCCCACCTGTTATTTATGCCAAAGGCCGTTTAAGTGCTTTTGAACAGCCTGCAATTGCAATGGTAGGCAGTCGTAATGCAAGTATCGCTGGTGCACAGCATGCCTTCACCTTTGCAAGGGATTTTGCCTTGGCAGGGTTTTGTGTTTATAGCGGTTTGGCTCTTGGGGTTGATGCCGCTTCCCATCAAGGTGCTTTATATGCGCAAGGGTCGACTTGCGCCGTCTTAGGGACTGGATTGGACGTTATTTACCCGAAGCAGCATTTAAAGTTAGCTGATGAAATTTCAGAAACGGGTGTAATCGTTTCTGAGATGAATTTAGGTGCAAAGCCGATTCCTGCGAATTTTCCAAGAAGGAATCGTATTATTTCCGGTTTGTCTCAAGGGGTGCTGGTCGTTGAAGCAAGTTTAAAAAGTGGCTCACTAATTACTGCGAACTATGCTGTAGAGCAAAATCGGGATGTATTTGCTATTCCCGGGTCGGTTGATAATCCTGTGTCTAGGGGTTGTCATGCATTGATTAAGCAAGGGGCGCGCTTAATAGAGACTGCAGATGATATTCTGAATGACTGGGTGCACGATATTGGTGTGCAAGAAAGTTCTGAATCAAATAAAAGTCGTGTCAACGAAGCTTTGGAGACTTTCGAGCACCTTTCAAGTTCAGAGCGTTTGGTAATGAGTTATGTTGATTTTCAGCGGATTTCATTTGACCTGCTTGCTCATCATACAAATTTAGACGTCGGACAACTGACCCATCTTTTAATTGCACTTGAACTAAAGGGCGAACTTTGCTCTGTTCCTGGTGGCTATCAGCGTGTGAAAGCAGTACACTCGCCAGCTTAGTACCTGAATTTAGTACTTCGAAACTACTTATCGCTGGGTCTTTAATTTGTCTGCTGTTTTAGGGTTTACCGCCAAACAATATGCTTGGAAAATACGCTTTGCCGCGCACGTTATACGTCAAGGCGGCGTCATTGCACACCCCTCTGAGTCTGTTTGGGGGCTCGCGTGTGACCCATTTAATCCTGATGCTATAGCTACAATATTAAGGCTTAAGCGTCGGCCAGCTTCCAAAGGTTTGATTCTAATATCTGGCAATCCACAGCATTTTGAACCACTTCTAAGCGCGTTGCCTCAGGCATTGCAGTCCCGTTTTCTTGCTAAGCAAACCCACCCAAGTACCTGGTTGGTCCCTGATGCTGACAACCAAGTTCCTAAAAGTGTAAAAGGTGAGCATTCAACTGCTGCGGTCAGAGTAGTTGACCATGTAGTTTTAGCTGATTTGACTCATATTTTAGGTCATCCCATTGTATCAAGTTCAGCTAACCCTGCAGGTTTAGAACCTGCAAGGTCATTGCTCAAGGTTCATCAGTATTTCTCAAATCGCTTGGATTATATTTTACCCGCCTCATTAGGTGGTTTTTCGCGGCCCTCCATTATCAGAGACCTTCAAACAGCAAAAACTGTGCGTAGTTAACCAGAGAGAATTTTATGTTAGAGCAAGTCAAAAACTACCTGTTAGGTTTGCAGGACTCAATTTGCGAAGGGCTTGAAGCGTCAGATGGTATGGCAAAATTTCAAGAAGATAGTTGGAAGCGGGAACAGGGCGGTGGTGGTCGAACTCGTGTTATTACGAATGGCGATGTATTTGAAAAAGGAGGTGTAAACTTTTCCCATGTGTATGGCGATAAATTACCTCCCTCTGCAACGAGTGCTCGCCCTGAGTTGGCGGGACGTCGCTTTCAGGCGATGGGGGTATCATTAGTCATGCACCCTTCAAACCCTTATGTGCCGACTTCACATGCGAATGTACGCTTTTTTATTGCCGAAAAAGAAGGGGCGGAACCAATTTGGTGGTTCGGGGGAGGATATGATCTCACTCCTTATTATGGTTTTCGGGAAGATTGTCAGCATTGGCATCAAATTGCGGCTAAAGCCTGCGCTCCTTTTGGCGATACAGTGTATGCGCAATATAAAAAATGGTGTGATGATTACTTTTATTTGAAGCACCGGAATGAGGCACGTGGTATTGGGGGGCTATTTTTTGATGACCTGAATACCTTGGGTTTTGATAAAAGTTTCCACTTTATGCAGTCGGTTGGCAATAGCTACCTTGAAGCTTATATACCGATTGTTAATAAACGAAAAGAATTTCCCTACGGAGAGAGAGAGCGTGATTTTCAGCTTTATCGTCGTGGACGGTATGTTGAATTTAATTTGGTTTTTGATCGTGGTACTTTGTTTGGTTTGCAGTCTGGCGGTCGAACTGAGTCAATTCTAATGTCAATGCCACCCTTGGTTCGTTGGGATTATGACAGGAAAATTGAAGCCGGCTCCAAAGAAGCTGAACTTACAGAAAAATTCTTACCACATCAAGATTGGTTATTAGAAGCGGGTATTTAAGCTTATGGATTATTATGCAGTCGTAGGGAATCCTGTTGGACATAGTAAGTCTCCAATGATTCACGCAATGTTTGCACAGCAAACAAATCAGGACTTAAATTACGGTAAAATTGAAGCTCCATTAGACGCTTTTAGTGAGTCTGTGAATACTTTTTTTGCACAAAAAAATCAAAAAGGTCTTAATATTACGGTGCCTTTTAAGGAACAGGCATGGTCCCTATGCCAAGAAAGAACTGAGCGAGCTGAGTTAGCGGGTGCCGTAAATACGCTTTATTTAAGTAAGAATAATAAATTATGTGGTGATAATACTGATGGTGTTGGTCTGGTTAGCGACCTGAAAAACAATGGAATTGTGCTGAAAAATAAAAAAATACTAATAGTTGGCGCTGGCGGTGCGGTAAGAGGCGTATTACAGCCTATACTAAAAGAAATGCCTGAATGTGTCGTGGTATGTAATCGGACTTTGAGCAAAGCAGATGAACTTGTTTCAATCTTCAAACACTTGGGAAATATAAGAAGTAGCGCCTTTGAGGCAGTGAATGACGCCTATGATTTGGTGATTAATGGCACATCTGCAAGCTTGTCTGGAAATTTACCGCCGTTACCAGTAAAGGTTATCAAACCAGAAACAGTGACCTATGACATGATGTACAGCAAAGATGCGACCGTGTTTAATGGGTGGGCGAAGCAGTATGGTGCTTCAAAAACAATAGATGGTTTAGGGATGCTCGTGGAGCAAGCCGCTGAGGCATTTGATATCTGGAGAGGGGTTAAACCTCAAACTACAGAAGTAATGGAGACATTAAGAGCACTTTAAATGACGTTTTTATTATTCATACGATAGACAATAAAGAATGAGAAAATATTTATGGATTTAGCAACCATTATTGGTCTCCTTGCCGGGGTTGCCATTATTGTCGGAGCAATACTGCTTGAATCCGGCATTATGGATTTTGTAAATATTCCTGGTTTAGCAATTGTTTTTGTTGGCACCATAGCCGTAACATTGACCAAGTTTCGCTTATTTACTATTGCCTCGTCATTCAAATTGGCTTTTTCTACGGTTTTTTTAGAGCGTACTGAAAACCCGGTTGTGATTATTCAGCAAGTAAAAGAGCTCTCTAATATTGTTAGAAAAGAAGGAATTCTTGGTTTAGAAAATACAGAGATTGAAGAGCCTTTTCTGAGTAAAGGTGTCGCACTTTGTATTGACGGTCATCCTTCTGAATTTATTGAAGAGTTACTGATTCAAGAGCTTGAACAATCATTAGAGCGATATGAAGCAGCTGAAAAAGTTTTTCGCGGGATTGCGCAGACTGCACCAGGCCTCGGGATGCTTGGAACCTTGGTGGGCCTTGTTCAAATGTTAAATAACATGGGAGACCCTTCGTCAGTCGGCCCTGCAATGGCTGTTGCATTATTGACGACATTCTATGGAGCCTTTATTGATCAGGTAATTGCGACCCCTTTAGCTGATAAACTAAACCTTAAAGCTCAGGATGAGCATCGTAATATGTCGTTAGTTATCACCAGTGTTCAGAATATATTAAAAGGCCAAAACCCCAGAGTTATTACAGAAGTGTTGGCGACGTACTTGCCCCCTCAGCAGCGCGACATACTAATGGCAGAAGAGTAGCGGCAAATGAGAGCAATCCCAAAACCTAAACCAAAAAGTAATTCAGGAGCTGGTTGGATTGTCACCTTCGCTGACTTGATGTCGTTGTTACTTACTTTTTTTATACTGCTGCTGAGCTTTTCAGAAACCGATGTCGCTAAATATGAAGCGATGGCTTTTGCCTTGTCGGCCTCTTTTGGTGTTGCCCAAAGTAACTCGGGGGGAAGCATCATTTTTGCTGAGCACCCCGAGATCCCTCCTCTTCCTAAAGATGATCAGTCTGATTTAGAGAAAGAATTTGAAGATTTTGATGAACCCGATGTTGAAATGTTGGAAGAGCCAGCGCCTCCAGTTGAAGTTAAACAGATTGACCCAAATATTGATCAGTTAACAGAAACGCTGGTTGACGCTTTGGCTGCTGAAATATCATCTGATTCTTTAACTGTTAGCTATGATGCCGACAAGGTGGTTGTACGATTTTCTGATTCAACAAGTTTTCCTTCCGGTAGTGAAGAATTAAAAGATGCAATGTTCCCCATTATTGAAAAAATTGAAGAGGTACTCGCTAACTGTGAAGGCGAAGTAACGGTCTCGGGATACACCGATAATTTGCCTGTGAACTCAAGCCGGTTCCGCTCAAACTGGGATTTATCAGCCGCCAGAGCGGTGAGTGTTGTGCATCAACTTATTTTAAATAATAAAATAGATGTAAACCGGGTTAGTGCCGCAGGACATGCAGAAACGAACCCCCTAGCACCGAATGATACAGCTGAAAATAGAGCTAAAAATCGCCGGGTAGAAATTAGTGTTTACAGCCCTATTTGTGAAGAAAGTAGTTGGGGGTTTTAAATTTTAAATACCTGAAGCTACTTTCGTTATATAATGCCGAAAATTTTATTAATTGAAGGTGAATTACGTGAGCGGACCAAGTCAGCCAAAAGTAGAAGACGAGCAGTGGAGTGATGAGCGAATTAAAGGGTTTCTATCACTAAAACCGCTTGATGATAGTAGTCATGACTACCATGTCTTACATCAAGCGTATGTGCATATGACACCTGATTTTTTTACCCGCTTTTTAGATATGTTTGTTGCTGAAGGACGAGACTTAGGTGCAAAGTCTGTGGAGGATAAATCAATTGTAGAGTTAGTGAGCGAACATCGTCGTTCTGTTGATTACCTTGAGGCTTTAAAAGCTAAAGGCGCTTAGCTGTTTTGAGTTAAAACAAGTACTAAGTGGTAAAGATTACACTTGGAAGAGGCACTTTAAGGAGTGCCTTTTTTATGGGTGATTTTTAGGTTTTTTTTATTGCTGAATAATACCTGGAATACCATAAAAATATTCATTGGTAATCCAAAAAACAGGGCTGCCAGTACCACCTAATTCAGCTGTTTTGACATGATAGTGATAGATAGCGCTATCGAACTCAGCTGTACAATGACTGTGCCCGTTATATTGGTCAATTGTTGATGTATCAATATTAATCCCACTACAGTCTTTTTCATCATTTCCAACTGGACCGTATACAGGAAAGCCATCTTTTAAAAAACCAAGTAAAAGGCTGCCGTTAGAACCATCATCTTCGAGCCATTGGTAGGTTTTATTGTCGACGGTAATCGTTTCAGAGTTCACATTTCCGCCTAAATCACGAATCAAACAAACAGGGTCAACATGGTAATGATAAACACCCTGCTGCTGAGGATGCCCAGAGCATTGATCAAAGGTAAATAGCTCTTCTGTAATTTCATCGCCCGGGGCGGCATTCTCATTAAAAAATGACACACCATTCAAGGCCAGGCCGATGGTTGCAAATGAAGTTGCTGTTTTAGTATTGGCTGATGTTGGATTGATAGGCATCTTCATAATAATGCTTTGTGCTTCAATTTTGTTGTTGCCTGCAGAGCCTAAACGTTGTGTCCCATTATAGACTGAATCATATTTGTGCTGATTTGTGGTGAAGTCGAAGTCTTTATGATGATGGTTTGACTCATCAAAATAAACTGATTCATGTTCTGGCAGGTTAGTGCTTTCAATGACCATATAGTCAGCTTCGCCATCATTGTTAGCATCTTCTGTACACACGTAAACAGAGTATTCGCTATTTGTAAGTGCATATTTTTCTAAAGCGATCAGGTAGTTTTCTGGTATCAAGCTTAGGTCTGTGCCAGAGGTGCAAACTGTCGCTGAAATGTCACCGCTTTCTTCTTGGGCTATCGGTGTTTCAGGTGATATTTCGTCTTCAGATTTCTGCTCACTAGAGCTACAAGCACTTAATATGACAGTGGTAGTCATTACCAAAAACGACAATATAAATTTATTCATAAACACCTCTACAATTTTTTAAGAACTCAACCGCTTTTTGATTGTTTGATTACCTTACTGAGTAAAAGTGCAGGAAATATGCAAGGAGTGAGGAAACACCGTGTATGTTTAAAAGATTGTTTTGAGGTTTGATAATGGGCTTAGGAGAAAATATATTAAACTGAGTTTAGGGGAAAGCTACTGACTGATGTCTATTCAACTTCAGTCAGTAGCTTTCAATTTTCTAAGCAGATTTCATACTGAATTGACTTTCAGGCTTCTGCTGAAATTCAAGTAGAAATTGGTTTGCAGCACTTAAAATAGCATTTAGTGAGGCGGTTGCTGTGTCTTCATGGATAGCGACACCGTAGTAGCGCTGATTGTTTATGCTTACTTGAACATACGATACCGCCTCGGCATCACTTCCTTCCTGCAATGCGTGCTCATTGTATTCTTGAATATCAATGAGTGCGCCGTAGTGTTTTTTTATTGCTTGAGCAAAGGCATCAATCACACCATGACCTTCTCCGAACACTCGAATAGTTTCGTTTTCTAAAATTAGTTGAGCCTGAATGCTGTCGTGAGTCGTGCGCTTATGTTCAAAAGCACCTAGCCTAACGAGTGGCTGGTTTGATGAAGATTGATCAATATATACTTGGTGGAATAACTCCCAGATCGCTTGGGATGAAACTTCGCCACCACTGACTTCAGCATGGTTTTGAACGACAGCACTAAAGGCTATCTGTAACCAGCGTGGTAAGCACAAGCCATAATCACGTTCTAATGAATACGCAATTCCACCTTTGCCAGACTGAGAATTTACCCTGATTACTTCCTGATAAGAACGACCTAAATCACTTGGGTTAATCGGTAAATAAGCCACCTGCCAGGGTTGGTCGTCCGTTTGAATATCCAAGCATTTTTTAATTGCATCTTGGTGGCTACCTGAAAATGCGGTAAATACAAGTTCACCAGCATAAGGATGTCTAGGGTGTACTGGCAGTTGAGTACAGGTTTTCACGACGCGAACAATTTCATCCATGTCAGCAAGGTATAGATCAGGATCAACTCCCTGACTATATAAGTTCAAGGCCATGGTTACGATATCCATATTACCGGTACGTTCGCCATTACCTAGCATAGTGCCTTCTACGCGCTGTGCCCCTGCCATGACAGCCAGTTCTGCTGCAGCCACACCGCAGCCTCGGTCGTTGTGGGTATGTACGCTGACAATAATCGACTCTCGTTGATTAACATGATTGCAAAACCACTCAATCTGATCGGCAAAAACATTGGGTGTTGATACTTCTACGGTGGCTGGCAAGTTAATAATGGCCGGTTTTTCAGGTGTTGGCTGCCAAACATTGGTTACCGCATCAACGACTTCAACTGCAAAATCTAATTCCGTACCTGTAAAGCTTTCTGGAGAGTATTGGAAAACCCATTCTGTTTCCGGGTTTGCTTCAGCTAAATCCTTAACCTTTTTTGCACCATTAACTGCTATATCCTTAATGCCTTGCTTGCTTAACTTAAATACCTGCTCTCGTTGAACGGTAGAAGTAGAATTGTATACGTGAACCACTGCACGCCTAGCGCCTTTCAATGATTCGAATGTTCTCTCAATCAACTCATCACGAGCTTGGGTTAATACTTGTAGAGTCACATCGTTAGGTACTTGCTGTTCTTCAATTAACCAGCGTACAAAGTCGAAGTCTGGTTGTGATGCTGAAGGAAAGCCAACCTCTATTTCTTTAAATCCTACTTTGACCAATAATAAAAAAAGCTGCTTTTTCTGCTCAACTGACATGGGTTCAATCAAGGCCTGATTACCATCGCGCAGGTCAACACTACACCAAGTCGGTGCTTTTGATATGACTTGATCTGGCCAGGTACGCCGGCTCATTTTGATCGGGGCGAAAGGCTGGTACTTGGAATGATTGAAACCTGACATGGTAAAACTCCTGTTTGATATAGGTTAAAAGTTAGCTCGTACTCAATTCTTTAAACTCTTGTGAAGTCTCATCGATAAGGTAAGCCTTTTGAGCTCACCTCGGTACTTACGAGCGGGTAGTCGGATCACGACCTGTATCGTATTGGTGCGAGCACCTTAACGAGCAGAAATTATAAATGTGATCAGAGGGAGAATGTTTGCTAACTAGCTACAAATTTATATTTATTTGGCAATTAATCTCTATTAAATTTGCTAATAAGGGTGATATATTGCTCTTTGTCTACTTATGGTGAAATTAAAGTTGTAGTTGAGAGGTTAGGTTGATGAATTTAGATAGGTTAGATCGTCGAATATTGGGCGTATTACAAAAAGATGGCAGTATCAGTAATCTTGAATTGGCTGAAAAAGTAGGGCTTTCACCATCACCATGTTCCCGGAGAGTTAAGCAGCTAGAAGATAGCGGCATCATTAATCGAACTGTTACTTTATTGAACCCTGAGAAACTCAACTTAAAATTAACGGTCATGATTCAAGTGAGTATGGATCGGCATACGCCAGATCGCTTCGAAAGTTTTGAGCAGACTTTAGAGGGGTATTCAGAGGTATTATCCTGTTCAATGATTACCGGACAGGCCGCTGATTATCTGATTGTAGTGATGGTGACTGATATGGATGCGTATCAGGCCTTCTTATTGGGGAAGTTAACTCGCATACCCGGTGTGACAGGTGTTCATTCCAGCTTTGTATTGCGTAAAATTATTGACCGGACGGCGGTACCACTTGATCATTTATAAGGGGATAAAACTCGATTTTGAACGGTATTCGCTTGGGCTAAGCCCTGTGTAACGTTTGAATAATTGTCGGAAAAAGCGCGTATCCTCATAACCTGACTTTCGTCCGATAGCGGCGATATGATCATTTGAATTTTCTAATTTATATTTTGCGATTTCAATTCTTAAAGCTTGAATGTAATTTAAGGGGGATTCGCCAGTAGCTTGCTTAAAACGTCGTTTTAATTGACGTTCACTCAGATGTATTTGATTCGCCAAAATAGCCACTTGGAATTGGGATGTCGCGTTTTGGTCTAACCAATCCTGGAGTGTATGTATAAGCGAGTCATTATGCTGGCGTGATGGTTGAAATTGGGCATAATTATTTTGTTGGCGCCGGTCTAAATCAATCAACATGGCTTTTGCACACTGATGGGCGATTAAATCTCCAAAATGTTGTCGAATTAAAAACAGCGTCATATCCTGATAAGCGCTCGCACCGCCAGAGCAAAAAACTGATCCGTCTTGTGTCAATAGCGCATTTACTTGCAGTAATACTTTTGGGAACAGTGCTTTGAATACTCTTTCGCAGGCCCAGTGGGTCGTGGCTTGTTTATTGTCGAGTAAGCCTGTCGCGGCTAAAACAAAAGCGCCAGTACAGATACTAACGATTTGAGCGCCTTGTTGGTGTTGGTGTCGAATCCAGTTCAATGTTTCTGGTCGGATATGAAATGATTTTTCTGAGGGTTTACCAATGGCGCCAATAATGATGATATCGGTTTGATTCACATTATTAATTGTATTGTGAGCGGTTAATGTTAACTTGTTAGCGCAGGAGATTTGTTGGTCTGACTCACCTAATATTGATAGATCCATCGCACCTTGAGGCGCCACAAAACTGTTTGCCAGACTTAGTATCTCTAATGGCCCTGTAACGGAAGATACGGGGCAGCCAGTTAGGGCAAGAATAGTGCATTTCATATTTGATGTCCTAATCGCGTCTATATGTTGTCATATATGACTCTTTCTATCAGAAATAGCAATAGGTAGTATGTAAATTACCTAATAGCCCTATTAATGGAGTGACTATGAGTTCACACAAAGCTTTAATCGAAAAATTTTACACAGCCTTTCAAAATAAAGACTTTAAGACCATGGCTGACTGTTATCATCCAGATGCCTATTTTCGTGATGAGGCCTTCGAATTAAAGGGTAAGCATATCGGTGCAATGTGGCACATGCTTTGTGAGCGTGGCGCTGACTTGGCAATCACATATAGTGTGACCGAGAGTGATGGGGTTATATCTGCGCATTGGGAACCGAAATATACTTTTAGCCAGTCAGGGCGTTTTGTTCACAATATTATTGATGCTGAATTTGAGTTTAAAGATGGCAAAATAATGAAGCATATTGACCATTTTGATTTCTGGC
Source organism: uncultured Oleiphilus sp. (assembly GCA_913020495.1). Taxonomy (GTDB): domain Bacteria; phylum Pseudomonadota; class Gammaproteobacteria; order Pseudomonadales; family Oleiphilaceae; genus PZPK01. Next base: position 18,581 of record CAJWBJ010000070.1, read on the forward strand.
GCTGGAGTCGTCAATCGCTCGGTGCGCCAGGCTTGTTACTGGGGTGGTCGTCATTTTTGAAAAATAAAGTCAGTACTATGGCGAGCAAGACATTAAAGAGCTTTATTAAGAAACACAGTGAATACATGTAGCGCTAGCAATGCTAAACGCAGGCTGTATCATGTTTCGCAGGCCTGCATTCAGTTATGCCACTTTTCACGCATCAAGGTTTATGAGCTTAAACCTTGTCGCTGGTGATCTTCAATATGCTGATCTTTCAACTTGACGTAGTTCTGTGCAGTATAAGAAAAAAAACTACGTTCTTTATCGCTTAAAGGTCGTGCTTGCTTTGCAGGGCTGCCGCGATATAAAAAACCAGACTCAAGTACTTTTCCGGGCGGAACTATACTACCAGCCGCCAGAATGACTTCTTCTTCAATGATTGCACCATCCATAACAATGGCGCCCATACCAACTAATACACGATCAGAAACAGTGCAACCATGTAATAAAGCCTTATGCCCTACGGTAACATCATTCCCAATAATGAGTGGGAAGCCATCTGGGTTGTAAGGGCCTGCATGAGTAATGTGCAAAACAGAGCCGTCCTGAATGCTCGTACGTTCACCAATTCGAATACGATGCATGTCACCTCGAATGGTGACCATCGGCCAGATAGAGCTATCTTCACCAATTTCAACATCCCCAATAACCAAGGCGCTAGGGTCAACAAAGACGCGCGTGCCTAAATTAGGTGTGAATTCTAGGTAGCTTCTGATATTGGTCATTTTTAGATCCTGTTAGCATACAAGTGAAAAATTCGATTTTATACTTGAAGAGGTTTGATTGCACATCCATAAGCTTTAAAAAATGATGCACTTTTAAATTGATAGATAGACCCCATATATTATCAACGTTTATTTTTCTAAGTGAGCACCTGAATGAATCCTCTGTTGTCTGAAACCGCTTTACCATTATTTGACCAAATAGAAATCGAACATTTTGAACCAGCGATTGACCAAGTGCTCGCAGATAATCGGCAATTAATTGAAAAACTATTAGAACGTTCGGCTGATACTTGGGAAAGTCTGGTTTACCCTTTGGAGTCCGCTGATGACAGGCTTAACAATGTTTGGTCAGTCATATCTCATTACAATGCGGTGCTTAACTCCGATGAATTACGTGAGGTTTATAAGCGCCTTATTTCTAAGTTAACAGAATATCAAACTGAAATTGGTCAAAATGAAAACTTATTTCAGGCATATAAGCGGCTTGCTGAAGGCGCTGGGTTTGACGCATTAAATGGTGCGCAGCAGAAAGTGATTGAAAATCAATTACGTGATTTTAAACTATCAGGTATAGGTTTAAATGAAGCTGATAAGCAAACATATTCGGAGCTTAAACAAACACTTTCTTCGCTAACCAATAGTTTTTCAGAAAATGTACTGGATGCCACTCAAGGTTGGAGCAAACATGTTGAGTCAGTCGAAGAACTCGCTGGTTTACCTGAAAGCGCTTTGCAGTTATTGGCTAGTTTGGCGAAAGAGCAAGGCCATGAAAATGGTTATTTATTGACGCTTGATATACCTAGCTATTTACCTGTCATGACATATTGTGAAAGTTCGGCATTACGTGAAGAGCTGTATGAAGCTTATTTGACGCGCGCATCTGACCAAGGTCCAAATGCTGGCAAATGGGATAACAGTAAGAACATCCAAAAAATAATGTCGACCCGACAGGCGCTTGCAAAACTTCTTTCTTTTGAAAATTATGCTCAGCGTTCACTTGCGACCAAAATGGCAGGCTCGGTTGATGAGGTGATAACATTCCTTGAGCAATTGGCAGATAAAGCACTGCCTGTAGCGAAGAAGGAGTTCTCAGAACTTTCAGCTTATGCAAAAGATTCATTTGGTCAGCCCTCACTTGAGTCGTGGGATGTCGGGTTCTATTCAGAAAAACTTCGACAACAGCGTTTCGATGTTTCTCAGGAAGAGCTTAAACCTTACTTTCCTGTGCCTGTTGTACTTCAGGGTTTATTTGATGTGGTTGCAAAGTTATTTGATATTGAAGTACTGGCACGACCAGATATAAATACTTGCCATCCCGACTCGCATTACTACAGCATCTATACTGACGGGAAAGAAATTTCAGGTTTCTATCTGGACTTATATGCCCGCAAGAATAAGCGTGGTGGAGCGTGGATGGCTGATAGTCGTGTCAGACGACGTTTGCCTGATGGGACATTACAATTGCCTGTGGCGAATCTGGTTTGTAACTTTACCCCGCCTGTGGATGGTAAAGACAGCTTGTTAACGCATAATGAAGTCACGACTTTGTTTCATGAGTTTGGTCATGGTTTACATCATATGCTGACACAGGTCGAAGCCGCAGATGTTTCCGGCATATCAGGGGTGCCTTGGGATGTGGTTGAGTTGCCAAGTCAGTTTTTAGAAAATTGGTGCTGGCAGGAAGAAGCTATTCCGTTGATTAGTCGCCACTTTGAAACAGGCGAGTCATTACCTAAAGCTCTACTCGACAAAATGTTAGCGGCAAAGCATTTTCAAGGAGGGATGATGATGGT